>JAICKK010000007.1 GCA_025927955.1 Nocardioidaceae bacterium
GCCGCTGCCCTCGAACGGTCACCACGACAGACCTTCGAGCATGCCGCCATGCTAGACGTTCCGCCCGCCGGTCGAGCCGCCCGAACTGCACGCTGGCTGAGCCGCCCGAGCCCCCACGCTGGTTGAGGTGCCCGAGCCCCCACGCTGGTTGAGGTGCCCGAGCCCCCCAGGGCGAGGGCCTCGAAACCACCGCACCTACGCGCGAACGTGACCACGGTTTCGAGGCCTCGGCTAGCGCCTCGGCACCTCAACCAAGGCGGCCGCCTCGGCCAGCGCGTACAGGCCGCACTCAGCCCTTGACGGCGCCCGACGACAACCCGGCGACGTAGTAGCGCTGCAGTGCGAGGAACAGCACCACGCACGGGATCATGGCCACGACCGCGCCGGCTGACAGGTAGCCGAAGTCGATCGAGCCGTACGCGCCCTGCTGCAGGTTCAGCAGGGCGACGGGCAGGGTGTAGAGGTTCTGGTCGGTGAGGAAGGTCAGGGCCCCGAGGAACTCCGTCCACGACGCGAGGAAGGCGTAGAGCGCGGTCGTGGCCATGCCGGGGACGACAAGCGGCCGCACCACCGACACGAGGGTCCGCATGCTGCCGGCCCCGTCGACGTTGGCGGCCTCCTCCAGCTCGACCGGCACCCCGAGGAACGCCGTCCGCATGACGAAGACGCCGAACGGCAGGTTCACCGTCGTGTAGAAGAGCACCAGCCCCAGCAGGTTGTTGGTCAGCCGCATGGCGTTGAGCTCCATGAACAGCGGCGTGATGATCGCCTGGAACGGCACCATCATCGTGACCAAGATGAGCGCGAAGGCCACGGTGGCACCGCGGAACCGGAAGCTGCCGAACCCGTAGCCCGCGGCGGTGGCGACGAGTGTGGTGAGGATGGCCGCGCCCACCGAGACCACCAGGCTGTTGCCCACGGCCCGCCCGATCGTCCCGAACGTGGTGATGCCGCGGAAGTTGCCGAACGACAGGTGGAAGAAGGTGGCCGGGTCCGGCGGCGCGGTGATCACCGCGTTCGGCTGGAAGGAGCGCATGAGCGCCCACAGCAGCGGTACGACGAACACGACGAGCGAGATCACCGCCGCCAGCACGTACAGCGTCCGCTTCGCGCTGGACTCTCGCCGGTTGCGAGACGTCCTCGCATCGAGCCCAGAAGTGGAAGGTGCTGCTGTCGCCATCGTTGCTCCTCGCTCTGTTGCATCTCCGCACGTGCGGCTGCCGGGTCAGTCCTTCTCGCGCAGCAGCCAGAACTGTCCGGCGCTGACCAGCCCCACCACCACGACGAGTACGACGGACTCGGCGGTCGCCGCTCCCACCTGCAGCTGCACGAACGCGCGCTGGTAGATGTTCATGACGACGGTCGTGGTCTGCGACCCGGGGCCGCCCTGGGTGAGGATGAAGAACTGCGTGAACGCCAGGAACGACCCGATGACCGAGATGATCAGGCTCATCGCGATCGGGTGCCGCAGCATGGGGATGGTGATGTGCAGCTCCCGGTCCCACCAGGTCGCCCCGTCCACTTCGGCCGACTCGTAGACGTCACGGGGGATGCCCTGCATCCCCGACACCAGCAGCAGCATCGTCAGTCCCGAGACCGCCCAGATCACCAGCGCGCAGATGAGGCCGGTCGCCAGCGGTCCGTTGACCAGCCAGGCGGTGGTGCCGTCGGTGATGCCCAGCGCCTTCAGGAGCAGGTTCACGGCGCCGCTGCCGGGCTGCGCCTCCAGGACCAGCATGAAGCTCAGCGTGCTCAGCCCGATGACGTACGGCAGGAAGAAGACGGTTCGCAGCAGCGCCGAGCCGCGCCGGTTGGCGCGCACGACGACCGCCATCACGTAGCCGACAAGGAGGATGGGCAGCGTCACGATGGCGGTGTAGATGAGGGTGTAGAGCACCGCTCGCAGGAACCGGTCGTCGTGCACGATGTTCGCGTAGTTGCTCAGGCCCACGAAGTGGTAGGACCCGATCAGCGGCCAGTTCGTCAGGGAGATGTAGACCGCGAACGCCAGTGGCACCAGCACGAACACCGCGACGAAGGCCAGCGCGGGGGCCACGAGAGCGAGGCCCGTCGTCGAGGGGTGCGTCAGCGAGCCCTCCCCCGCCCAGCGCCGGCGACGCCGGGTCGGAGGGCGCTCCGGCGTCTCCTCCGTCGTGCGTGCCGTGCGTGCCTGACTACCCGACAGTGCCATTGCTCTCCTCTCGGCGTGCGGCCTCAGCTGCGCTCACGGGGGCTCCTCACAGCTGCGACTGGGTGAGGATGCGGTCGTAGGCCTGCTGCCCCTGCGCCAGGGCTCCGCGGACGTCGCCCCCGAACACGGCCTTGCGGAACATCGCGATCCAGGGGCTGTCGGCCTGGTTGTAGAGCAGGTTGTAGGCCAGCGTCACCGGGGCGTAGCCGCGCTGGATCTGCACCAGTGCCGCGACGTCGAGCGGGTAGTCGGCGCGGAAGCTCTTGCTCACGATGTCGGAGCGGACGGGCGAGTAGCCACCCATCGGGAGCTGGTACTGCTGCTTGAGCGCGATCGCGAACTTGGCGAACTCCCACGCACCCGACGCGTTGCGGGCTCCGCGCGGGATGCACATGTTGTCGCCGCCGTCGAAGAACGCGCTCCCGCCGTCCGGACCGCACAGCAGGTGCACCCCGGTCCTGGCCCGGGTCGACCTGTCGGCCGCCAGCACCGCCGCCGCGTAGTTGGCCGGCAGCATGCCGATCTGGCCGGCACGGAAGTCGGCACCCCACGTGGCACCGGAGTCGGCGAAGTTCGCCGGCGGCAGCAGGTGCTCCTTCCACATGGTGCGGTAGAGCTCGAGGGTCCGGCGCAGCGGCTCGTTGCCCTCGACGTGGCCGCGCTGGGAGCCGATCCTGCCGCGGATCTGGTCGGTGCCGGTGGCCCAGATGTGCGGCTGTACGACGAACCCGAGGATGCCGGGCGAGTTGCCCGCGATGGACCAGCCGTAGACGTTCTTGCCGAGGGCGCTGGTCTTCCGGGCCGCGTGCAGGAGGCCGTCGAAGCTCGTCACCGCCTGTGCCGGGTCCACGCCGGCCCGGTCGAAGAGGTCCTTGTTGTAGAACAGCACCGAGTTGTCGGCGAGGTACGGGACGCCGTAGATCCGACCCTTCCGCGTGGCCAGTCGCAGGTGACCGGGACTGATCGCGTCCCGGAACGGCAGAGCCTCGATCAGTGGGGTGAGGTCCGTGAACGCGTCGCGGTAGATGAACAGCATCGAGTTGATGTCGTCGATGTCGACGAGGTCGGGCACCTCGCGGCCGCGGATCGCCGTGGCCAGCTTGGTGACGTACTGGCCGTCCAGCACCGGCGTCAGGTCCACCCGGATCCGGTCCTGGCTCTTGTGGAACCGGTCGACGGCGACCTGCACGCCCCCCTGCGTGGCGGAGCGGCACCACACCTTGACCGTGCCCTTCGCGCCCTCGCCGAACCCGGCCCGCGTCACGTCCGGCTCGGGCAGCGTCGACCCGCACGCCGACAGCGCCGCGGAGAGTCCCACCGCGCCGCTCAGCGCAAGGAAGTCCCTGCGTCGAAGCGACATCACGTCCTCCTGTCCTCCTCCTGACGTTGGCGCCCTCAGGCGGTCACGGGCAGCCACACCCGCATCGGGCCGACCTCGCGGTTCGCCCACAGGCAGTACGGCACGGCGGTGAACCGGCCCGACGTACCGTCGGGGGAGACGGCGTCACCGGTGACCACCACGCACCCGCCCAGCAGGTCCGGACGCTCCTCGGCGTGCAGCCGTGCCGGGTCGTCGGCAGGCAGCTGCAGGTCGTCGACGAGCATCCTGTCGGGCAGGTCCACCTGCTCGACGGCGTAGACGAGCGGGCCTCTCGCGATGGCGCGGCAGCCGCGGACCGCGTCCACGCGCGGGTGGGCGGCGCTCAGCCGCACCGGCATGGGCAGGTCGAGGACCAGCCGGTCCCCCGGCCGCCACCGGCGCGTGAGGAACGCGTACCCGGGCGCAGCCCGCGTGACCTCACCGTCCGGGGCGGTCAGCGTCGCCTCGGCGCACCAGGACGGCACCCGCAGCGACAGCGTCCATCGCCCGTCACCGCCGGGGTCGTCCACCGTGACCACGACGCGGCCGTCCCACGGGTAGTCGGTCTCGACCGTGACCGCACGGCCCCCAGCCCGGATCGTGGCGGCGGCGTACTGCTGGAGCACCAGCTCCTCGTCGCCGGTGGTGGCGAGGTAGCCGCCGAGCTGGGCGAGCGTGCGCATCACGTTCGGCGGGCAGCAGGCGACGTGGAACCACTTCTGCCGGCCGTTGACCGGGTGCCGGTGGTCCTGGGGTACGGCGTCGGCGCGGACCTGCAGCGCGTTGACGTAGAAGAACTCCTCCCCCGACAGCGAGACGCCGCTGACGAAGCCGTTGAGCAGGATGTGCTCCATGGCGTCGGCGTACTGGACGTCACCGGTGGCCAGCAGCCGGCGCCAGGCCCACTGCATGGCGCCGATGGAGGCGCACGTCTCGGCGTAGGCGACGTCCGGGGGCAGCTCGTACGGGTCGCCGAACGCCTCGCCGTCCCAGCGCGACCCCAGCCCGCCGGTGACGTACTGCTTGGTGGCGACCATGGACGCCCACTGTCGCTCCAGCGCGTCGTCGAGCTCCGCGGCGAGCGTCGGGTCCTCGGCGGCCGCGTCGCTGGCACCGGCGGCCAGGTAGACCGCCCGGACGGCGTGCCCCTCCGGGGACGTGGTGTCGCGGACCGGTACGCGGTCGGAGAAGTAGATCGGCTCGCGCCCGTGCCCCTGGATGGTCGAGCGCCCCCGGGCGGTCACGAAGTGCTCGGCCAGGTCGAGGTAGCGCCGCTCCCCGGTCTCGCGGTAGAGCTCCACCAGCGCCATCTCGACGACCGGGTGCCCGTCGAGGCCGTCGCTTCCGCCCGGCCCGAAGGCCTCGGTGAGGTGGTCGGCCGCGCGGAGTCCCACCTGCCACAGCAGGCAGTCCCCGAAGGCGCGGTGGGCGGCCACCGCGGCCTGGATGAGGTGACCGAAGCAGTAGTGCTCGTGCCCCATCGCAAGGTCGCGGTATCGGTTGTCGCCGCGCACCACCTGGACGTAGCTGTTGAGGTAGCCGTCGGCTTCCTGGGCGTCGGCGAGCGCCTTGCTGAACAGGTCGACCTCGGAGCTCAGCGTCGGCGACGCCTCGCGGGCGTGCTCCCAGCTGACCGCCTCCAGCCACTTGTACACGTCGGAGTCCATGAACACGGGGCCGTGGTAGGCCTCGGGCCCGGTCACCCTGCTGTGGTCCGCCGCCTGTTCGGCGGCCAGCTCCAGGTTCTCCAGGTTGCCGGCGTCGCGGAGCCGCCGGCTCCCGATCGGGATGCTGACCTCCCGGTTGGTGCGCTGCCGATCGGCCCAGAAGCCGTGGGTGATGCGCACGTCGGTCAGCGGCAGCGGCCGAGTGGCGCACGACGCGCGGGACGTGGGTACCACCGGGCCGAGCACCCCGGACGGTCCAGGAGTGGTGGAATCAGCGGACGGAGTCGACACGAGGCCTCCGAGGGGCGAGAGCGAAACCGGTTTCGGAGAGAACGTACGACCGGCTGACGGCAAGCGTCAAGACTGCGAAGGAGGCAGGCGGTGGCGGAGCAGCGTGACGAGCGAGCGAGCGTCTCGCCCGTGCGCATCGGGGACGTCGCGCGGGCGGCGGGGGTCTCGGTCGGGACGGTCTCCAAGGCGCTCAACGACCGACCCGACGTGAGTGCAGCGACCCGCGAGCGCGTCCGCGCGGTCGCGGAGCGGCTGAGCTTCCGGCCGAACCCGCAGGCCCGCTCTCTCTCCACCGGCCGCAGCTTCGCCGTCGGGCTCCTCACCACCGACATCTACGGCCGGTTCAGCCTGCCACTGCTGCTCGGCGCCGAGGACGAGCTGGGCGACGGCGACCTCGCGGTGATCTTCAGCGACACGCGCGGTGACCCGCAGCGCGAGGTCCGGCAGCTGCACACCCTCATGTCCCGGCACGTCGACGGCATCATCGTCAACGGAAGGCGGATCGAGCGCCGGCCGCCGCTCTCGGACACCGGCGGCATCCCCGTCGTCTACGCGCTGACGGGGTCCTCGGACCCGGCGGACTGCTCGGTGGTCCCGGACGAGGCGGGAGGGGCCGAGCTGGCGCTGTCCCACCTGCTCGCGTCGGGCCGCCGGCGCATCGCGCACGTGACCGGGCCGCGCCGGCACTCCTCCGCTCTGGTCCGGGCCGATGCGACGCGCGCGTACCTGCGCGACCACGGTCTGGCGGTGCGCGGGCGCGTGCGCTTCGGTGCGTGGACGGAGATGTGGGGCCGCGCCGCCATCGCGCAGCTCCTCGAGGCGGCCCCGGACGTCGACGCCGTCTTCTGCGGCAGCGACCAGATCGCCCGTGGCGTCCTGGACACACTGCGGGAGGCCGGGCGGCGGGTGCCCGACGACGTCTCGGTCGTCGGCTTCGACAACTGGACCGTGATGGCCGAGGCGTCCCGCCCACCCCTCACGTCGGTCGACCTCGACATCGACCGCATCGGCCGGCTGGCGGCCCGGCACCTGGTGAGCGCCATCGAGGGACGCGAGCCGCCGCGGCACACCGTCGTCCCCCCGCGCCTCGTCCGTCGGGAGTCGGGCTGACGAGGTCCCTGCCGCTCGAGGTGCCCGAGCCCCCAGAGCGAGGGCCTCGACACCACCCTTCCCGGCGCGGAAGGTGACCATGGTTTCGAGGGCTCGGCTAGCGCCTCGCCACCTCAACCAACGCTGGTTGAGGCGCCCGAGCCCCCAGGGCGAGGGCCTCGAAACCACCCGCACCCCTGCGCGAACCTGACCCCGGCTTCGAGGGCTCGGCTAGCGCCTCGGCACCTCAACCAGCGGGGGTCGAGGGCACCGGCCTCGCCGGTGGTCGGCACCTGGTCGGCCCGGACACCGTGCTCTTCTATAGGTTGGCGCCACACCGGGTCCGGCCGGCAGGCAGGCGCCGAGGCCGGTGGGCCGAACCAGCCCGGAGGGTTGTGACACATGGAGAGCAGCGTCGCGCAGCAGGCGATCCTCGACGGTCGGACCGCGCTCGGGATAGAGCTCGGGTCCACCAGGATCAAGGCCGTCCTGACCGGGCCCGGCTTCGAGCCGATCGCGGTGGGCAGCCACGAGTGGGAGAACGAGTTCGTCGACCGCATGTGGACCTACTCCCTCGACAGCATCTGGTCCGGGCTGCGAGCCTGCTATGCCGCCCTGGCCGCCGATGTCGCGCAGCGTCACGCGGTGGAGCTCGCCACGGTGGGCGCGCTGGGCGTCTCGGCCATGATGCACGGCTATCTCGCCCTCGACGCCGACGGCGAGCTGCTGACCCCCTTCCGCACCTGGCGCAACACCAACACGGGAGAGGCCGCCGAGCGGCTCACCACCGAGTTCGCCCACAACATCCCCCACCGGTGGAGCGTCGCCCACCTGTACCAGGCGATCATCGACGGCGAGGAGCACGTGCCGCGCCTGGACCACCTGACCACCCTGGCCGGCTACGTCCACTGGCGGCTCTCCGGCGAGAAGGTGCTCGGCATCGGCGACGCCAGCGGGATGTTCCCGATCGACATCGCCTATGGCCGGTACGACGAGGCGATGCTGGCCAGGTTCGACGAGCTGGCCGCCGAGGCCGGTGTGGAGATGCGGCTGGTCGACGTACTGCCGGCGATCAAGGTCGCCGGGGACCGGGCCGGCCGGCTCACCGAGGCGGGCGCGCGCCTGCTCGACCCGAGCGGACGGCTGCGTCCCGGCGCACCGATGTGCCCGCCGGAGGGCGACGCGGGGACGGGGATGGTGGCGACCAACTCGGTGGCCCCGCACACCGGCAACGTCAGCGCCGGCACCAGCATCTTCGCCATGGTGGTGCTCGAGAAGGAGGTCAGCCGGGTGCACCGCGAGCTCGACCTGGTCACCACCCCGGCCGGAGACCTGGTGGCCATGGTCCACTGCAACAACGGCGCCAGCGAGCTGGGCTCCTGGGTCGCCCTGTTCGCGGAGTTCGCCCGGGCGCTCGGCGCGTCGGCGGACTCCTCGACGGTCTTCGAGACCCTGTTCCGCACCGCCCTGGAGGGCGCTCCGGACTGCGGCGGGCTGATGGCCTTCAACTACCTCTCCGGCGAGCCCATCACCGGCCTGGACGAGGGCCGGCCGCTGTTCCTCCGCACGCCCGACAGCACCTTCGACCTGGCGAACTTCATGCGCACGCACCTGCTCGCGTCCCTGGCCACGCTGCGCATCGGCATGGACGTGCTGCAGCGGGACGAGGACGTGCGGCTGGACATCATGTTCGCGCACGGCGGCCTGTTCAAGACCGCGGGAGTGGCCCAGCGGCTGCTCGCCGCCGCCATCGACACCCCCGTGTCGGTCGGGCAGGTCGCCGCCGAAGGCGGCGCCTGGGGGATTGCCGTGCTGGCGGCCTTCGCCGTCGACCGCTCCTCCGGGCAGACGCTGCAGGACTACTTGAGCGACCGGGTGTTCGCCGGCACGGACCTCGACGTCGTCGACCCCGACGAGGCGGACGTGGCCGGCGTCGACGTCTTCATGCAGCGGTACGTCGCCGCGCTGGAGGTGGAGCGGGCGGCGGTCGCCCACCACTGACCCGGACGCGCCAGGCTCACCCGGGGGGCGACGCCGGAAGGTGGTCGCGCGCCCACATGGCGGCGCTGGTCCGGTCGGAGACGCCGAGCTGGCGGAACACGCGACCGAGGTGGGCCTTCACGGTCCGCTCGCTGATGCCGAGGGCCCGTCCGATCTGCTTGTTGGCGAGCCCCTGCGCGACCAGCCGCAGCACCTCGACCTCTCGGGCGCTGAGGGCGTCGCTCGCGCCGGCGCCGTCGGACGAGGGGAGGAGCACCGCGGCGACGCGCGGGTCGATCGGCACGTGTCCCGCCGCGGCCGCCCGGACCGCACCGAGCAGCGCCGGCGGCTCGCAGTCCTTGAGGATGTACCCGATGGCGCCGGCGGCGAGTGCATCGCTGACCCGCTGGCGGTCCGAGAAGGAGGTCAGCACCAGGACCCTGGTGTCCGGCAGCGCAGCGCGGATGCCTCGGGTGGCCTCGACGCCGTCGACGCCCGGCATGGACAGGTCCATGAGGACCACGTCGGGAGCGACCTCGACGGCGGTGGCGAGGGCGGCCGCGCCGTCGGCGGCCTGGCCGACCACAGCGATGTCGTCGCTCGCGCCGAGCAGGGTGGCGAGCCCCGTGCGTACCATCTGGTGGTCGTCGACCAGGAGGACCCGGATCACGGCTCGACCCCGTCGCGCTGGGCGAGCGGGACGACGAGGCGCCAGTGGGTCCCCCGCCCCGGCGCGGAGGCGACCTGCAGGAGTGCCCCCGCGGACGACGCCAGGTCCGCCATGACGCGGACCCCGAAGTGGGTCTGGTCGGCAGCGTCGGCCCAGGGGCGACCGGCGAAGCCGGCGCCGTCGTCGAGCACGTCGAGCAGCACGTCGTCATCCTCCCGGTAGAGCGTCACGGCCACGGTGCACGGGCCGGCATGCTTGGCGGCGTTGCGCAGGCACTCCTGCGCGACCCGGTAGACCAGCCGCTGCCGCTCGGGGTCCAGGCGCAGCCGGGCAGCCGGGTCCAGGTCGAGCCGGATGTCCAGGTCGCGGCCCCGGATGCTCTGCACGAGGTCGGTCAGCGCCACCTCCAGGCCCGCCCCTTCGAGGCTCGGCGGGTAGATGTCGACGAGCAGGGAACGCAGGGAGCGGATGCTCGAGCGCACCGATGTGGCGGCCACCGCCAGCTCCGACGCCAGCGGCCGCTCCCCCGCAGACTCCGCACGAGCCGCGGCCCCGGACACGGCGAAGGAGGTGGCCGCGAGCTCCTGGACGGGCCCGTCGTGCAGGGAGGCGGCGATGCGCCGGCGCTCCTCGGCCGACGCGTCGACCGCGCGCTCGAGGAGCAGCTCGCGCTGTCCTTGCGCGCGCCGCAACCGCTCCAGGAGCCGCCACAGGATCGGTGCCACGAGCACCACGAGCAGCAGCAGGCTGCTCAGCGTCACCCCGGCGAAGCCGCGCCACAGCTCGGCGGCCCGTTGGCCGACCTGGTCGTACGGGGCGTACATCTCGAAGAGCATCTCCGACCCGCGCGGTGACCAGACGGGCCGGTAGACCTCGAGCAGCCTGTCCCCCGACTCGAACTGGTTCTCCGAGCGGCTCAGGTCGGACACCTCGGCCGTGGTCCTGGGCGAGGAGAGCACCTGCCGCTGCTCGGAGCTGAGCGAGAAGGTGCGCCCGACCAGCCGGGGCTCATCGGCGTACAGCACGGTCCCGTCGGTGCTCCACAGCTTCACCCGCACCACGTTCGGCCCGAGCACCCGTTCGTGCACGACCTTGTCCATGGCCGCGACCGCAGCCGGCGACCCGGTCAGCAGGGCCTGGGTGACGGCCGGCTGGATCACGGCCTCGGCCAGCACGTCGGCCGTGTTCGCCGCGTCGTTGACCGCCTCACGCTCGGCGAGCCTGCGGGAGGCCAGTGAGCCCACCAGGCCCACGACGAGCAGGACGCCCAGCACGCCGAGCACCAGCTGTACGACGATCCGCCGCGGGTGCACCGACGCGTCACGCGCGGACCGCGCGGACGTGGTCGAGAGCGTGGACCAGCCCAGCTCCGGCTCCCCGACCGCGGCGGGCGAGGTCGGGGAGCCGGAGTCGCGGGGTGTCGAGCTAGTCGTCCGACCCGTGCCCACCTGAGCCATCACCTCCGTGGCCGCTTCCGTGGCCGCTTCCGTCGTCCGATCCGTGACGGTGGTGGCCGCCGTGGTCGTCACCCCGCTCCGCACTGCGCGTCACCCGCACCCGGATACGGTCACCACCGTGGTCGTCCCCCGGCTCAGCACTGCGCGTCACCCGCACCCGGACACGGTCACCACCGTGGTCGTCACCCGGCTCCGCACTGCGCGTCACCAGCACCCGGACACGGTCGCCACCGTGGTTGTCACCCGGCTCCGCACTCCGCGTCACCCGCACCCGGTCGCCACCGTGGTCGTCACCCGGCTCCGCACTCCGCGTCGGGGTGGCGGTGCCGGTCGGGGTCGGCGAGGCGAGGCGCAGCACCTGGGCGCGCTCCGGCGTGCGGACCGGGATGTCGTGCGAGAACGAGCCGTTGGCCATCAGTCCGGTGCCCGCGGGCACGATGGCCGCGACGGCGGCGAGTGGGTAGAGAAAGAGGCGCTTCATGTCTGTTCCTTCCGAAGGGTGATTGTGGCGGAGATGTGCGGCTCGTGGGCTCAGCCCGGGAAAGTGACCGTGCCGTGGCAGGTCTGACCGGTCACGGCGTTGCGGGCGTCGGCGGTGATGACGTCGCGTCCGGTCCGGTTGGCGAGCAGTCGCTCCACGGAGAACGACCCGCTGGGCGCGGTGGTGTGCCGGGTACCGGTGTAGACCCGCACGCGGTTGTCGCTCAGGCTCACCGTCCACAGCTGGCCGGCCCGGTTGGAGTCGACCTCGAGCTCCGTCTCGATCCGCGACCCGTCGGCCTTGGCCTTGAGCTTCCAGGTGGTCGACGTGGCGCCGCAGTGACCGCTGGACCTCGCCTCCACCCCCTTGGCCGACGCCGGTGTGGCGCCGGCGGCGACCACGCCGCCGATGAGGGCCGCGGCGGCCACCGCCGCCGCCGCCGTGCGAGGTCCCGAAGCCGTGCGTGCGTTCATGTCTGCTCCTGATGCTCGAAGGCCGGCTTGTCCGGCGCTGTCGTGCAACAGTGCGGCCGAGGCGCGGGCAGCCGCTATCGGGCGATGGTCTTACGACCACCCGCGCGCGGCTCCGTCAGCGCAGCGCGACGGCCAGTCGCGTCGTCCCCGTCCCCCGGCCGGCGTCCACCAGCACCTCCCGGCCTCGGGCCGTCCGCACCACGTCGTACGACGACCGGTGCCCGTCGAGCCGCACGGAGGCCACCGTCGCGCCGGCAGGGAGCACCGCGCCGACCGTGAGCCGCCACGAGCGGTCCTGGTGCACGAGCGTGGTGAGCCGGTGCGAGGTCCGCTCCGCGCGCACGTCGACGCTGCCGGTTCCGAGCCGCACGTGCCGGCCGGCGACGCGGGTCTGCCCGTCCGGGACCTGCGGCACGACGCTGAGCCGGTTCCGGCCGATGTCGGGTGAGACGCCGAGCTGGAAGTGCACGACCGGCCACAGGATGCCGTAGGTCCCCCACGCCTGCAGCGCCATCGACCTCGTGGTGAAGGGCTGGTCGATGTTCGCCACGAAGTCGGGCGACGGCGCGATCTCGGGCATCGCCCCGGGCAGCTCCCAGACGCCGGGGTCGAGCTGCAGGGTGGCGTTCGCCGTGGTGTACCGCGCGAGCTGGCCGGCACCCATCCGGCCCAGCGCCGCCTCGGCCACCGCCATCACCGAGGTGGTCAGCGTGAAGATGGAGCGCTCGGACTTGACCGAGGACACGGCCTGGTCGCAGGTCGCTCCCGGGTTGCCCCCGGGGTCGGTGGTCGCGCCGGTGCCGGTGTGGAACAGCCCGTAGGTGCCGGTGTAGCAGGGGCCCTCGCGCTGGGCCACGAGCTCGCGGGCGTGACCCACGGGGGCCAGCGGGCCGTCGGGACGACCCGGCCGGACGAGCTCGGCCTCGACCGGCGTCAGCCCGATCCAGTGCCGCTGGAACACCTTGACGTTGCCCGGGTCGTCGAGGGAGTCGGCGTACTGGGTGGCCTTCGGGCCGTACCACCAGGCGTGGTCGAAGCGCCTCTCCAGCCCGGCGGCCTTGCGGCCGGCCCAGCGGACGGTGGCGGTGTCGCCCACGCTCCGCGCCATGTCGGCGAGGTCGCGAAGCCCGCGGATGGTGTAGACGGTGTTGTCGAGCTTCTCCTCGCCCATGCCGGTGCGCTCGACGTTGCCGAGACCCTCCGGCCAGCCGTCGCCGTCGGCGTCGAGGTGGTCGAAGATGTAGCGCAGGTTCGCCTTCGCGAACGGGTAGAGCTCGTCGCGGAACGCGTCGTCGCCCGTCCAGCGCCACACCAGCGCCACCAGGCTCGGGAGCTTCGCGGTCTCGTCGGTGTTGCCGGCGTCGCCGTTCGCGCCGTAGTAGACCTGGCCGTCGGACGTCACCTCGTGCACGACCTTGCCGCTGCCCTCGTTGGCCACCTCGCTGACGTCGCGCAGCGCCCGCAGGTGGTCCTCGATCGCGCGGAACTGGCCGGCGGCCACGGCCGCGAAGCCGGTGTACTCGCCGTCGGTGGCGAACAGCCACGGGTAGTCCGGGAAGCCGGCGCCGATCCAGCGGGCCTTCGCGACCGTGCCCATCGGTGCCGGGTACGTCGTGCCGGCGTGCGTCACGCGCACCTGCAGGTGGCGGGCCTCCTGCACGGAGTCGGCGAGGTTCTGCTCGCTCCAGGCGACGGAGCGCTGCAGCAGCCGGTCGCCGGGCAGGTCGACGCGGGTGTCGCGGGCGAGTGCTCGCCGGGCGGCCACCTTGGCGCGCAGCAGCCCGGCCGGGTCGCGCAGCGCCGCGCGCTGGGCAGCCCGGGCGGCCGCGACCCCGTCGTCGGACCCGGCAACGGAGAACCACACGGTCCGCCCGCCGGCGGGGACCCGGACCGAGTAGGTCAGCCGGCCGCCGGTCCCCTTGCCGTAGGCGGTGTCGTCGCAGCGATCGGGCGGCGTCGGGGTTCCGGGGCCCGAGGCCGGGCAGATGACGTCGCCCTGCGGGCCCCGGTGCGCGGGTCCCAGCGCGGTGCGCACCGGCGCGAGCGTGGACCCCACCAACGCTGCGTAGTGGTGCGGCTCGGCGTTCTCGACCGGCGGCGTGCCGTCCTCCCGGAACAGCAGGCTTCCGCCCGCGACGCTGCCGGTGTCCTTCAGGTTGTACGTCGTCTGGCTCGGCGTGGTCTCGCCCCAGGGGTAGACCTTCATCAGCTCCGAGTGCGCGTCGACCGAGAGCCGCACCGTGCGCGGGCGCGTCGAGGTCAGCCGCAGCCCGACGAGGCCGGCGCGCAGGCCGTCGGGGGCGAAGTCCGTGCGGGTGATGCGGACCCCGTCGTGGCGGCCGAGGTCCATCCGCTGGTACCCCCAGCCGCTGGTGTAGCGGCCCGCGCTCAGCCACCTGCCGTCGACCGCGAACCACAGACCGTCGAGCAGCTTGACCGGGGGCGTCCAGAAGCCGCCCATCTCGCCACGGGTGTGGAAGCCGGTCGCGGGGTAGCTGCCGTCCTCGGCGCCCATCTCGTAGAACCGGTCCCCCGTCACCAGGCTGCGACGGTCCGCCAGCCGGGTCCCGGTCGAGGCCTCCGGCGTGCGCGTCCCGGCGGCGGGCTCCGGCCCGGCGGGTCGTCGTACGCCTGCGGCGGGTTGGAGGGAGGACAGCGGCACGCTCACCGCGATGGCCAGGAGGGCGGCGACGAGCGGAGAGCGGCGCATGGGAGACCTTTCCCGATTTATCCGAATGTGACGTGCCCCACATCCGACACCGGTCGACGCCCCGCTGGCAACCCCCGTGGGTTTGGCGCGTCCTGGACCGGTAACGGGGTCGGCATGGACTACCGGAACCTCGGGCGCACCGGGTGCGCCGTCTCGACCCTCACGCTGGGCACCATGACCTTCGGCAAGGAGACCGACGAGCACGCGGCCCACGAGCAGCTCGACGCGTTCTTCGAGGCCGGCGGGAACCTCGTCGACACCGCCGACGTGTACACCACCGGCGTGTCGGAGGAGGTGGTCGGGCACTGGCTGGCACAGCGGCCCGCCGACGTCCGGGACCGGGCCGTGGTCGCCACCAAGGGCCGGTTCCCGATGGGCGACGACGTCAACGACCTCGGCCTGTCCCGACGCCACCTGCAGCGGGCACTCGACGCGTCCCTTCGTCGCCTCGGCGTCGACTGCGTCGACCTGTACCAGGTGCACTCCTGGGACCCGGTGACCCCGTTGGAGGAGACGCTCGCGACCCTCGACGACATGGTGCGCGCGGGCAAGGTCCGCTACGTCGGGCTGTCGAACTACACCGGCTGGCAGGTGCAGAAGACCATGGCGCTCGCCGAGCGGCACGGCTGGCACGCGCCGGTCACGCTGCAGCCGCAGTACAACCTGCTCGTGCGCGAGCTCGAGTGGGAGATCGTGCCGTCCTGCCTCGACGCCGGCCTCGGGCTGCTGCCCTGGTCCCCGCTGGGCGGCGGCTGGCTGACGGGCAAGTACACCCGTGACCAGCGGCCCACCGGCGCCACCCGCCTGGGCGAGAACCCCGAGCGCGGAGTCGAGGCCTACGACCGCCGCTCGGCCCAGCAGCGCACGTGGGACGTCGTGGACGCGGTCCGCGAGGTCGCCGACGGGCGGGGCGCGAGCATGGCTCAGGTCGCCCTGGCGTGGCTCGCCGACCGGCCCGCGGTGACCTCGGTCATCCTCGGTGCCCGCACCAGCGAGCAGCTCGCCGACAACCTGGGGGCCGCCGGTCTGTACCTCGACGCCGACGAGACCGCCCGGCTCGACGCGGCCAGCGACCCGGGCGCCGCCGACTACCCGTACGGCGGGCCGGGGATCGCGCAGCGCGGGCGGACCGTCGACCGGTCACAGTAGCGCCGCGCGGGGGCCAGCGACCATCCGTTACTATCTCGTCGTCCCCGCTGCGGGGCGTGCGGATGTAGCTCAGTTGGTAGAGCGCGACCTTCCCAAGGTCGATGTCGCGAGTTCGAGTCTCGTCATCCGCTCCACGCCAGGGCGAGGTCGGCGCCGCCTTCCGGTCCGGGAACGTGCCCGCCGCCCGGCCCCTCGATGATCGGCGCCGGCCGGTCCACCAGCGGAGCCGCGACCGCCTACCGGACGACCCGGTGCCAGACGTTGGTCACGTGCGGGAGCACCTGGACCTGCAGGCGCTCGAGTCGCACCTGGCGTCCTTGCGGGTGGGCGAACAGTCGCGTGCCGCCACCCAGCAGGACGGGGGCGATGACCGTCAGGACCTCGTCGACCTCGCCGAGGTCCAGGCACTCCCGGGCGAGCTCGGCACCGAGCAGGTTGACGTACCTGTCGCCGGCGGCCGCGCGCGCGGCTCGCAGACCCGCTCGCGGCTCGCCCACGAAGCACACGTCCTCGCCGCCGGTCGACGGCTGCCGCGTCACGACGAACACCGGCCCGCGCCACGTCCCCTCGAACGCGCCTTCCTGGTCGGTGCCGCGGTGCGGGTCGTCTCCCCGGTGGGTACGCCCGCCCACCAGCAGCGCTCCGATCTCGCGCTGAAGCCGCTCGACCGGTGGGTTCGGCTGCAGGTACGGCCGCAGCCATGACATGTCACCGCCTGGGCCGGCGATGTAGCCGTCCAGCGACATCGTCGCCGAGTACAGGACCTTGCTCACACGACCTCCCCTTCGGAGACGTCCTGCCACCGTGGGCACCTGGACCTCGAGCATCGTCGACAGCCGACATGGCCGGGTGGGAGGGGTCGACAGGCGGCGCGTTCCCGCGACGAGCCTGGCCCACGGCCGGGCCGACGACATCGGCCAGCGGTGGTGGCCGGCGGGTCGCTCACCTCGTCGGCACCGTGTCACGCGTGCTGCCGTCGGCCAGGGTCACGGCGAAGCTCGGCGCATCGGCGATCTCGGGGTTGTCCATCCTCGCCTCACCAGCCGGCCACCAGGCCGCGAAGCGACCCCCGCTTACCGAGGCCTCGACCTTGAGCCCGGAGGGGGTGTGCACAGTGACGCCGACGACGTCGCGCCCGACGTAGCCGTCGACCCAGTTCAGGAGGTCCCCGTGCAGATCGCCGCTCATGCTCATGGTCTCGACGATGTGGCCGCGACCGACACGTGGGGCCGGAGCCGCCTCGGCGTCGTACTGTCCGAAGATCTCGCCCTCGAGGTCGGCGGGATCGCGACCGACCAGGTCGTTCGGCAGCAGGCAGGCGGCCTCCGCCCCCGAGCCGCCGAGGAGCACGTAAGTCCACTCGCCGCGCTGCTCGGCGACCAGCACCTGCTCGCTCCGGTCGGGGACCCCGAGGGCCGCGCGGCAGGTGGCGGCGGCCACCGTGGCCGCGTTGCCTGCGAGCGGCGTCGGCCTCGGCGTCCACGAGCCGAAGGCGGTGCCGCCGAGCAGCAGGGCGGGGACGGCGACGCCGGTGGCGCCGACCAGACCGGCGACGACCAGGAGTCGCCGCGGTCGGCGCGGGCGGTCGGGCTCGACCCGGAGCGGGTGCTCGTCGGGCGTGGTGACGATGCGCGTGAAGGTCGCGTCGGCGCGCGCCCGCTCGGCCTCGGTGAGGGCAGGCGCCGGCCCGGCGGGGTCCAGGTCGCGCAGGACCGTGAGGGTCAGGGGGTCGAAGCTGGGCCTGCTCATCGAAGACTCCTCTCGGGAGCGGTGGGATCCGGCACGGGTCCGCCGGCGGTGGTGAGGTCGAGACGGCGGCGCAAGGTGCGCCGGGCCCGGGACAGCCGCAGGCGGAACGCCGTGGGCGAGATGCCCAGCACCGCGGCCGCCTCGGGACCGGACAGCCCATCGAGGACGGACAGGGTGATCGTCTCCTGCTCGGAGGCGCTCAGGTGGGGCCAGGCGGCGGCGACGTCGACCCGGCGGGCCACCAGGTCGGGGTCGCCACCGCGGTCGGCCGGGCCCCACCGCTCACCGGCCAGCCGCACCGCCATCGCGTCGTGGCGGTCCTCGCGGCGGCGCGTGCTCAGCAGCGTCTTGCGAGCCACGCCGAACAGCCACGCCCGCGCGGCCGAGGGGTCGGCCGGGACGTCTTCGAGGCGGCGCCAGGCGACCAGCATGACGTCACCGACGACGTCCTCGGCGTGGGTGGGGTGGACGCGTCTGCGCACGAAGCGCAGCAGGTCGACGTACACCGCGTCGTAGATCGCTCGGAAGCGCTGCTCGCGCTCCTGGGAGGGCGAGGTGGTGGTCTCCATGCCCTCTCCTGTCGAGACGGGCACGAGTGTGTCACAGACCTCCACTGTGCGTGCCAGGTTCACCGGCGCCGCCGTTGGCGACCTCGGCGGTCGCCGCCGTGCTGAGCTTGTCGGAGATCGGTGTTGCCCGTGGGTTCACCCTCCGTTCACCTGATGCACCGGAGCCGGATACCTGCGCTGCCTACGGTGCGGGGCGTGAGACATGAATCGACATCCCCAGTACGGCGGAACGCCCGCCCTGTCCTGACCGCCTCGATGGCCGTCGTCGCCCTCGGGCTCACCCTGTCGGCCTGCGCAGCGGCCAACGAGACCCAGCTCACCAGCCAGCACGAAGCCGGCATGTCCGGCACCGTCAACGGGGCCGGGTCGAGCGCTCAGCAGGCCGCGCAGGAGGCGTGGCGAGCCAGCTTCCAGAAGGCGAACCCCTCGGCGACGGTGAACTACAACCCCAGCGGCTCCGGCGCCGGCCGCGAGCAGTTCCTCTCCGGCGGCGCCGACTTCGCCGGCTCCGACGCCGCGCTCGACCCGGCCGCCGGCGAGGTCGCCGCCGCCAGGAAGCGGTGCGGCGCCGACGCGATCGAGGTTCCCGACTACGTCAGCCCGATCGCGATCGTCTACCACCTGCCCGGCGTCGCGCACCTGCGCCTGGACGCCAGGACGTTGGCCGGGATCTTCACCGGGAAGGTCACCCGCTGGAACGACCCCGCGATCGCCGCCCTCAACAGCACCACGCTGCCGAGCACCCCCATCACCCCGGTCCACCGCTCCGACTCGTCGGGCACCACCGACAACTTCACCGACTACCTGCACGCCACGGCCGGACGCGCCTGGACGGCGGCCCCGAGTGGTGACTGGCCGCTCAGGTCAGGCGAGGGTGCCAGCGGCACGTCCGGCATGGTGTCCGCGGTCAGGGCCGGCAGGGGTGCGATCGCGTACGTCGACGAGAGCCAGACGGGCGGTCTCAGTGTCGCCTCGATCCGGGTCGGCACGAAGTTCGTGGCCCCCTCGGCCGCCGGCGCGGCGAAGGCCCTGTCGGTCTCCGCGTTGGAGCCGGGCCGGCCCTCCGTCGATCTCGCCGTGAAGGTGGACCGGAACACGACGGCACCGGGCGCCTACCCCCTGATGCTCACCTCCTACGTGATCGCCTGCCCCAGCTATCCGGCGGCGCGGGTCGACCTGGTCAAGGGCTACCTGGCCCACGTGGTCAGCGCCGAGGGCCAGCAGCAGGCCGCGCGGGCAGCCGGATCGGCCCCGCTTCCGCAGCGGCTGCAGAAGAAGGCGGCCGCCCTGATCGACACCATCGCGAGCAGCTGAGGTCCTCATGAGCACTGATGTGTGGGCCGGGACGGCCAGGCGCCGCCTGGCCGACCATGCCTTCGCGGGTACGACGCGCTCCGCCGGGCTGGTCATCCTGCTGGCGCTCGTGGGCGTGGTCGTGTTCTTGACCGGTGAGGGGCTGCCCGCGCTGACGGCCGGCGCGGTGGACCTGCGCGGGCACGGCAACCTGGTCGCGTACCTGTGGCCGTTGCTCTTCGGCACGGTGCTGGCGGCGGCACTCGCGATGCTGATCGCGGCCCCGCTGAGCATCGGGGTCGCACTGGCGACCTCCCACTTCGCTCCGCGTCCGGTCGGCCGGGCGATCGGCTACGCCGTCGACCTGCTGGCCGCGATCCCCAGCGTCGTCTACGGGCTGTGGGGAATCGGCGTCCTGGGTCCATGGCTGGTGCCGATCTACCAATGGCTGGGCGAGCACCTGTCCTGGCTGCCGTTCTTCAGCGGCCCGGTGTCTGCGACCGGCCGCACCATCCTGACTGCCGCCGTCGTGCTGGCGATCATGGTGCTGCCCATCGTCACCGCGATCGCCCGCGAGATCTTCACCCAGACGCCCACCCTGCAGGAGGAGGCCGCGCTCGCCCTGGGTGCCACCCGGTGGGAGATGGTCCGGCTCGCGGTTCTGCCCCACGCCCGCGCCGGCCTGGTCTCGGCGGTCATGCTCGGCCTGGGCCGGGCCCTCGGCGAGACGATGGCGGTCGCGATGGTGCTCTCGGCCACCGGTGTGGTCACCTTGGACCTCACCTCGAGCACCAACCCCTCGACGATCGCGGCGAACATCGCACTGAACTTCCCCGAGTCCAGCGGGCTCGCCGTCAACGCGCTGATCGCCAGCGGACTGGTGCTGTTCGCGCTCACGCTGGCCGTCAACGTGGCGGCGCGTGCCGTCGTCGCCTCCCGTGCAAGGAGCCTCGGCCGATGATCGACGTCGCCCTCGAGCCGGTCCAGCCCCACTTCGCCCGGCTCGTCGTCGCCGAGGGCCGGCTGCCCCGGTGGGCGCCGGCACTGACCGCGGTGGTCTCCCTGGCGGCTGCCGGCCTGGCCGGTCTCGGCCTGGGCTGGAGCCCCGTCGCGGTCGTGGCCGGGGCCGCAGCCCTGCACGCCGTCGGGGTGCCGGCCTGGTCGGCGGTCGTCGAGAACGGCCGTGCCGCTGTCGACCGGCTGGCGACCTCGCTGGTGTGGGTGGCGCTCGCGGTCGCCCTGGTGCCGCTGGTGTCGCTGATCCGGCAGGTGGTCGCGCTCGGGGCACACCAGATCGACGGCGAGTTCCTGACCTGGTCGATGCGCAACGTGGTCGGCAGCGGCGGCGGGATCTACCACGCCGTCGTCGGCACCGTGCTGATCACCCTGGCGACGACCGCGATCTCGGTGCCCGTCGGCCTGCTCGCCGCGATCTACCTCGTCGAGTACGGCGGCGGCTCGCGGACGGCCTCGACGCTGCGCTTCATGGTGGACGTGATGACCGGGATCCCCTCGATCGTGGCCGGGCTGTTCGCCTACGCCGTGTTCGCCCTGGTCCTGGGCCCGGGCATCCACCTGGGCATCGGCGGCTCGGTGGCGCTGTCACTGCTGATGGTGCCGATCGTGGTCCGCTCGGCCGAGGAGATGCTTCGGCTGGTCCCCGTCGAGCTGCGGGAGGCGTCGTACGCCCTCGGGGTGCCGAAGTGGCGCACCGTGGTGCGGGTCGTGCTCCCAGCGGCACGAGCGGGCATCCTCACCGGCGTGACCCTGGCCATCGCCCGGGTGGTGGGGGAGACGGCGCCGTTGCTGATCATCGCCGGCGCCACCGACTCGGTGAACACCAACCTGTTCGGCGGCCAGATGGAGAGCCTGCCGGTGTTCATCTACTACAGCTACACCCAGCCCGGCCTGCACCCGCAGTACGCCCAGGGGCACGCCTGGGGGGCGGCGCTGGTGCTGATCACGATCGTGGTGCTGCTCAACCTGGCTGCGCGCACGCTCGGCCGGCTGCTCGCGCTCCGGGTCAACCGACGTCGATAGGAGCACAACATGGCGAAGAGCATCGAGGTCACCGACCTCGACATCTACTACGGCGACTTCCTGGCGGTCGAGGGCGTCAGCATGCGCATCCCGGCCCGGTCGGTGACCGCGCTGATCGGCCCGTCGGGCTGCGGGAAGTCCAGCTTCCTTCGCTCGCTGAACCGCATGCACGAGGTGGTGCCGGGCGCCCGCGTGCGCGGCACGGTCGCCGTCGACGGCCAGTCGCTGTACGACGCCGCCGTCGACCCGGTCGAGGTGCGCCGGCAGATCGGCATGGTGTTCCAGCGCCCCAACCCGTTCCCGACGATGTCGATCTACCACAACGTGCTGGCCGGGATGAGGCTGAACAACCGCCGGATCCCGCGGGCCGAGGCCGACGACGTGGTCGAGCGGTCGCTGCGTGGGGCGAACCTGTGGGAGGAGGTCAAGGACCGGCTGAACAAGCCGGGCAAGGACCTCTCCGGCGGCCAGCAACAGCGGCTGTGCATCGCCCGCGCCATCGCCGTACGACCGCAGGTGCTGCTGATGGACGAGCCGTGCTCGGCCCTCGACCCCATCTCGACCTCGGCGATCGAGGCGCTGATCGATGAGCTCAGGCGCGACTACACGATCGTGATCGTCACCCACAACATGCAGCAGGCCGCGCGGGTGTCGCAGGACACGGCGTTCTTCAACCTGGCCGCCGCGGGCGGCCCGGGCCGGCTGGTCGAGATGAACCCGACCCGTCAGGTGTTCGCCTCGCCGGACAACCCCGACACCGAGGCCTACGTGTCCGGCCGTTTCGGGTGAGCGGCGCCGCGCCTGCTGCACCGTACGATCGGCAGCGTGACTGAGCTGCTGACCGCCCTGCTCGGCGCCGTCCTCGGGGGCGGGGTGGTGCTCGCGTGGCGGGTCAGCGAACGCGAGCTGCGGACCGGCACGGTCACTGCGCCGACGCTCCCCGACGGGGTGGCCGCGGTGCTCTCGGTGCTGCGCAGCAGCGCCCTGGTGGTCGATGACCACGACGTCGTGCAGAAGGCCTCGGCCCCCGCGGTCGCGATCGGACTGGTCCGCGACCAGCGGATCGCCGTACCCGAGCTCGCCGAGCTGGTCGCCCAGGTACGCCGCGACGGCCAGATCCGCGAGACCGAGCTGGTGGTGTCGCGCAGTGCCGGGAAGACACCCCGTCACGTCAGCGCGCGGGTGGCGCCCCTGGGCTCCTGGTTCGTGCTGGCGCTGGTCGAGGACCGCAGCCGCGAGCACCGCGTCGAGGCGGTACGACGCGACTTCGTGGCCAACGTCAGCCACGAGCTCAAGACCCCTGTCGGTGCGCTGAAGCTGCTCTCCGACACGGTCGCGGACGCCGCCGACGACCCCGAGGCGGTACGTCGGTTCGCCGACCGGATGCACGTGGAGAGCGACCGGCTCACCCGGCTGGTGCAGCAGATCATCGAGCTCTCCCGGCTCCAGGACGACGACCCGCTCGACTCCCCGACGGCGGTGCCGCTGGACGAGCTGGTCGTGGCCGCCGTCGACGAGCTGCACACCGACGCCGACACCCGGCGGATCACGTTGTCCTACGAGCCCACGGGTCTGGTGCTGCTGGGACACGCCGGCCAGATCGGCCTGGCCCTCGGCAACCTGGTGGCCAACGCCGTGAAGTACTCCGCGGACGGCTCGTCGGTAGAGGTCACCGCACGGCCGCAGGGCGAGATGGTGGAGCTCTCGGTGAGCGATGCCGGGATGGGCATCCCGGCCGGCGAGCTGGACCGGATCTTCGAGCGCTTCTACCGCGTCGACCGGGCCCGACCGCGGGCCACCGGCGGCACCGGGCTGGGCCTCTCGATCGTCAAGCACGTGGCCGCCTCGCACGGCGGCGACGTCACGGTCACGTCCGTGGAAGGCGAGGGATCGACGTTCACCCTGACGCTGCCGCGTCGACCCGAAGCGGACCGGCCGACGCAGCCGGCCCTGCAGCAGCCCGGGGAGGCACGGACGTGACGCGGGTGCTGGTGGTCGAGGACGAGGAGAGCTACCGCGAGGCGCTCTCCTTCCTGCTCGAGCGCGAAGGCTTCGAGGTCACCGTGGCCGCGACCGGCCCAGACGCACTGGCCGCGTTCGAACGCTCCGGCGCCGACATCGTGCTGCTGGACGTGATGCTGCCCGGGCTGCCCGGCACGGAGGTCTGCCGACGGCTCCGGCAGGTCTCCCAGGTCCCGGTCATCATGGTCAGCGCCCGCGACGAGGAGATCGACAAGGTGGTCGGCCTCGAGCTCGGCGCCGACGACTACGTGACCAAGCCGTACTCACCCCGAGAGCTGCTCGCCCGGGTCCGCGCCGTGCTGCGACGGGCTGCCGAGGCACCCGACGTCGACCCCCAGGTCCTCGAGGCAGCCGACGTCCGGATGGACGTCGAGCGCCACGTCGTCACCCTCCACGGTGCGCCGCTCACGCTGCCGCTCAAGGAGTTCGAGCTGCTCGAGGTCCTGCTCCGCAACGCGGGCCGGGTGCTCACCCGAGGCCAGCTGATCGAGCGGATCTGGGGCGCCGACTACGTCGGGGACACCAAGACCCTCGACGTCCACGTCACCCGGCTTCGGGCGAAGATCGAGGACGACCCGAAGGCACCCCAGCTGCTGCTCACCGTCCGCGGCCTGGGATACAAGCTGGAGCCAT
This sequence comes from Nocardioidaceae bacterium, assembly GCA_025927955.1. Lineage (GTDB taxonomy): Bacteria > Actinomycetota > Actinomycetes > Propionibacteriales > Nocardioidaceae > Nocardioides_B. The sequence goes on from JAICKK010000007.1 coordinate 23,825, forward strand.
AGGGGCGCACCTGTTCGGCGACGCCCCGGTGTCCCCGCGAGCTCATGGCGACCTCGTTGAGCCGAGTCGCATAGGGCGGAGCCTTCTGCTGTTGCGGCACGTCGGCCTGTGGCCATGGCGATGCCGCCGCTGTCCGGTGGCGGACCCCCAGTGGACGACCGCGCGCGTCGTGCCGGGGCTTGCACTGAGGCTGCGGGTGACCGGGAAGCCAGTTCACCGGTGACCAGGCCGAACCACAAACCTGGGTGCGCTTGGCGCCCGCTGCCTCACACGCGTCGAGCGTCGCCCCGCTGCTCCCTGTTCACTCAGCGCAGCCGGAAGGGTCGCAGACCCATGGTCGAGGGGCCCAGGCTCTGTGTGGCGTGGCTCAGTGCTGCCAGGGAGCCCGGCGTCACCGGGTCCACCGTCCAGTCGGGGTGGCCCGGCATGGGCGGGGTCGTGGTGCCGTACACCCATCGGGTCAGGAAGCGGTGCAGCTGCTGGCCCGAGACCTGGGACGCCAGCCGGATGAAGTCGACCGTCGACGCGGAACGTCCCGCGTACCTGTGCACCCATGCCCGCTCGATCCGCTGGAACGCAGCGTCGCCGACTTGCTGGCGTAGCGCAAAGAGCACGAGCGCCCCGCCGTAGTACACATTGGGGTTGAAGACGTCCCAGACGGACGTGCTGTCCAGCGGTCGCCCGACGGGGCCGAAGTCCGCCCGTAGCCGGTCCCCGGCCGCGTAGACGTCGCGCATCAACGTCTCGAGGTCCGGATCGCCCGCGTCGTCCTGTAGGTAGCCCTTCTGATCCGCATAGGTGAGCTCGTACCAGGAGGCGTGCCCCTCGTTGAGCCATACGTCGCTCCACGACCAGGGCGCGACGCTGTCACCGAACCAATGATGGGCCAGCTCGTGCAGCATCACCGGATCCCAGACGCCGCGCGGATAGCTGGTGAACCACGTCGTGTCGAACAACGAGAGGGTCTGTGTCTCGAGTGCGAAGCCCAAGGGCGCGTAAACCACGATCGTCCCGTAGCTGGCGAACGGATATGCGCCCACGCGGTGCTGCATCCACCGAAGGTGCTGGCGCTCCACCGAGAGGGTATTCCGGTAGTCGGCCACGAGGCGGGTGGGCACCACGTCGCGCACCCTGATCCGACCTACGGAGCCGCGGCGGATGACGGTGTACCTTCCCACCGCGAGCTGGGTCAGCTCGGTGGCCATCGGCTGGCGCTGCACGTAGCGCCAGATCGTCCGTGACCCGTACCTGCGCTTGCTGGTGAGCAGGCCGTTGGCGATGGCCGTCTCTCCGGTCGGAACGTCGAACCGGAACGAGAAGCTGGCCTTGTCGCGGGGGTGGTCGTTGGAGGGGAAGACGTAGTGGCTCTGGTTGGGCTGCCCGGCCGTCGCCGATCCGTCGCGGGTGTAGAAGAAGGCCGTTGTTGCGAAGTCGTCCCCGTTCGGCTTGGTCGGCTTGGCGGTGAAGTGCCGGACCTGCACGACGAACCACTGGCGCCTGCGGATCGGGTGGGCAGGCGTGATCACCAGCTCCTCGCCGGTCCTCCTGAAGAACGCGCTGTGTCCGTTGACCTGCACGCTGCCGACGCTCGCACCCGCGAAGTCGAGGTCGAACCGTGACAACGCCTGGGTGCTGCGCGCGACCATCGTGACGGTGCCGTCGATGCCCTGCATCGGCGCGCTCGTGGCGTAGCGCAGCCGCAGGTCGTAGTGCTTCGCGTCGTACCCGCCGTTCCCGAGCGTGGGGTAGAGGCGGTCACCGATGCCAGCCGCTCCCGGGGACGGATGGTGTGGGTGCGCAGGTGCGCCGACTGCAGCGGGCACCGACACCAGAGCAAACACCGTCGTCGCGATCACGGCCCCGACGCCAAACCGTGGTTGGTGGTTCCCTGTCATGCAGATCGACGCTACGCCGCCCGATCGACCTCGTCGACGGGGCAAAAGTGGGCAACCCTCGCTGCTTTGTGAGTTCAGAATCGCCTGAAAGCCCCATCCGCGGAGGACGCGGTCTGCGATGTGTGCCGCGGTGGCGGCACCACGAGCCTCCGACCCTCGGCGATGGCGTCGTCGCCCGACGAGCTCTGCGGCCATGTGATCGCCGCTGCGGACGGGGAGGGACGGCTGCCGCAAGACTTGCGGGCGCGGGCTCGGGCCACCGTTGGATCTCGTGGCCTTCAGGGAGGGCCTGCAGCGATGCGGCGCCCCTGGTCGGTATGCGGCTGCGTGGCGTGGAGGATGGCGGACCCGGCCCTCATGGTGCAGCGGGTGGAGAGGCGGTCCCGGTCGATGTGTCCGGGGCTGCGCGGCGGCCCGGGATCAGGCGGGCCGAGTTCAGGATGAAGGCGGATTCGCTGCCGACGTGGACGATGGCGGCGACAACCGGGCCGACGATGCCGACGGCGGCCAGGGCCATGCCGATGAGGTCCACGGTGATGGTGCCGACGAAGTTGGCCAGAACGATCCGTCGGGCTCGGCGGGCGACCTGCACGGTTCGGGTCAGGTCAGTCAGGTCGGCGGTGATCAGGATGACGTCGGCGGTCTCGCGGGCGATGTGGGTGCCGGTTCCCATGGCGATGCCGACATCGGCCTTGGCGAGGGACGGCGCGTCGTTGACCCCGTCCCCGACCATGGCCAGCCGGCGTCCGTCCGCGCGGAGGGCATCGATGCGATCGGCCTTGTCGGCGGGCAGCAGCTCGGCGTGGACCTCGCTGATGCCGACCTGCGCGGCAACGTCGACCGCGGTCGCGGCGGTGTCCCCGGTGACCATGACCAGGTGCAGCCCGAGCCCTCGCAGGTCGGCCACGCACTGGCGGGCGGTGGCGCGGACGGTGTCGGCCACCAGGATGCTACCGACGTAGCGGTCACCGACTGCGACGTGAACGGCGCTGTTCCCGCCGTCGGCGACACGGCCTGCGGTGTGGGCTTCCGGGACGAGGCGAGCGTTGCCCACCCGCACGACCTCGTCGCCGACGTGAGCGGTGACCCCGTAGCCCGGCTGGTAGTCGAAGCTGTCCGCATGACCAACGCGGAGCTCCCGGGTGGCGGCGTGATCGAGGATGGCGGTGCCGATCGGGTGCTCGGAATACCATTCGGCGCCCGCGGCTGCGGCCACCAGGTCGTCAGCGGTCACGCCGGCCGCGGGGCGTACCTCGGCGACGCGCAGGACGCCTGCGGTCAGCGTGCCGGTCTTGTCGAAGACCACCGTGTCGATCGTGGACAGTCGCTCCAGATGGGTGCCGGCCTTGATGAAGGCCCCGCCACGAGCGCACCGTCCGATCGCGGCGAGCGCAGCCAGGGGAGTGCCGGCAGCGATCCCGCACGCACCGGCGACCACCACGACCGAGATCGTCGCCGACAGGTCCCGGGTGAGCGCATACGTGAGCGCTGCGCCGGTCAGCGCGAGGTAGACCAGCCAGGCCGCGAACCGGTCGGCCCACCGCTGGGCCGGTGCCTGCGTGGACTGGGCGGCCCGCACGGTCTCCACGATCTGGCCGTAGGAGGACTCCTGTCCGACCCGTTCAGCCCGGACCTGCAGGGCCCCCACCTGGTTGACCGACCCGGCGAACACCGAGGCGCCGGTCTGGACGTCCACCGGCATCGACTCACCGGTGATCCGCGACTGGTCCAGGCTGGAGCTCCCGGCCACGACGGTTCCGTCAACCGGGACGCTACCGCCCGGGGAGACGACCACCACCTGCCCCGGGACCACCGACGACAACGGCACCGTCCGCAGTGCCGCGCCGTCGCGGACCTGGACCGTCGACGGCAGCAGCATCATCAGGTCGGTGAGCGCGTCTCGGCCCCGATCCAGCGACAGGTCCTCCAGGATCTCCGCAGCCAGCACGAACGCGGTGATCAGCAGCGCCGTCGTCCAGGCACCGATCGCCGCCGCCGCCGCGATGGCGATGAGCATCGAGAGCTCCATGCTCATCCGGTGAGCCCGCACGTCCTCCCAGGCCTCGGCCAGGATCGGCCAGCACCCCACGAGCAACCCGACCACCGCGATCGCGGCCAGCAGCGGCCAGGCCACGTCGACGGCCTCCAGGACCGCGGCACCCGCTGCGAACAGCGCCATCATCACGGCACGAGCCAGGTCCTGCCGGTCCACCCGAGCCCACACCGACTCGTTGCGCACCCCAGCCGCGACCCCCGAGGCCGCCTCCTGGGTGGCCGAGCCCGTCGCCGCCATCACCGGTGGGTCCCGACGGCCGCTGCGTCGTACCTGGACCGCAGTCGGTCGAGCCGAGGAACGACGCCGACAGCGGTCGTCGAAGGCGGGGTCACCAAGCTCGCCAGCACTCCGTCACGATAACAGCACACATGAAAAGGTATTCACCCGTACCGCCTTGCTAGGCTGAGCGCCATGGGTCACGGAGTGCGCGGCGAGGTCGGTCCGGCGGTGCTCGACGCGGCCACCGCCAGGACCGTGGCCGACACCCTGCAGGCCCTCACGACGCCCAGCCGGCTGCTCATCCTGGCCCGCCTGCGGCAGGGACCCGCGAGCGTCGGCGTGCTGGCCGACGCGGTCGGCATGGAGCAGTCGGCGGTGTCCCACCAGCTGCGGCTGCTGCGCCATCTCCGCCTCGTCGAGGGCGAACGCCACGGACGCAGCATCACCTACACGCTGTACGACGACCACGTCGCCCAGCTACTCGACCAGGCCGTCTACCACACCGAGCACCTGCGCCTGGGAGCCCGCGACCTCCCCGAACGAACCGGCTGACCTGCGTCCGTCCCCGGCGCGGAAGGATCCGCAACGCCGGTGGGGCGGGGCGACGTCCGGGCACGGGTGCTGCTCACCCGCGGCGCTGTCTCGACGACCCCCAAGCCGGTGCCGCGGTTCATGCCCGACCACGAGCCCACCAGGCGCACAGACGCGGATGGCGGCCCGTCGACCGTGCCTACTTGATGCCGGTGTTGGCCACGCCTTGGGTGATCTGGCGCTGGAGGACCAGGAACACAGCCAGCAGCGGCAGGATGCCCAGGACGGAGGAGGCCATGGTCTGCGCGTACTGGATGGCGGCGCCACCGATGAGGCCACTGAGGCCGACGGGGATGGTCTGGGACTTGGTCTGGGTCAGCACGAGAAGCGGCCACAAGAAGGCGTTCCACGAGGTGATGAAGGTGAGGATGGCGACGGCCGAGATGGCCGGCCGGCACAGCGGCATGCACACCTGGTAGTAGATCCGCCACCAGCTCGCGCCGTCGAGTCGGGCGGCTTCGATGAGCGCGACGGGAATGCCCTTGATGAACGCGTGGAAGACGAAGACGGCGACCGGGAGGGCCACGGCGGGCAGGATGATCCCCCAGTACGTGCCGAGAAGGTGAAGGGCGCGGAACTCCATGAACTGCGGCAGGACGAGCGCCTCGGTGGGCAGCATCAGTCCGGCGAGGATCACCGCGAAGACGGCGTGCTTGCCGCGGAAGTTGAGGTTCACCAGGGCGAAGGCCACCATCGAGCAGACGACGACGGTGAAGATGACCGCGAGCGTCGAGATGATGAAGCTGTTGACGTACCACCACCCGATGGCTGTCGAGTGCCATGCGGCCCTGTAGGCGTCGAGGTTCCAGTTGTTCGACCATGGTCTGGTCGGGTGTGCCGCGATCTCGCTGTCGGGGCGCAGAGAGGTGATCAGCGCCCACAGGAAGGGGACCAGCCAGATCAGCGCGAACAGGGTCAGGCAGGTGACGGCGAGACGGTTGAACAGCCCGCCGGCGTCCGTGCCGCGTCGGCGGCTGCTGCGCGAAGGGGTCCTGGAGGTGGCCACGGTGGCACTCATGTTCTCGGTTCCCTTCAGGCGTTCGCGGCAGTGGCGGTGCGGCTTCGGCGGACGAGGAGCCACCCGGCGGAGACGGCGACGAGGATCACGAAGTAGACCATCGTCGCGGCGGCCGCGTAGCCGCCCCGGTAGGACGTGAACCCGGTGTCGTAGATGTACTCGATGACGGGCCGCGTCGAGTAGTTGGGCCCCCCGGCGAGCAGGATGTAGATCTGGTCGAACACCTTGAGGGAGGCGAGGACCTGGAGGATCAGCACCAGGCTCATCGTCGGCCTCAGCAAGGGGATGGTGATCGAGCGGATCTGCTGCCACGGACCAGCGCCGTCGATGGAGGCGGCCTCGTAGACCTCCTCCGAGATGTCCTGGATGGCGGCGGTGTAGAGGATGAAGTTGAAGCCGAACGTCCACCACAGCGTGAGCAGCACGACGGCGAACCAGGCACCGGACGTGGTGCCCAGGAAGTTCGGGGCGGTCAGGCCGACCCACCCGAACGCGTTCGTGACCAAACCGGTCTGCGGCGTGTACATGAACGCGAAGATCAAGCAGACCGCCGACGACGGCACGACGTACGGCGCGAAGAACGCCAGTCGGAAGAACCACCGGTTGTGGACCACCCGGGAGGCGAAGACCGCGAACAGGAGCGGCAGGAGGACCAGCAACGGGGTGGTGAGGAGAGTGAACAGCACCGAGTGCCACATGGAGGCCCAGAAGTCTCCGTTGGACAGGACGGCTGCGTAGTTGGACAGCCCCACCCAGCTGCCCAGTCCGGACGTGACCGTGGTCGTGTTGAACAGGCTGATCACCAGGCCGATGAGCACGGGACCGATGAGGAAGGCGACGTAGAGGACGAGGAACGGAGTGGCGAACAGCCACCCCGACCGGTTCTCCCCGCCTTGTGCCTGCCCGGGTCTGCGGCGTACGTCGGTGTTGACCCCGGTGGCCGGTGCGGCCAGGGCGCTCGTCGTCATCTCGGTCTCCTAGTCCACAGGCGGTCGAGCGGTCGAGAACTGCTTCAGGCTGGCGGTCATGGCGTCGACCCCGCTCTTCGGGCTGGTGTTGCCCGTCATGACGCTGGAGATGACCGAACCCATGGCCGTCTGGAAGTCCGAGCCCGCCCCGGTGTACCAGGCGACCGGGTCGTAGACGGCGTTGAACGCAGCCTGGATGTAGTTGCTCTGCGGCTTCTGGTGGAGGAATGCCTTGCTTTGCTGCACCGGCAGCCAGGCAGGGATGTGACCACCGCCGGCCCAGATGGCGCTCTCGTTGAGCAGCCCCTTGATGAAGCGCACGCCGTCGGCCGACCGCTTCGCCGAACGTCCGGAGCTTCTCGGGACGATGAGCGAGTGAGAGTCCGCGTACGCGACCGGCTTGGGGCCCAGGATCGCGGGGAACGGGACCACGTTGAAGTCGAGTGCCTTCCCGTTCGCCAACGTGACGCCTCGGTAGGTCGGGATCTGCCACTCGCCGTCGAAGAGGAACCCGACCTTGCCCTGGCTGAACAAGGTCGACGAGGTGGTGCTCGTGGCGTTCGACGGCATGAGCCCGAGCTTGCCGGTGAGGCTCTGCATGAAGGCGAACGTCTCCTCCATGGCGCTGCGGTCGATGGTCACCCGGGTGCCCTGGTCGGACACGATGGGGCCGGCCACGCCTCGGTACAGCATCGTGAAGAGACGCCAACACGTCGACGGGTCCGCCGTGATGGTGCACACGGCGCCGAACTCCCCGGAGGCGTCCTTCATCGCCTTGATGGCGTCGACGAAGTCGTTGCGGCCCTTCATCGGCTTGAGGTCGTCGCCGGCCTGGTTCAGCAGGCCCGCCTTCCTCGCCAACGCCACATTGTAGAACAGGACGAACGGGTGCGTGTCGAGGGGAACCGCGTAGACACGCCCGTTGACGGTGGCCTTGGACCACGCCGCCGGCGTGAACTTGTCCTGGGTGATGCCCGCAGAGGTGAACCGGCCACCGTCGACACGCTCCAGCAGCCCGGCCTGCGCCAGCAACGGCAACCGGGACAGGTGCGAGATCGCCACGTCCGGAGGGCGCCCGCTGGAGGCCGACAGCGCCAGCTTCGTGTAGTAGGGGTTTCCCCAGGAGAGCAAGGTGGCCTCGACCGAGATGCCGGTCGACTTCTGGAACTTGTCGACCATGGTGGCCATGTTGACGCCGTCCCCGCCGCCGAACAGGTGCCAGTAGATGACGTCGGCGGTCGCTGGCTGACCACCGGTCAGGCTCGCCACCACCGGTGAGCCACACGCCGACATCGTGCTCGCGAGGGTGAGACCCGCGCCGGCGGCGAGGAACCGGCGACGCGACAGGGGCGTGGTCATGGGGCCGTCAGTCCCCCGACGCGCTGTGATGGGAGCCACATGCACGTGACTGTGACACACGGCTTTCATCGATGCAAGCATGGACCGGTGCACCCGGTCCACTCCCGTCAGCGAACTGCCCCGGCGGCCCTTGCATCGATGCAACGGATCCCTGATGCTGATCCGGTCAGCCGCGCAGACGTGAAGGGGTGCCGATTCGTGAAGGCAACGCAGCAGGACGGCTCGTACCCGCGGCCGATGATGATGCGTGAGCAGTGGACCAGCCTGGTCGGCACGTGGGCCTTCGCTCATGACGACGCGGACGTGGGCCTGGCGGCGCGATGGTTCGAGCCGGCGGCCGGCGAACCGTTCTCGACGCGGATCCAGGTTCCCTTCCCGCCCGAGTCGCCCGCCTCAGGGATCGGCGCGCGCGGTTTTCACCCCGTCGTGTGGTACCGCCGGAGTCTCACGCAGGAGGACCTGGCCCTCGGAGCGGACGACGGTGCGCGCGTCCTGGTGCACTTCGGTGCCGTCGACTACCGCGCGCAGGTGTGGTTCGACGGTCAGCTCGTGGTCAGCCATGTCGGAGGTCAGACACCGTTCACGGCTGACGTCACCGACGCGATCGACCGTGGGGCGGCGGAGCACGTCCTGGTCGTCCGTGCGGAGGACCGCCCCGAGGACGCCGACCAGCCTCGTGGCAAGCAGGACTGGCGCGAGCAGCCGCACGGCATCTGGTACGAGCGCACCACCGGCATCTGGCAGACGGTGTGGCTCGAGACCGTGCCGGCCGACCACATCGTCGACGTCGCCTGGACTGCGGACCTCGCGGGAGGCCGGGTGCGGGGTGAGGTCACTCTCTCCCGGGCTCCGGCTGTTCCCCTGCTCCTGGAGCTGACCTTGCGTCTGGGTGACGAGGTGCTGGTCGGAGCCTCGTGCACGGTGTCCGGGCAGGTCACGGACGTCGAGGTCGCCGTCCCCGCCCTTCGCAACGGCCAGGACCGCGCCCGCTTCCTGTGGACCCCGGAGACGCCCACCCTTGTCGACATCAGCGTCGAGGTGCGCGAGCAGGAGTCGGCGCGAGCGGTGGACTCGGTGGCCAGCTACCTGGGTTTCCGCTCGGCGTCGGTAGGCGGTGGGTCGTTCCTGTTGAACGAACAGCCCTACTACCTGCGGTCCGTGCTCAACCAGGGCTACCGCCCCGACACGCACCTGGCGAACCGGGGCTCGAGCGAGCTTCGCGCCGAGGTGCAGCAGATCAAGGCGATGGGGTTCAACGCCGTCCGCATCCACCAGAAGGCCGAGGACCCCGCCTTCCTGTTCTGGGCCGACCGTCTCGGACTCCTGGTGTGGGGTGAGACCGCCAGCGCCTACGCATTCTCGCCGAAGGCGGTCGCGCTGCTCACCTCGGAGTGGATGGAGCTCCTGCGGCGTGACCGCAGCCACCCGTGCGTGGTGACCTGGGTGCCGATCAACGAGAGCTGGGGCGTCCAGGACATCGCGGTCAGCTTCGCCCAGCAGCAGTTCGCCCAGGCGCTGACGAGCCTGACCCGAGCGCTGGACCCCAGCCGCCCCGTCCTGTCCAACGAGGGGTGGGAGCACGTCGACAGCGACATCTTGGGACTGCACGACTACACGGTCGACCCGGACAGGCTCGCCGCCCGCTACGCCACCAGGGACGCCGCTGTCGACACCGTTCTGGCCGCACACGGGCCTCAAGGTCGACGACCGGTCCTCAGCGACCACCAGCGACGGGCATTCCTCGATGGGAACGCTCCCCTGATGATCACCGAGTTCGGCGGGATCTCCATGTCGAGCGACGAGGAGTCGTGGGGCTACGCGCAGGCGAGCTCGGCCTCGTCGTACGCCACCTTGCTCACCCACCTCTTCGGCGCCTTGAGAGCCAGCTCGCATCTCGCGGGGTTCTGCTACACGCAGTACATGGACACCGCTCAGGAGACGAACGGCCTGCTCTTCTCCGATGGCACGCCGAAGCTTCCCTTGGAGGCCGTTCGGCAGATCGTCACGGGGCTCAAGGACAGCCAAGGGCAGGCCGCAACGTCCACCGTCGGGTGGGTGGACTAGGAGCTCGCACGACGCGGCCGCCCACCGGCATCACCCGAGAGTGGACTCGCGCACGACCAGCCGGAACGGTGTCCACCGCTGGCGAGGCGGCAGTGGTCGGCCGCCTTCCCTGCGACGCGTGATCTGGTCTTCGAGGAGCGCAAGCGCGTCGTCGGCCAGCACCTCGAGGTCTGGCGCGATCGAGGTGAGCGACGGCGTCGTGTACGCGGCCTCGTCGATGTTGTCGATGCCCACGACCGCGACCTCGGAGGGAACCTTGATGCCGTGGTGCGAGAGCGCCCTGAGGGCGCCGACCGCCAGCGTGTCGTTGAACGCGAAGATGGCGTCGGGAATCCGCGGACCAGAGGCTGTCAGGACGGTCTCGACCGCCGAAGCACCTGTATGCCGCTCCCAGTCCGCGGTCTCCACGACCGAGTGCGGCCGCAGTCCCACTCGCCCCAGAGTGGCGAGGAAGGCATCCTTCCGCATGACCGCCGCGGGAAGCGCCCTGTTCCAACCGACCGCCGCGATGTTCGTCCGGCCGATGTCGATCAAATGGTTCACCGCCGCTTGAGTAGCAGCGACGTTGTCGAGCCCCACATGGTCGAAGACCGTGGCGAGCCTGCTCTCCCCCAGCAGCACCAGCGGGAAGTCTCGTCGGGGCCGGAAGTCCTCCTCCCTGAGAGCCACCGGACTGACCAGCGCTCCATCGGCGAGATGGTTCCTACCACCCTCGAGGACCTTCAGCTCTCGCTCACGGGATCCCTCGGTGACCTCGACCAGGACGGTCAGGCTTCGGCGGCCAGCCCCACGGACGACGGCGTCAGCGAGTTCGGCGAAGTAGGGAGCATGCAGCTCCGAGACCACCAACGCCACCATTCCGGTGCGTCCGGACTTCAGGCTGCGGGCGGCGGCGTTCATCTCATACCCGAGCTCGTCGAGCGCCCGCTGCACCCGCTCACGCGTTGCCGGGCTGACGTGCTGGAAGCCGTTGACCACGTTCGACACCGTCCGCGCCGACACGCCAGCCAAGTCGGCTACATCCTGCATCCGCACAGCCACTTCGAGACCACCTCGCCTCCCGAAATCCGCCATCTTGACGTAGCTCGATTCTAGAGACGCAGTGGTCCGCCGCCATCCACGCGGCCCCCGTCGGTATCGGCTGCAAGCCGGGATTGGCAAGTCGTGGGGTCATGGAGCCAAGTGCGTGCCCTGTGATGCGCAGTCAGCGCACGACCGACAGGCAAAGGCGCCGTACGCCGTCCCTCACCGACGCGAGCGGCCCGGCAAGGCGTCGTGCGGTCCCATCGACACCAGCCATGGCTGCGTCCGAGCGGTCCGCATGGGGATCATCCATCGGCGCGACGAATGTTCACCGGATCTGCCGATGTGGGACGATGGCCGGGTCGTTCCGGCAGGGTCCCCCTGCCCCGTTTTCGTCCACCTGGACGATAACGACCTCGTTTCGCTGGATTCTGCGTTCGTTTTCGTCCAGGTGGACGACATCGCGCTCGATGACCCTCGACGCCGGAGCCGACCTCCGCGAGGTTGAGATCGCCGCCCGCGATGCCGACCCACGCATCACCGTGCGCTACGACTGAGCGCGGAAGAATATCGACCGCCACCCCAACTGCATCCTCGTCGCCCACAAGGCATCGGGATCCTGACGGCGCCCGGTCGTGCCGATGAGGGTGCGCAGTCAGCTCACAGATGCGTCGAATCCTGTCATGCGGATCAGTCTGGCTGGCACCCCAGCGACAATCGCGTTGGCCGACACATCCTTGGTCACAACCGCGCCTGCGCCCACGATCGCGCCGTCGCCGATCGTCACGCCCGGGACGACCGTGACACCGGCCCCGAGCCACACCTTCCGACCCAGGACAACCGGCGCGGGAATCATGTCACCTCGCCGGTCAGGGTCGATCCCGTGATCGATCGTTGTGAGGGTGCTGCCGTGGCCGATCAGTGTGCCGTCCCCGATGGTGATGCCTCCGGTGTCTTGGAAGCTGCAGCCCATGTTGACGAAGATGTCCCTCCCCAACGTGAGGTTCTTGCCAAACTCGCTGTAGAACGGCGGAAGGACGACGACCGACTCATCCACGCTCTTGCCGGTGAGCCGAGCCAGCAGCGCACGCACCTCGTCGGTCGTGCGATATCCCGTGTTCATCTCAGCGACGATCCCCAGTGCCTCTTGGGCGACCCCGTGCATGAACTGGTGTCCTTCTGAGCCGGCCTCGATCGTCTCGCCGCGATCCACCTGGTCCAAGAAGTCCTGTATCTGCATCTGCACGATCCTGCCACTTCGTTGCCGTACCCGCAGTGCGCAGATGCTGGATCTGCGGGCGCTCCGGGATGAGGACGTCATCGCGCTGGTCGGGGAGGCGAAGGGCTGGGAGCGGGAGTTGCTGCTCGACGTGCTCGGGTACAGCCAGGGTGAGGCCGGCGTCGCGTTCCTCCGTTCGCAGCTTGACCAGCGCGGACGCGGCTCGAGTCATCTGCGAGCGGCGGTGCTCAGGACGCTGGCCCAGCGGGTGGGCGCTGCGGCGGTGCCGGATCTGACGGCCGCGCTGTCCGGTGGCACCTTGGAGACACAGCTGGCAGCGCTGTGGGCTCTGGAGCGGGTCGACGAGGACGGAGCTGCGGCGGATGCGGTCATCGGCTGGTTGGCCACCGGTTGCGAGCGCCACGGCGTGCCGGCTCCTGGGAGTATCACGAGGTGTCCGGTGTGTTGCGGTACGCGGCCCGCGTCCACGCCCTTCCGCAGGTACTCGAGGTGGTGGAGCGAAACTACGACCGACTACAGCTCGAGGAACGAGAGCTTCTTGACCAGGCGTGGCCGCCAGCCGAGCGTGGCCGCCATCCGCGCTATGGGGCCGGAAGGGCCGCACGCACGAGACGTGCCACAGCCGCCACGTCGACGGCCTCGCTGGTGTCAACTCGGACTAGCGGGCCCACGCCGAGCGGCGATACGAGGTCACCCCAAAGCTCGCTCTCAGCGCGCTCGGTGTCGAGATGTCGCCGGTCTCGGCGCCGGCTTCTGTAGCGTCTGCGTGCAACGTCGACATCGATGTCGCATCGGATCTCGACGAATGGGCCACCCAACGCGTCGACGAGCCCGGTCGCGTAGGGGAACCAGGTGCTGTCGATGACCGCCGCGGGACAGCCCTGAGCGGCCCGCAGGACCGCGAACACCGCAGCTCGACCGAGTCGTTGCGACTCCGCCACAGTAGATGGCGTCCCCATGACGTCCATGAGCGCTTCCTTGACCTGGTCCTTCGACAGATAGGCGACGCCGAGCTCAAGCGCGAGCGCACGAGCCAGCGTGGTCTTGCCGGAGGCGGGCCAACCACCCACAAGGACGTAACCACGCACCCCACCAGGGTGCCCGTAGTCGGGCGTGCGCTGAAGTCCTCTTAAGCGCATGGGCCGCCCTCGGACACAAGGTGTGTAGACGCAACACCTGCGTACACGAGGGTTGAGCCTGTTCGTGACGTCCGCAGCTGGCAGCTGCGGCCATTGGGTTCCTCACCGGGACCCTCGTCGAGAACGCGCACCGCGTCGGTAGTCGTGGTGGTCACCCGGCGGTGAAGTACTCCCACTGCGGCTCGTCCATGGTGAGCGTGCACGAACCCATCGCCTCAGCAGCTGCGTCGCACCCGCTTCCGAAGTAGCCAGGCACATACGACCGCAGCTCCAGGACGGTGCCGGCCGGGACGGAATAGGTGCAGTAGGCGCTCTTGTATCCCGCCGGCGCTGTGCAGGCGGAGTGGCCTGACACGTCAACCGTCGTCTCGGCTGTGCGTGACGACACCGTCAGGCCCAGATCGAACATCTGCGTAAAGCTCGCGCCGACCGTTGTGTCCCCGTTCATCGGCACACGGCAGGTCTGGGTCCCCGCACAGGCGCCAGTCCAACCATCGAAGACCCAGCCTTGACTGGGAGTCGCGGTCAAAGTGAGAGCATCCCCATCGAGCACATTCTCGACACAGTCGCCACTCGACTGCTGACAAGCGATTCCTTCTGGTTCGCTGTCGATCTGACCCTCGCCGGCGGTGTCAACGGTGAGCCGGCGGGTCACTGCGGGGACGCACATGACGCCCAAGCTCCCGTCCCTCTGGTACGACAGGCGCAGAACGCCCGCGCCCGGGGTGCCCAGTCGACACGCCAGGCCGTCCAAGTCCTCCACCGACTCCAATCCCGCTCCTGCCGGACCAGGCGCACCCTCCGCCCCGGGTGCACCCGGTACGCCAGGTACGCCCGGCACTCCGCGTTCGCCCTGCTTTCCTGGCACCCCCTGCGGTCCTGTCTTGCCTGGCGCGCCGGCCAGCTTGGTGAGGACGCTGCCTGTCAGGTCGGCGGTCTTCAGAGTGCCGTCCTTCACGTCGGCCGTCGTGACGGTGCCGTCCTTGATCTGAGCCCCCGTGACGAGAGCCGCCGCAGTCGCACCACCAACCGAACACACCACCATCGTCAACGAGATGAGAAGGAGAGCAGGCAGGTTGAGACGACGCACAAGGGCTCCAGTTCGGTCATCAGGACGGTCACCATTCGGGGCTCTCGTCGCCGTGCCGCCACACAGGAGGGACGACACAGAACAGCGTAGGGAGGTTCCCGGCGCCAGTGTGACGAACGCACGCATCGCTAGGGTCTTCGTGACGCCGGCGTGAGCCACATCGCTGTGTGTCCTTCTCCTGTGAGGCGAGACGCGCGAGACGAGCAGAGCTCGGTACGGTGGGCGTGCTGCCGAGGCCGCAGGGTTCGAAAGGGTGCGGTGCCCGTCCCCACCCCCGCAGGGACGCGACCTGGTTGCGGTCGGGGAACCCGCGTCAGGTTACCGACGTCGGCGAGGATCCCAGCGGCACCGGCCGGGCGCGCGCCGAACAGCTCCCATCAGGTGGGAGCCCGCGCCACACCGCGGTGCCCGGCGGGACCGCATGCCAGATGAGAGCCACCACCGAACCGGTGGGGAGCCGCTGCCATGAGAGCGACCCGACGAGCACCTCGGCACCCGCCTGGCCCGGCCTCCGCCGTAGGAGAGATAGACAAGTAGCCGCAGGCAGTACAGCTCGTGCCGATGAGCGAGCTTCTTGGTCGCGTCAATGTGGGCTGTACCTGACGCCGTGGTGCTGGCAGAAGGCGGTTGCCCAGGCGGTGCTGCCGGGGTGACACTCCCCGTCCACGAGAGCGCGGTTCCTGACAGGCTCGCTCAGCTCGACCTTGTATGGAACTCCTGCCGTTCCCTGACAGGTCCCGTCGGCTGTGTGGGGACTGATCCGGAACGTTATTCGTACCTCAGACTCGGCATACTCGATCTCCGGCGCCCGAGGCTCGCCTTGCACGCCATTGCTACATCCGACGCGGGTCACGACCACCGTGAACCCAGTGGTCACGTTGGTCACCTGCTCGTGGGGATCGACCACCCAGGTCGCGGCGCTCGAGTCCTCTCCTGCGCAGGCAGCCAGCATGCCGGCCGCGGCAAGGAGTGAGAAGCTGGCGGTGGCTGAGCGCCGCCAGCGGCGTCGAGGTCGGTCCATCGGGTCGGGCAGCCCGCGCTTCCGAATCCGCAGCCAAGCGCGATGGAGAGTGCCACCTCGATCATGGTTGCGATCCGCGCGGCCACCCTGAGCAGCCTGATATGAAGGCCGACCATGCCGGTGACCGACCATTGCTGCCGCCAAGCACCGATCGAGGGTGCGCACAGCAGGAAGATACCCGCGATGGAGTGCCGAGCGGAACGTCCGTGACAACACTGCAATGCCCGGATTTTCGTGATCCCGTGAGCCGGTCGCGCGTCGGCAACGCAGCCTGCGTCGCACTGCCCGGCGGATCGCGAACGTAGTCGCCGCCGCCACCATCACAGCTCCGGCGGCGATGAGCGGCACCGGGTCAGCTGCCAGCCGCATGCAGAAAGGCGGCGGCGAGGACGAAGCCGAGGATGGTGGCGACGATGCACCAGATGCCGGCCCACATGCCCAACGGCCTGTCGCCGCGGGCCATGGCGACGAAGCCGAGGACGGCTCCGACCGGTCCGAGCACGATCGGAACGAAGAAAAGCGCGACGACGCCTAGAACGATACTAATGATCGTCAAGATTCGTGCATCAGAATGGCGGGTGGTGGTAGCAGGGCTAGTCATGAAGCGGTTATCCCGCAATCCACGCGGCCAGAAACCGTGCAGAAGAGTAAAATCTCGAATTCTTCGAAGAGGCGTATATCGCTTTACCGGCTCTCCGAGCTCGCCACGATGCCGATGAGCACGCGTCCCCTCTACCAGGGTCTTCGGTGGCATGACGCCGTCATTGTCGAGGGATCCACGAGCTACGAATGGGCTCTGCGCGAGTCGGGCATGCTGCCGGACTCCACCGTCAGCGCCGGTGACCCCGAGCCTGGCAACGCCGCCACGGCCCGATCCCTGCGCACGGGTGCGTGCTGCTGCTGACCGGCGACGCACCCTGTACCACCGCGGCAACGGCGGATCGCCGTCAGCGGCAACCGTCCCGCGTTCACGGGTTTCAGATGGGCTTCACCGGCTTCACCGGCTTTACCCGGCTGAGGCGCGGACTCATCTCGACTGACGGGTGACTGGGATGATGCGCTGCGTGACCGACGGTGCGCCGCCCCCGCTGGGTGTCTTGCAGGCGTTCGGCTTGCGCGGACGACCTTCTCCGCTGCCAGGTGGCCGGGGCGCCACGTGGCGGGTCGCCGACGTGGCGCTGAGGCCGAGAACCGATCCAACGGTGCAGGCGTGGCTGGGTACCGAGTTGGCGACCGTCGATCAGGCCGGCTTCGTGCTTCCCGACGTCGTCCGGGCCACGGATGGCCGGTGGGTCGTCGACGGATGGGGTGCGACCTCGCTGCTTCCGGGGTCCTCGTCCGAGACGCTCGAGACGAGCTGGCTGGCCGTGTTGGCGGCCGGGCGAGCCTTCCATCGGGCCACGCGTGACCTGGCCCGGCCGACCTGGCTGGCCGATCGAAGCGACTGGTGGGCCCAGGCGGACCGCGCCGCGTGGGAGGAGGGGTCGATGGAAGTGATCCCGCCCCTTCAGCCGCTGGTGACCAGGTTGAGGCACGTCGTGGCTCCGCTCGGGTGCGATCAGCTGGTTCACGGGGACCTGACGGGCAACGTCCTCGTCGGTGTCGGTCACGCACCGGGAATCATCGACGTGTCGCCGTACTGGCGGCCGACGGCGTACGCCGACGGTGTCGTCGTTGCGGACGCGATCTGCTGGCACGATGCCCAGCGCGACCTGGTGGACGACGCCGGAACCAGCCTGGCGGCAGTGGCAAGAGGCCTTCTCTTTCGCGTCCTCGCCACCAACGCGATGCAGAGGGATCGCCCCGATCCGTCCGCGCTCCGGCGGGACACCGAACGCTACGCGAAGGCAGCGCGGTCCCTCGGCTTCTGAGGGCCGCCACCTCCGTCCCGCTCACCGGTCCGTATCTGGGAGCCACAGCGGACGAGCTCACGGGTGGCCCAGCGGGCTTCCCTGCCGGTGGCGACGCAGACGTCCGTGGCGACGATGCCCCGGAGATGAGCAGCGCCGGCAGGGCTCTAGGCTCGGCCGGTGACCACCCTGCAGATCGTGCTGAGCGCGGCGTCGGGGGTGGCGGCGCTCTGGTTGCTCGTGCTGATCGCTCTGGACCGTCTGCCGGACAACTCGCTGTACGCCGCGCTTGGTCTGATCGAGGTCGGCATCGTGGTGGAGCTGGTGGTCGGGCTGGTGATGGTCTTCGGCGGTCATGATGGCCTCAACGTCACGGCGTACGTCGGCTACCTCGTCGGGGGGCTGCTCATCCTGCCGGTCGCGGTGCTCTGGTCGCTCGGCGAGCGGACCCGCTCCGGGACCGGCGTACTGCTCGTCGGCGTCATCGTCATCCCGGCGCTCTGCCTGCGCCTGCACGAGCTGTGGGCCTTCCGGTGAGCCCGCGGGCACTCTCGACCCGCACGGGCGTCGGGCGGATCCTGGTCTTCGTCTACGGGATCTTCGCGCTCGCCGCCACCGCCCGCGCCCTGGTGCAGCTGGCGACACAGGCGCGGAATGCTCCGGTCGCCTACTCACTCTCGCTCTTCTCCGGCGTCGTCTACATCGTGGCCACGTGGGCGCTGGCCACCGACCACCGCCGTGTCGCGATCGCGACCGTGCTGACCGAGCTCACGGGCGTCCTGGTCATCGGCACGCTGAGCCATCCGAGCGACATCGACAAGGCGAGCGTGTGGTCGGGCTACGGCAGCGGCTACGGCTACGTGCCGCTCGTGCTGCCCTGCTTCGGCCTGTGGTGGCTGTGGCGCGTCGGCCGCCCCTCCTGACCTGCTCCGGCGACTCGGTGCGCGGCCGCTCGCCCTCGTCGTACCGCACCGCCTCGCCCGGGTAGTCCTCGCCCACCGTGGGATTGCCGCGGCGCGGGGGGCGCACCGTCCCGATGGCCCTTGCGGGGTGGTGACCCCCCTTGGGTCAAGGTCCGCCTGACGACCCCGTTGCGACCAGAGCGCGGATCGCGGCACGAGACTGCGTTCAGGTCGTGGTCAGGCCATGGTGCATAGCCTGCACGCGGTGATCACCATTCATGGCATCCCTGCACATCCGCTGGTTGTGCACGCTGCTGTCGTGCTCGTCCCGTTGGGAGTCTTGTTTGCGGCGGCCTACGCCCTGTGGCCGCGACGCCGTTGGCAGACCCGCACGCCCGCAGCCGTGCTCGCCATCGCGGCAGCCCTCTCGGTGCAACTTGCCACGATGACGGGAGACCAGCTGCAGCACCGACTGCACGAGGACACGGCGCTGATCCACACCCACGAGCGATACGCCGGCTACCTTCAGGCCGCGATGTGGGTGCTCGCGGCGCTCGTGGTCGTCGCGTGGTGGGCGCTTCCGCACGAGAACCCGCTGCCCGACAAGGACCACCGCAGCGGCGTCCGCGCGATCGCGTGGCCGCTCACCGTCCTGATTCCGATCGCCTCGCTCGCCGCCCTGGGTCTGGTGGTGATGACCGGCGATGCAGGTGCTCGAGCAGTCTGGGGCACCAGTGGCCGCGACTCAGGCAGCTCAGCGCCGGGCGTCGCGAGCAACGCCGGCCCCGACGTCTGAGCTCAGATTCGGGCTTGGTGGGCGGCAAGCTCGTCCCCGGCAAGGCCGAGAGTTGAAGGCGATGCGAAGCATCGTCGAGTCTTCGAGAACGCCGCCGGGTGCCCGCCAGGCGGCGCGTAGCGGGCGAACGGCGCCGGCCGCCGTACTAGCCTTGTCAGCGTGCCGATTCCCGACTTCATCGTCGACCTGCGCCGCCAGATCGGCACCGCGGAGCTCTGGCTTCCCGGTGTCACGGCGGTGGTACGGCGAGGCGACCAGGTGCTGCTCGTGCAGCGCGCGGACACCGGCGAGTGGGCGCCGGTGACCGGGATCGTGGACCCGGGCGAGGATCCCGGAGTCGCGGCACGCCGCGAGGTGCTCGAGGAGACCGGTGTGCGGGCCAGCGTGGACCGGCTGGCGTGGGTGCAGGCGCTTCCGCCGACCACGCACGTCAACGGTGACCGCGCCTGCTACCTGGACCACACCTTCGCGTGCAGCTATCTCGACGGTCGCGCCCACGCCGCGGACGACGAGTCCCACGACGTGCGCTGGTGGGCGCTGTCCGCCCTGCCCGCGATGCAGCAGAGCTTCCTCGACCGGATCGCCTGCGTGCTGGCCGACGACCCGGTGACCCGCTTCGCGTCCTGAGTCGTCCCCTATTCTTCGCGGCATGGCTACCGCGCCCTTCGAGGGGTTCCCGGAGGCTGCCCTCGACTTCTACGACGACCTGGAGATGGACAACACCCGGTCGTTCTGGGAGGCCCACCGTCAGGTGTACGAGAGTGCCGTACGCGCGCCGATGACGGCCCTCGTCGCCGCGCTCGAGCCGGAGTTCGGCGCGGCCAAGATCTTCCGGCCCTACCGAGACGTGCGGTTCGCCAGGGACAAGACGCCGTACAAGACCCATCAGGGCGCCTTCGTGGCGGTCGGCCCGGCTACCGGCTACTACGTGCAGATCGGCGCCCCCGGCGTTCGCGTGGGCGTGGGGTACTACCACGCCGAGCCGGCGCGGCTGGCGAGTATCCGGGCGGCGCTGGCCGACGACCGCACCGGCCCGGCGCTGGGTCGCGCGCTGACCCGGCTGGAGAAGAAGGGGTGGGAGGTGGGCGGGGAGACCCTGAAGACGGCACCGCGCGGGTACGACGCCAACCATCCGCGCATCGACCTGCTGCGCCACAAGAGCCTGAACGTCGGCCGCTCGTACGGGTTCGAGCCGGTGATCCACTCTCCCGAGCTCGTGGAGCGGGTGCGCGAGGACTGGCGTGCCGCGCGGCCCGTCGTGGAGTGGGTGCGCCGCCACGCAGGGGGCTGACCCTGTTGGCGAGCCGCGAAGGGCGTCACTGTCGTCCACAGGTGTCGAACGTGTGCTCGTGTGTGGGGGTGGTGGGTGGGAGAATCTTCTGCATGAGCAGCACCGTCGACACCGCTATCGGGCATCCGGTCGTGGACTTCACGACGCGTCTGCATGCCCGGCTGGACGGGCTGGTCGAGGCGCCGGTGTGGTCGATGTCTGCCAGTGAGGTGCGGTCGGTGCTGGTGGACCTGGCCCGGGGACAGGCGCGGCTCGAGGCGCTGCGACTTCGCGTGCTGGCGGCCGGGGACTCCGCCGACATCGCGGCCGCGTCGGCGGCGACCTCGACCGGGGCGTGGCTGGCGCACGCCACCCGGACCCCGCGGGGGGTCGCGCATGCCGACGTGAAGCTCGCGGCCGCCCTGGACGAGGACCTGACCGCGTGCCGGGACGCGCTGGCCGCCGGAGTCGTGGACGGGGACCAGGTGCGGGTGATCGCCCGCGCCGTCGCCGGCCTGCCGGAGGCGGCGGTCGCCCTCGATCCGTCGCTGCCGGGCCGGGCCGAGAGGCACCTGCTGGAGCTGGCGGGTGAGTTCGACGCCCGCGCGCTTCGGCATCTGGCCCGGCACGTGCTCGAGGTGCTGGACCCCGGGGCCGCCGACCTCGCCCTCGGGAAGAGGCTCGACGCGGAGGAGCGGGCCGCGGCACGCAGGCGGTTCCTGGAGCTGTTCGAC
>JAICKK010000210.1 GCA_025927955.1 Nocardioidaceae bacterium
CAACGTGATGGCCACGAAGCCCTGACCGCGTCGCCAGCCTCACAGCGAGGAGCTGACCTCCACCCAGCGGTCGAGGACCTGCTGGGCGCGACCCGAGTCGAGAGCGTCGAGGGCCCGTTCGACGCCGTGCGCGAGCCGGTCCTCCGGGGGCCCGGCCTCGGCGGCGTGCACCGCCAGCGCAGCGCCCGCGTTGAGCACGACCGCGTCGCGGACCTGGCCCGGCTCGCCCGCGACGAGCCGCCGGACCACCTCGGCGTTCCACGCGGCGTCGCGACCGCGCAGGCCCTCCGCCGTACCGCCCGCCAGTCCCAGCCGCGCGGGGTCCACGACGAACTCGACCGTCTCCCCCGCCGAGACACCCCACACGTGCGACGTGGTCGTGGTGGTGAGCTCGTCGAGGCCGTCGTCCCCCCGGAACACCCACGCGTCGACACCCCGGTGGGCGAACACGCCGGCCATCAGCGGCGCCATCCGGGGGTCGGCGCAGCCGATCGCCTGGGCGGCCGGCTTGGCCGGGTGCGCCAGCGGGCCGAGGAAGTTGAACGTGGTGCCCACGGCGAGCTCGCGGCGGGCCACCGCGGCGTGCCGCAGGGCGGGGTGGAAGGCGGCGGCGAAGCAGAAGGTGATGCCGACCTGCTCGCCCACGCGGGCGACGGTCTCCGCCGGAAGGTCCAGGCGGATACCGAGGGCCTCCAGCACGTCGGCCGACCCCGCCTTGGACGAGGCGGAGCGGTTGCCGTGCTTCACGACCGGAGCACCGGCCCCGGCCGCGACGATCGCCGCCATCGTGGAGATGTTCACCGACATCGACCGGTCCCCGCCGGTGCCGACCACGTCCAGGACCCGGCCGCTGACCACGATCGGGGTCGCGTGCGCGTACATCGCCGCGACCAGCCCCTCCAGCTCCTCGATCGTCTCCCCCTTGGCGCGCAGGGCGACCGCGAAGCCGGCGATCTGGGCCGGTGACGCCTCACCGGCGAGGATCTGCGACATCGCCCAGGACGCCTGGTCCGCGCTGAGGTCGGCTCGCTCGATGAGTCCGGACAGCACCTCGGACCAGGAGTGCTCGTCGGCAGCCATGCCCGTGGTCAGCGACCGGCCGGCCCGCCGGGAAGCCCGCCCGGCGAGGTGGCCAGCTCGGCCCGGGACGCCCGCAGCAGCCGGATGACCGTCTCCGCGAGCTGCATCGGGTCGATCGGGTGCGGAACCGCAGCGTCAGCGCGCGACCAGGTCGCCAGCCACGCGTCCTGCGGTCGCCCGGTGAGCACCAGGATCGGCGGGCACTCGAAGATCTCGTCCTTCATCTGCTTGGCGATGCCCATCCCGCCTGCGGGGACCGCCTCGCCGTCCAGGATCGCCAGGTCGATGATCCCCGCGTCCATCTGCTGGAGCACCACCGGCTCGGTCGCCACCTCGACGTACTCGACCGGTGGCAGGTCGGGATGCGGTCGGCGGCCGAGCGCCAGGAGAACCTGGGACCGGGTGTCGGAGTCGTCGCTGTAGACAAGGATCCGAAGCGGCGCTGCGGAGGGCTCGAGGGGCACGCCGGGGACTCTACCGAAACGCCCGGGGGGTCGGGGTGGCAACACCAGCCTCAACAGACATAATGAGCCCGTGGCCTCACCTGCATCCGCGATCCCCGCCTCCCGACTGCACGGACACCATGACCGGCCGAGCATGGTCAGCGTCGGGACCATCGTGTGGCTCTCCAGCGAGCTGATGTTCTTCGCCGCGCTGTTCGCCAGCTACTTCACGATCCGGGCCGTCGCCCCCAACCTCTGGGCGCAGGACACCGCGCTGCTGAACGTGCCGTTCGCCTCGGTGAACACCACGATCCTCGTGCTGTCGTCCCTCACCTGCCAGCTCGGCGTGTTCGCCGCCGAGCGGGGGCAGGTCGGCCGGGTCGGGAGCGTGTTCTCGGTCAAGGGGTGGGGCCTGCGCGAGTGGTTCGTGCTCACCTACCTCATGGGAGCGGTCTTCATCGCCGGCCAGACGACGGAGTACGTCTCCCTCATCCACGACGGCGTGACGATCCCGTCCTCGGCGTACGGCTCGATGTTCTACCTGACCACCGGCTTCCACGGCCTGCACGTGACCGGCGGACTGGTCGCCTTCCTCCTGGTGCTCGGCCGCACGCTGATCGCTCGCAAGTTCACCCATGAGCAGGCCGTGACCGCGATCGTCGTGTCGTACTACTGGCACTTCGTGGACGTGGTCTGGATCGGCCTGTTCGCGACCATCTATCTCATCCAGTAGCCCCACGAGGCATCCAGCCGGGCCCGGTCATCGATCTGGACTGCAGACAGCAAAGGACACCCTGTGCGACTCCTCTCCGCTCGACTCTCGGCGAAGCGCCGAAGCCCGCTCGCCGGCGTGGTCGTGCTGCTGCTCGGCCTGCTGCTGACAGGTGGCGTGTACGCGCTGGTCTCGCCCGCCCAGGCGCAGAGCGGCCAGGCCGACCAGAGCACGATCGCGAAGGGGCGGGCGCTCTTCCTGGTCGGCTGCGCGTCCTGCCACGGCGAGAACGGTGAGGGCATCCTGGAGAAGAAGGGCACGCAGTACGCGCCGCCGCTGGCCGGCGTCGGCGCGGCCGCCGTCGACTTCCAGGTGGGCACCGGACGCATGCCGATGGCTCGTCCCGGCACCCAGGCGGAGGCCAGGAAGGTGCTCTACAACCCCGACGAGATCAAGGCGCTCGCCGCGTTCGTGGCCACCCTCGGCCCCGGCCCGTCGATCCCGGCCAAGTCGCAGTACGACATCTCCGGTCTGGACAGCAAGGAGGTCGCCAGGGGCGGCCAGTTCTGGCGGACCAACTGCACCGCGTGCCACAACTTCGCCGCCGCGGGCGGCGCCCTGCCCGACGGGCGGTACGCCCCGAGCCTGAACGGCGTCTCCCCCAAGCACATCTACGAGGCCATGATCACGGGCCCGCAGCAGATGCCGGTGTTCGCCGACAGCGTCGTGAAGCCGTCGGAGAAGCGGCAGATCATCGCCTACGTCAAGAGCCTGCAGTCGGCGCCGAACTACGGCGGCAACGCCCTCGGCAGCATGGGCCCGGTCACCGAGGGCATGGCCGCCTGGATCGTGGGCATCGGCGCCTGCGTCGCCTTCGCCGTCTGGATCGCCTCCCACTCGGTGCGCTCGAAGAAGGGAGCCAAGGCATGAGCCACGATGTGCAGCCTCCGGCCAGCAACGAGGAGGGGCTGGTCAGCACCCAGCACGGTGCCACCCCGGCACCCGCGGGCGACCCGATCGCGGACCCGGGCCTGCCTGCCCACGAGCCGCGCCCGACCGACGTCGACGTGGACGCCGAGAAGCGTGCGGAGCGGCAGATCGCGACGATGTTCGGGCTGTCCAGCGTCTTCGCGATCCTGTTCGTGGTGTCCTACTTCGTCTTCGACATCGGGGACCACCCCACGATCATCGCCGGGTACGGCGCCTCCAACGTCGCCCTCGGCGTGACTCTGGGCCTGGCGCTGCTGCTCATCGGCATCGGCGCCATCCAGTGGGCCCGCAAGCTCATGAGCGACGTCGAGGTCGTCGAGATGCGCCATACCGCGGCGTCGAGCGACACCGACCGGGTGGAGGCGGTGAAGGCCTTCAACCAGGGCGTCAGCGACTCGGGCATCGCCCGTCGACCCCTGCTGCGCAACTCGCTGCTGGGCGCGCTGGCCACGATCGGCCTTCCGGCGATCCTCACCCTTCGCGACCTCGGACCGCTTCCGCGAGGCGACCTCGCGACGACGGCCTGGAGGAAGGGCATGCGACTGGTCAACGACGTCGCGGGGACACCGATCAAGCCGGGCGACATGGAGATCGGGCAGCTGGTCAACGGCGAGCCGGCGGTGTTCTTCGAGGACAGGCCGGACGGGACGCCGAAGTTCGAGGGCACCCGGCTCAACGACGCCAAGACCAAGGCCGCGATCATCATCGTCCGGATGAAGCCGGAGAACATCACCCCGCCGAAGGGCCGCGAGAACTGGGGCGTCGAGGGCATCCTCTGCTTCTCGAAGATCTGCACCCATGTCGGGTGCCCCATCTCGTTGTGGGAGCAGCAGACCCACCACCTGCTCTGCCCGTGCCATCAGTCGACGTTCGACCTCGCGGACGGCGGTAAGGTCATCTTCGGACCGGCGGCGCGGTCGTTGCCTCAGCTGCCCATCATGGTGGACTCCGAGGGCTACCTCGTCGCGCAGAGCGACTTCACCGAGCCGGTCGGCCCCAGCTACTGGGAACGTGGGTGACACGATGAGCGAGACAGCCAGCCGCCGCACCGCGGCGAAGGCGCCCAAGTCCAGCCCCCTGGCCGGGGTGGCGAAGTGGACCGATGAACGCATCGGGCTCGCCTCGCTGAGCCGCAAGCAGATCCGGAAGGTCTTCCCGGACCACTGGTCGTTCATGCTCGGCGAGATCGCCCTGTGGAGCTTCGTGGTCCTGCTGATCACCGGCACGTTCCTGACCCTGTGGTTCAAGCCGAGCATGGGTGAGACGACGTACAACGGGTCCTACGACCTCCTGCGCGGCGTGACGATGTCGGAGGCCTACAAGTCGGCGATCGACATCTCCTTCGACGTCCGCGGCGGCCTGCTCCTGCGCCAGATGCACCACTGGTCCGCGAACCTGTTCATCGCCGCCATGCTGGTCCACCTGATGCGCGTCTACTTCACGGGCGCGTTCCGCAAGCCGCGAGAGCTCAACTGGGTGATCGGCGCGCTCCTCCTCCTGCTGGGCACCCTCGAGGGCTTCACCGGCTACTCCCTCCCCGACGACCTGCTCTCCGGCACCGGCATCCGCGCCGCCGACGGGTTCATGCTCGCGATCCCCGTGGTCGGCACCTACATCTCCTTCTTCCTCTTCGGTGGCCAGTTCCCGGGCGACGCCATCATCCCGCGGCTGTTCACGGCGCACATCCTGCTGATCCCGGGCATCCTCCTGGCCCTGATCGGCGCGCACATGCTGCTGCTGGTCTTCCACAAGCACACCCAGTGGCCGGGTCCGGGCAGGACCAACGACAACGTGGTCGGCTACCCGCTGCTGCCGGTCTACACCGCGAAGGCGGGGGGCTTCTTCTTCATCGTCTTCGGCGCCACCGCGATCCTCGGCGGCATCTTCACGATCAACCCGGTGTGGAAGTTCGGCCCGTACGACCCGTCGCAGGTGACGGCAGGCTCCCAGCCGGACTGGTACATGGGATGGCCGGACGGGGCACTTCGGATCTTCCCGAACTGGGAGACCCACCTGTGGGGCTTCACGTTGAGCTGGAACATCTTCCTGCCGATCATCGTGCTGCCCGGTGTGGTGTTCACGATCGTCATGCTGCTGCCGTTCCTGGAGGCGTTCATCACCAACGACAAACGCGAGCACCACCTCCTCCAGCGACCCCGCAACGCGCCGAACCGGACCGCGCTGATGGTGGGCTTCATGACCTTCTACGGGATCCTGTGGGAGGCCAGCGGCAACGACCTGATCGCCACGCACTTCCACGTGAGCCTGAACGCCATCACCTACTTCAACAGGCTCATGGTGTTCGTCGGCCCGGTGCTCGCCTTCATCATCACCCGTCGTTGGTGCATCTCGCTGCAACGCTCCGACCAGGCTCGGCTCCTGCACGGGTTCGAGAGTGGCGTCATCATGCGGTCCCCGGAGGGCGGGTACGCCGAGAAGCACCTGCCGATCCCGGTGGACGAGGCATACACGCTCACCGCTCGGGACCGCGACGTGATCACGCCTCCCCCGAGCACGGTCGACACGAACGGCGTGGCCAACCGCAAGGTCGCGCTGATGCGGCTGCGCGCGAAGCTGTCCCACTTCTGGTTCGCCAGCAACATCCAGAAGCCGACCGTCGAGGAGCTCGAGGAGGCGCGGCACCACGCCGAGCACGAGCTCGCCCAGCACGAGGACGGCCACCAGCACCTCACCGGTGACGACTACCAGGGCACCTACGAGCTCGACGGCCAGCCCGCCGACGGCCACCAGTTCGACGGTCGCCACGGCATCGAGGGCGACGAGCTGCGCAAGTAGACCGTCCACGGCCCACGCCACGCTGGTTGAGGTGCCGAGGCGCTAGCCGAGGCCTCGAAACCACGGCCAGCACCACGCTGGTTGCGGTGCCGAGGCGCTAGCCGAGGCCTCGAAACCACGGTCACCCTGCGCGCGCAGGTGCGTGTGGTTTCGCGGCCCCCGCCCCCGGGGCACGGGCACCACACCCAACGCTGGTTGAGGTGCCGAGGCGCTAGCCGAGGCCTCGAAACC
>JAICKK010000031.1 GCA_025927955.1 Nocardioidaceae bacterium
GATCGCCGAGAACGGCGGCGTCAACGGCTACGTCGTGGTCGCCAAGGTCCGCGAGGGCAAGGCGGGCGAGGGCTACAACGCCGCGACCGAGGAGTACGGCGACCTGGTGGCCCAGGGCGTCCTCGACCCGGTCAAGGTGACCCGCTCGGCGCTGGTCAACGCCTCCTCCATCGCCGGCATGCTGCTCACGACCGAGACGCTGATCGTGGACAAGCCCGAGGAAGAGGACGACAGCCCGTCCGGCGGCCACGGCCACGGCCACGGTCACTGACGGGAGCAGTCAGCACCCAGCAGCATCGAGCAAGGTAGAGAGCAGCACCAGCGCGGACGCCGCCCGGACTCGACCGGGCGGCGTTCGCGCGTCCGCGGCCCGGACCGCGGACGGTCAGCTGCACTCGTGCCAGCCCGAGCCGTCGTCGAGGCCGTAGACGGACCAGGTCAGCTTGATCTCCGGGTGCGTCGTCAGTCCCGCGATCGCCGCCTGGTAGAGCGCGGAGCCGTAGAAGGCGTCGGCCGCCTCACGGGTCTGCCACACCTCCACGACCCGGTAGCCGCCGTCGACCGGCCCTCCGGCGTGGAACAGCGCACCGGCCGGCGAACCGGCCCGGTTGACCTGCGTGACCACACTCTCGTACTGCTCCCGGGACAGGTCCGGGATCTCTGCCACCATCGCCAGCGCCATGACGTCCTCCAGGTCTCGTCGCCTTCGTCGGATGTCGACCCCCACCGCCCGAGCCGTGCCGGGCTGCTGTGACCCAGCGTCGCTCCCACCCCACGGCGCCGCCAGGAACAGGGACCGGCACACTCGACCGGCACACTGGGCAGCACGCTCGACGGGCGCGTGCACCGGCCGCGGGTCTGCGGAGTCCGCCGCCCCGCTGCTGCGCGCGCTAGCGTGGACCGTCGCCGATGGGCGGCGCGCACACACTGCGGCAGGAGCCGAGCCATGGAGGACGGGACGGCGCCGGCAGCCGGAGCCGGGTTCGCGGTGGCGCTGCGCCGGCTGCGCGCGGACGCCGGGCTGTCCCAGGAGGAGCTGGCCGAGCGTGCGGGGCTGAGCGTGCGCGGCCTGCGGTACCTCGAGCGCGGTGTGCGTCACCCGTACCGCAGTACGGCGGAGCGGATCTCCCGAGCCCTGGAGCTGGGCCCCGGGCCGTCGGCGGCGTTGGTCTCCGCCGCCGTGTCCGCTCGCGCGTCGGGCCAGGAGCGGGAGCGTCGTGCCTCCTCGCTTCCGGTCCCTCCCTCGCCGCTGGTGGGCCGGGAACGAGAGCTGAGGGAGGCCCTCGGCCTGCTGCGCCGTGCCGAGGTCCGGCTTGTGACCGTCACCGGCCCGGGAGGGGTCGGCAAGACGAGGTTCGCCCTCGACCTGGCCGACCGGCTGGCGCGCGCGGTGGCAGCGACCGTGGTGTGGGTCCCGCTCGCCGCCCTCACGGATGCAGCGCTGGTTCCCGTGGCCGTGGCGCGCGCGGTCGGGGTGACACCGCAGGCCCCCCGCCAGCTGGTCGAGGTCCTGGCCGGCACGCTGGAGGAGCAGATCCTGCTGCTCGACAACGCCGAGCACGTGGTCGGCTCCGCGCCCTTCGTGAGCGACCTGGTGGCGCGGTGCCCCTCGCTGACGGTGATCGTCACGAGCCGGGTGACCCTGGGCATCCGGGCCGAGCAGCGCTTTCCCCTCGACCCTCTGCGCACGCCCGACCCGGCCGCGGACATCGACGTGCACGCGCTGGCGGTCAATCCCGCGGTGGACCTGTTCGTCGCGAGGACCCGGACGGTCGACCCCCGCTTCAGCCTCACCCGGACCAATGCGCACGCCGTCGCAGCCATCTGTCAGCGGCTCGAAGGCTTCCCCCTTGCCCTGGAGCTGGCCGCCGCGCGCACAGCCGTGCTTCCTCCCGAGGCGCTGTCGGGCCGGCTGGAGCACGGGCTGGACCTCCTGGCCAGCGGTGCGCCCGACGTCCCGGACCGGCAACGGACCATGAGGGCGACCATCGCGTGGAGCTACGCGCTCCTCGCCCCTGCTGACAGGGCGCTCTTCCGCCAGCTCGCCGCCTTCGAGGGCGGTGTCGCCCTGACCTCGGCCGAGGCTCTTCCCGTGCCGGCGCGTCGGGCCGGCGACGAGGTCGGCGGGCAGGACCGCTTGCTCGCGCACCTCGAGACCCTGGTCCGCAGCAGCCTGCTCCGCATCGACAGTCCGGTCCTCGACGAGCCTCGATACCGGATGCACGCCCTGATCCGCGAGTACGGGCTGGAGGAGCTCGCCCGCGAGGGGGAGGAGCCGCGAGTCAGGCGCTGGCACGCCGAGCACTTCCTCTGCCTCGCGGAGCGGGCCGAGCGGCACTTCTACGGCCCCGGCTCCTCCGCCTGGCTGGACCGGTTGGACGTCGAGCACGCCAACCTGCGCGCAGCGCTGCAGTGGTTCTCGGAGGGGGACCGCCCCGACCAGGGTCTGCGCCTGGGCGGTGCCCTGGCCTGGTTCTGGTACGTGCGTGGCCACGCCACGGAAGGACGCAGCCACCTGGCCGCCCTGCTGGCCGCCGCCGGCCCCTCAGCCGAGGCGAACGCGCGGATGTCCGCTCTGCTCGGCGCCGGCCAGCTGGCCCAGACCCAGGGTGACTACGGCAGCGCCCGACGGCTCCTCGACCAGTCCGTCACGCTCGGCCGCACCACCGGCGACCGGTCGCGCACCGCCGCCGCCCTGCTCGCGGGAGGCTTCGTCGCACGGATCCAGGAGGACTACGCCGCGGCGACCCGGATGCTCGAGGAGGCGGCGCGCCTGGCGGCGGACACGGGCCCACCGTTCGTGGTCGCCGCGACCCGGCACCATCTCGGCATGATCGCGGCCGACGCCCGCGGGGACCTCGCCACGGCTCGTGGCCTCCTCCAGGACAGCCTGGAGTCGTACCGGAAGCTGGGGATGAGCCGCTTCGTGGCCCTGGTGCTCCTCAGCCTGGCGCAGGTGGCCAGCGCCGGCGGCGACCTGCGCATCGCGGTCGACCTCGCGCACCACAGCCTGGCACTGATGCGCGACACCGGCGAGCGACTGGGCCTGCACGGAGCGCTCGACACCCTCGCCGAGCTCGCGGTCGCGCACGGCGACCTCGCGTACGGCGTGCGGCTCGCCGGCGCCGCCGAGCACCTCCGGGAGCTGAGCGGGACCCGGTCATGGCCCGTCGTCGAGCGTCAGCGGGAACGCTTCCTCACCACCGCTCGAGCCGGGCTCACACCCGAGGACTACCGGAACCACTGGGACGACGGGTACTCCATGACCGTCGGCGAGGTCGTGGACCTGGCGCTCTGCGAGGCGCCGGCGCAGCCGTGACGACCGCGGCGCTCGCGCAGCCGGGCCGCTCAGGTCGGGACCGTTAGGTTGGGTGCGTGCCGCACGACCTGACCGACGAGGAGCTGGAGC
Source organism: Nocardioidaceae bacterium (assembly GCA_025927955.1). Lineage (GTDB taxonomy): Bacteria > Actinomycetota > Actinomycetes > Propionibacteriales > Nocardioidaceae > Nocardioides_B. Next base: position 3,410 of record JAICKK010000031.1, read on the forward strand.
TGCTCTCGTCGACGTTCGAGCACGCCCGCGACGGCGGGCTCGACGAGCTGGTCCGGCTGCTCGAGGCCGGCGTCCCGGCCAACCTGACCAACAGCGCGGGGGACACCCTGCTCATCCTGGCGGCCTACCACCTCCACGCGCACGTGGTCCGGGCCCTGCTCGAGCGGGGAGCCGACCACACGCGGGTCAACGACCGCGGGCAGACGGCGCTGGCCGCGGCGGTCTTCCGCCGGGACCGGGACATCGTCGCGGACCTGCTGCGCGCCGGCGCCGACCCGGACCTCGGGGCGCAGTCGGCGGTCGCGGTCGCCACCTTCTTCGACCTTCCCGACATGCTGGCGCTGCTGCGGTCCTGATGCGCCGACCTCACCGGCGGCGTTGCTGGCACAGCCCGTGCCCGGAGGCGCAGAGGTAGTAGGCCACGCCCGCCTCGAGCGGGACCCGCGACGCGATCCGGTAGGTGATGTCGCCGTGAGCCCGCGCGAGCGTCACGACGTACGGCGCCTCGAGGGCCCACCCGCCGTCGTAGCCGGCGAAGGCGTCGTTGGCGCCGGCGGCGTAGCCGGCGTCGAACGCGTGCTTGGCGACCTGTCGATCGGCGGCCGGCAGCGAGATGCCCTCCTGCAGCGCGCGGCCCTCGCGCCTGCCCTGCGCCTCGCCGACCGGAAGAGCGTCGAAGTAGCCGTCGTAGCGCCCCGAGCGGTAGCCACGCTCGCGCGCCCCCTGGGTGTCGACGCTGTCGCGCCCGACCACCACGCCCGCACCGGCGACCAGCGCAGTCGAGACGACCACTGCCGCGACCGCGCCGATCCGGACGCCCATCAGTCTCCGGCCAGCAGCTCGGGGTCGCGGCCCGCCGGCCCGGCGAACCCGGGCCCGGGGGCGGGAGTGCTGCGGCTCTTCCAGGAGGTGGCCGCCGCGTTCGCGAGACGGTCCGCCGCCTCGTTGAGCACGTGACCCGAGTGGCCCTTCACCCACTCGAGACGCACCCGGCGGCCGGCCATCGCCTCGTCGAGGGCCTTCATGGTCTCGATGTTCAGGACGGCCTTCCCGTCGCGCTTGCGCCACCCCCGGCGCTTCCAGGCGGGCATCCACCTGGTGAGCGAGTTGATGACGTAGGTGCTGTCGCAGTAGACCAGGAGGTCCTCGCCGACGTGGGCGGTCTGCCGCAGCAGGTCGAGCACCGCGGTCAGCTCGGCCAGGTTGTTGGTCGCGCGGGCCCAGCCGCCGGCCGCCCAGCACGTGTCGTCGACGTACCAGCCCCAGCCGGCCGGGCCGGGGTTGCCGAGCGCCGAACCGTCCGCGGCCGCGATGATCGTCACGAACCGCATCCTGCCATCCGGCGCCGAGGCCTGACGCGCGGCGGGACGTCATGCAGACCCGCACCCATGGCGAGGAGCCTGCACGACGTCCCGCGATGCGTCAGGCGGCCTCGGCCACGTCGTGCGCCTCGGCCGGCGCGGTGGCGGTGGCGGTGGTCCGGTGGAGCCGGAGGGTGGCCAGGACGGCGACCGCGAAAGCGGTCAGGGCGAAGAGCGCGGAGGTCAGGAAGGCGTGCTCGGCGCCGGGAAGGAACCGTCCCGGGACCGCGCCGGCGGCGTACACCGAGACGATCACGGCCAGACCGATCGCGCCGCCGAGCTGCTGGAAGGTCTGCAGCAGGCCCGAGGCGGAGCCGGCGTGCTCGGGGGCGACGTCGGCCAGGACGGCGGAGGTGGCCGGCAGGAACACCAGGCCGGCGGCGACACCGTTGAGCAGCATCGGGCCGAAGGCGCCGCTGAGGTAGGTGTCGGCGGCCGAGACCTGGCTGAGCCAGGCGAAGCTCGTCGCGAGTCCGATCGTGCCGGCCACGAACATCGGCGTGCGGCCGACCAGGGCGAGCAGCCGGGGGGTGACCCGTGACATCACGAAGATGCTCAGGGTCAGCGGGAGGAAGGCCAGACCGGTGGTGAGCGGGCCGAGGCCGAGCTGGCGCTCGAGGTACTGCACGGCGAGGAAGAACATCGACATCTGGCCACCCACGACCAGCGCGATGACGGCCAGCGCGCTGAGGCGGCGGCGGCTGCGCAGCAGGAGGGGCTGGACCATCGGGTGCGGGACGCGGGTCTCCGTGCGCGCGAGCACGACCAGCAGCAGGGCGCCGAGCCCGAGCCCGCCGATGGTCCGGGGTGAGGCCCAGCCCTGGTCCGGGACGCCGATGAGCGCCCACACGACCGAGACGGCACCCAGCGTCGCGGCCAGCGCGCCGACGAGGTCGAAGCGGCCGGGGCAAAGGGGCGTCTCATCCAGCACCCGCCGGGTCACGGCGAGCACCGCCAGGCCGATCGGGACGTTGATGAACAGCGTCCAGCGCCACGAGCCGAGGTCGGTCACGCCGCCACCCAGCAGCAGGCCCAGCGACATGCCGCCTGAGGTCACGGCGCCGAACAGCGCGAGCGCGCGGTTGCGGGCGGCGTTGTCGGGGGCGCTGGTCGTGAGCAGGGCGAGCACGCCTGGTGAGGCGAGGGCGGCGCCGATGCCCTGGGCGCCGCGGGCGGCGACCAGCCACTCGGGGCTCTGGGCCAGCCCGCCGGCCAGCGAGGCGAGGGTGAACACCGCGAGGCCGGCCTCGAAGGTGCGGCGGCGACCGAAGACGTCGCCGAGGCGGCCCCCGAGGAGCAGCAGGCCGCCGAAGGCGAGCGTGTAGGCGTTGAGCACCCACGACAGTCCGGCCGGGCCGAACCCGAGGGCGTCGTCGATGTGCGGCAGGGCGACGTTGACGACCGTGGTGTCGAGGATCAGCATCAGCTGGGCGACCAGCACGACCGCGATGCCGGCGGCGGCGCGGCCGGCGTTCGGCGGCAGGTCGGCCGGCAGGGGCCGCCGGGGGCCGCGGCCGGGGGCCGGAGGAAGGGTGAGGGTCTTGGACATGGAGCGGGAAGTCCTGTTCTGGCCACGCGGGCCGACGTAGACTGATACGGAGAGCAACTCCGGTTCGTCCACCACGATACGGAGACACTCTCCGCTTAGCAAGTGGTTCCCGCCGCCCGTTCCAGAGAGGTGTCCGATGCGCGCCGACGCGCAACGCAACCGCGCCCGCATCGTCGAGGTCGCGCGCGAGGTGTTCCGCGAGCAGGGCTACGACGCCTCGCTCGACGAGGTGGCGAAGCGGGCCGGCGTCGGTGCCGGCACGCTCTACCGCCACTTCCCGAGCCGGGAGGCCCTCCTGGACGCGGTGATGCAGAGCTGGGTGGACCGGGTCGAGGAGGCGGCCGGGAAGGTCCTCGCCCACGAGGGGCCGCCGCGCGACCTGCTGCTGGCCTGGTTCACCGCGTACGTCGGGCTCGTCAGCCTGCACAAGGGCGGCCCGGCCAAGATCACCTCGGCCATGGGCGACCCCACCTCACCGATCATGCACAAGTGCCAGGTGCTGACCCGGGCCACCGACCGTGTGGTCGAGCGGCTGCGCGCCGAGGACGCGCTGCGGGCCGAGGTGGACACCGTCCAGATCTGCCGGCTCGTCGGTGGCGTGGCAGCCGTCGCCGACCAGGGCGGCCTCGACGACGGTGCGGTCCGTCCGCTGCTCGAGGTCGTGGCCGACGGGATGCTCGCCCCCGCCTGAGCCTCCCCCGAGGTCGGCCAGAGGACCCCGGCGTCGGCGCCCGGGCGGAACCACGGGCGCCGGTCGGGGTGGGCTCTCCACCCTGGGGTGGAGGCCGGCTTCTCCATCCCTGAGCCGACGCCGACGGGGGTGCGGTCCCCCTAGGTTCCTCGTCCAGGGAGCGGCACCACCGAGCCGCCCGGAGAAGGGACCCTCGTCATGTCGTCAGCTCAGTACGCCCTGAACCTCGGGCTGCTCGTCTACATCCTGGGCAGCAACCTCGGCACCCGCCGGCTCACCCCTCGCCGGCTCGCGCTGCCTGTCGTCCTCGTCGGCGTCGCCGCCTGGATCCTCCTGCGCGACCTCCCGACGCTCGGCAACGACGTCCGACTCGAGCTCGTCGGTGCGGCCGCAGGCGCCGTCCTCGGCGTGGTCGCCGGACTGCTGGTGCGGGTCCGCCGCCAGCACACCGGCGTCCTGGTGACGCGGGCCGGTACGGCGTACGGGGTGCTGTGGCTCGTCGTCATCGGTGGCCGGATGGCCTTCGCCTACGGGGCCGACCACTGGTTCCCGGTCGCCATCGGCCGGTTCTCGATGACGCACCGGATCACCGGCGCCGACGCGTGGACGGCCGCGTTCGTGCTGATGGCGCTGACGATGGTGCTCGTCCGGGTCCTGGTCACGGCCGTCTCCGCCCGTGCCGCCACGCCCGGCCGCCAGGCGGTCGCGGCATGAGCGCCAGCACGACTCCCAGCACCACCGGACCCCGCACCCTCGCCGCCGGGCTGCTCGTCCTGGCCGGGCCGGCGCGCGGCGTCCTGGTGGGCTCGGCCCTCCTCCTGCCGACCCGCGACTCGCGGACGGCGCGGACCGGGCGGGCCGCCGGGATGCGGGCGACCGGCGGCGGGGCGTGCGGGGCGTCGGGTGGGCAGCCCGCGGATCCGGGCCCGGACGTCCGGCGGCGAGCCTAGGGTGAGCGCCATGACGTCGGTGCACGCCTCGGAAGTCGCCTCCGGGTCGCAGGGCCGGCGAGGCCGGCGAGGGACCGCGGACCTGCTGGGGCCCGCCGAAGCGGTCGACCCGCGGTGGCGACGCCGGGTCGTCGTGCTCGGAGCCGTCTCGGCAGCCGTGGTGACGGCGGGGATGGTGCCGCACCTGGCGCCCTGGTCGGCGACCGTCGCGCTGGCGCTCGCGGTGGGGCTGGCCCTGTGGCTCGTGGAGCTGTTCGCCACGCCCTCCTCCCGGGTCGTGGAGGCGCTCGTGCTGGTCGGCGTGGGCGGCGCAGGCGCGGTGCTCAACGCCGCCGACCCGCAGTCGCCCGGCTTCGTGCTCGCCTACTTCGCGGTCGCCGGGCTCGGCATCCGCTTCGTCACCCGCCCGGCGGCGGTGCTGGCCGCGGTCGTGATCGCCGCGGTCGACGCAGGGATCCTCAGCGCATCGGCTTCGGTGGGCACCTCCCTGACCACCAGCGACCTGGGGCTCGCGTTCGTGTTCGTCGTCGCGGCCGCCACGCGCAGCGCCCGCGCGACCGACGCCCGGTCCACGGCGCTGCTCGCGGAGCTGGAGGAGTCCCGGGCCGCGGAGGAGGCAGCGGTCGCGCTCGCGGAGCGGACCAGGCTCGCCCGCGAGATCCACGACATCCTGGCCCACTCGCTGTCCGGGCAGGTGATGTCGCTCGAGGCGACCAGGATGCTCGCGGAGCGCAGCGGCGCCGACGCCCGCGTCGTCGGCGAGATCGAACGCGCTCACCGGCTGGCCAGGAGCGGACTGGCCGACATCCGGCGGGCGATCGGCGCTCTGCGCGGCGACGCGCTGCCGGGCCCGGAGCTGCTGCCGGCACTGGTGCAGGAGGCCCAGGCCGCGCACGGCGTCCGCACCACGCTCACCGTCGAGGGGCAGCCGCGCGCGGTCCCGGCCGAGGCGGGCCTGAGCCTGTACCGGACGGCGCAGGAGGCGCTGACCAACACCGCCAAGCACGCCGGCCGGGGCGCCTGCGCGAGCGTCGAGCTCCGCTGGTCCGAGGACGCCGTGGAGCTGACGGTGAGCGACGAGCGGCGCGCGGACGACCCCGACAGCCACCCGCTGCCGTCCGGGGGCTACGGCCTGACCGGGCTGCGGGAGCGGGCCGAGCTCGTCGGCGGCACCCTGCACGCGGGACCGACGGCCACCGGCTTCCGGGTGGCCCTGTCCCTTCCCCTGTCCCCAGCCCGGCACGCCGACGAAGGACCCCGATGAGCCAGCCGCACACCGACGCCATCAGGGTCCTCGTCGTCGACGACCAGCGCGTGGTCAGGGAGGGGCTCTCGATGCTCCTCGGGCTGATCGACGGTCTCGAGGTGGTGGGGGCCGCCGACGACGGCGAGCAGGCCCTCGCCCTGGTGGCGGGCACCGACCCCGACGTCGTGCTGATGGACCTGAACATGCCTCGGCTCGACGGGACGGAGGCCACCCGCCGCCTCGCCGTGACCCACCCCCACCTGCCGGTCGTGGTCCTGACCACCTACACCGACGACGAACGGGTCTTCTCCGCGCTCCAGGCCGGGGCCCGCGGCTACCTCACCAAGGACGCCGGCGCGCAGGAGATCGAGGCCGCGGTCCGCTCGGCCGCCCGCGGCAAGGCCCACCTCGACCCCGACGTGCAACGACGGCTGCTCGACCTGCTCACGTCGGGCACGTCCTTCGGCGTCCCCCCCAGCGGTGACGTCCCGTCCCGGACAGAAGGGACCGGCCCGGACGGCCCCGCCCCCGACGGGCTCACCAGGCGGGAGGTCGACGTGGTGCGGCACATCGCGGCCGGTCACTCCAACGCCGAGATCGCCGCTGCCCTGTTCGTCTCCGAGGCCACCGTGAAGACCCACATCAACCACATCTTCGCCAAGACCGGTGTCCGCGACCGCGCCCAGCTCGTCGGCTACGCCTTCCGCACCGGGCTCGCCGCACCCCACCCGGGCTGACGGGCCGCGCACCCGCGCACCCCTGCGCACCGATGAGTCGGCGGCTCTCGCCCGGTCTCTCCTGTGTCGCCCCACCGCGAGGAGAGCCCATGCCCGCCAGCGAGCCACGCGTGCTGTTCGTCAACCTGCCCGTCCGCGACCTCGCGGCGTCCGTCGAGTTCTTCACCCGGCTCGGCTTCGCCTTCGACCGACGCTTCACCGACGATTTCGCCAGCTGCCTGGTCCTCAGCGACCAGGCCTACGTGATGCTGCTGGCCCGCCCGTTCTTCGCCGGCTTCACGACCCGGCCGGTCGCCGACGCCTTCGCCCAGACCGAGGCCATCCTGGCCCTGTCGGCCCGCAGCCGGGAGGAGGTCGACGCGCTCGTCGACCGGGCCCTCGAGCTCGGTGGCGCCGTGGCGACGGCGCCGAACGACCAGGGTTTCATGTACGGCCGCAGCTTCCACGACCTCGACGGCCACGCCTGGGAGGTCATGTGGATGGAGCCTGCGGCAGTCGGGTGAGCGGGCCGGGCTCAGCGCAGCGGCACGAACCGGTAGTGCCCGTGCCGGCTCGTGCGGGTCTGCCCCCCGTCGCGTACGACGAGCAGCAGCACGCCCGCGACCGGCAGCACCATGCGACCGCTCTCGGAGAGCTGCTCGACCAGGCTCTCGGGCAGCTCCCCGCCGTCGGCCGAGACGAGCACCCGGTCGTAGGGCGCGCCCGCCGGGTCGCCGAGCTCGCCGGAGCGCGCGAGGTGGATGCTCGCCCACTGCACGCCGGTGGCGGCGAGGTTGTCGGCGCCCCACGCCGCGAGGTCGGGCTCGAGCTCGACGCCGACGACGCTCCCCGTCGGCCCGGTCAGGTGCGCGAGCAGCGCCGTGGTCCAGCCGGAGCCGGAGCCGACGTCGAGGACCCGGTCGCCGCGACGCACGTCGAGCAGCCGGAGCATCGCCTCGACCGTCCGCGGCTGCGAGCTGGTCTGGCCGTGCCCGATCGGCAGGGGACCGTCGTAGGACGCGCGCCCGCGGGCGTCCTCCGGCAGGAAGCCCGCCCGGGGGACGGCCTCGAAGGCGGCCGACACGGCGTCCACGGCCCGAGTCAAGCACGTCGCGGCCGCTGGCGTCGCGGTCCCCGGCCGTGTGGACGGCCGCCGGCGTCCGCCTAGACTGGGCGCCTGGCCGCCGTACCGAGATGAGGCTGATGACACCCCCCGACGCCAACGACGAGACCGGCTCCACCGCTGGGGTCCCCGACAAGTTCGCTGCCGTCGGGCTCACCTTCGACGACGTGCTGCTGCTGCCCGGGGAGACCGACGTCGTCCCGACCGAGGTCGACACCACGACGCGGCTGACCCGGGAGATCACGCTGCGGATGCCGCTGGTCTCCAGCGCGATGGACACCGTCACCGAGTCGCGGATGGCGATCGCGATGGCGCGCGAGGGCGGCCTCGGCGTGCTGCACCGCAACCTGTCCGTCGAGGACCAGGCCTACCAGGTCGACCTGGTCAAGCGGACCCAGACGGGGATGATCTCCAACCCCATCACGATCGGCCCCAAGGCGACGCTCGAGCAGCTCGACGAGATCTGCGGCGAGTACCGCGTCTCCGGCCTCCCCGTCATCGACGAGGACCAGACGCTGCTGGGCATCATCACCAACCGGGACCTGCGGTTCGTGCCGGTGGCCGAGTGGGGCAGCCGCCTGGTGGGCGACGTGATGACGCCGATGCCGCTGATCACCGGTCACGTCGGCATCGACCGCGAGGAGGCGACGCGGCTGCTGCGGCAGCACAAGCGCGAGCGGCTCCCGATCGTCGACGACGCCGGTCGGCTCGCCGGGCTGATCACGGTCAAGGACTTCGTGAAGAGCGAGCAGTACCCCGACGCGTCGTACGACGGGCACGGCCGGCTGATGGTCGGGGCGGCCATCGGCTACTTCGGCGACGCCTGGCAGCGCGCCGCGACGCTCGTCGAGGCCGGGGTCGACGTGCTCGTCGCGGACACCGCCCACGGGCACGTGCGGATGCTGCTCGACATGGTGCGCCGGCTCAAGACCGACCCGGCGACGAGGCACGTGCAGGTGATCGGCGGGAACGTCGCCACCCGCGCCGGGGCGCGGGCCTTCGTCGAGGCCGGCTCCGACGCCGTCAAGGTGGGGGTGGGGCCCGGCTCGATCTGCACCACCCGGGTGGTGACCGGGGTGGGGGCCCCGCAGATCACCGCCGTGTACGACGCGTGGCTGGCCTGCAAGGACGCCGGCGTGCCGGTGATCGCCGACGGCGGCCTGCAGTACTCCGGCGACATCGCCAAGGCGATCGTCGCCGGTGCCGAGTCGGTGATGGTCGGTTCGCTGCTGGCCGGCTGCGACGAGAGCCCCGGCGAGCTGATCTTCGTCAACGGCAAGCAGTACAAGACCTACCGCGGCATGGGCTCGCTGGCCGCGATGTCCTCGCGCGGGAAGAAGTCCTACTCCAAGGACCGCTACTTCCAGGCCGAGGTGACCTCCGACGACAAGATCGTCCCCGAGGGGATCGAGGGCCGGGTGGCCTACCGCGGCCCGCTCTCGGCGGTCGCCCACCAGCTCGTCGGCGGCCTGCGCCAGTCCATGTTCTACGTCGGCGCCCGCACGGTGCCGGACCTCCAGCGGCGCGGCCGGTTCATCCGGATCACCCAGGCCTCGCTGAAGGAGAGCCACCCGCACGACATCCAGATGATCGCCGAGGCGCCGAACTACTCCGCCGGCTGAGGAGGTTCGCCGAGGCGTCCCGTTCCGTGGCCGGGAGGTCGCCGAGGCGTCCCGTTCCGTGGCCGGGAGGTCGCCGAGGCGTCCCGTTCCGCGAGCCCTCCCCGGCGCCGCCGATAGTGTGAGCCCCATGGAGATCGAGATCGGCCGGGCCAAGCGCGGGCGCCACGCGTACTCGTTCGACGACGTCGCGATCGTGCCGTCGCGTCGTACGAGGGACCCCGAGGAGGTGTCGGTCCACTGGCAGATCGACGCCTACCGCTTCGAGCTGCCGATCATGGCCGCGCCGATGGACTCCGTGATGTCACCGCAGACCGCGGTGGCGTTCGGCAAGTGCGGCGGGCTCGGCGTGCTCGACCTCGAGGGCCTGTGGACCCGCTACGACGACCCCGACGCGCTGCTCGACGAGGTGGCCCGGCTCGACGGGCCGCGCGCGACCGCCCGGATGCAGGAGATCTACGCCGAGCCGGTCAAGCCCGAGCTGATCACGGCGCGGCTGCAGGAGATGCGCGACTCCGGCGTCACCGTCGCGGGCTCCCTTTCCCCGCAGCGCACCAAGGAGTTCGCCAAGACGGTCGTGGACGCGGGCTGCGACATGTTCGTGATCCGCGGCACGACGGTCTCCGCGGAGCACGTCTCGGGGCAGGCGGAGCCGCTGAACCTCAAGGAGTTCATCTACGAGCTCGACGTCCCCGTCATCGTCGGCGGCTGCGCGACCTACCAGGCGGCGCTGCACCTGATGCGTACCGGCGCCGCCGGCGTCCTCGTCGGGTTCGGCGGGGGAGCGGCGCACACCACCCGCACCGTGCTCGGCATCGCGGTGCCCATGGCGAGCGCGGTCGCCGACGTGGCGGCCGCGCGCCGGGACTACCTCGACGAGTCCGGTGGCCGCTACGTGCACGTGATCGCCGACGGCTCGATCGGTCGCTCCGGCGACATCGCCAAGGCGGTCGCCTGCGGCGCGGACGCGGTCATGGTGGGCTCCCCGCTGGCCCGGGCGAAGGAGGCTCCCGGGCGGGGCCACCACTGGGGCTCGGAGTCCTGGCACCCGCACCTGCCCCGGGGCGAGCGGATCGAGATCGGCACCGTCGGCACGCTCCAGGAGATCCTGTTCGGGCCCTCCCGTACGGCGGACGGCACCATGAACCTCATCGGGGCCCTGCGCCGTGCCCTCGCCACGACCGGCTACACCGAGCTCAAGGAGTTCCAGCGGGTCGAGGTCGTCGTCCAGTAGCGCCCCTCCCGATCCGTCTGCGGTCCGGACGGCCGTCGCCGCCGGCGCACCACAGGCGCACGAGATATTGCAGGTTTGTGCACTGCGCAAACTGACGGGTTCCGCCGACGGGCCGATCCGCGCCAGGCTCATCGCGTCGGCCCGGTGCGCGAGCTCGCGAGGGCCGGTCGGCGGCGCCGGAGATCCCGGTCGCCGACCCAGAACCCCGCTCCGGCGCTGCCTCAGCGCGATGGGCGGAACCAGGAGGCGCGAGGCGCCGGCGATCTCGGGGCGTCGGCGCCTCGGCCGCTGCGCCGTACCCGCCCGTGAGCATCCCGGGCGCCGGGGACAGGCGTGGGCGAGCAGAGACGGGGGACAGCCAGGGCATGGCCCCGGACACGATGAGGGCGGCCTACGTCACGAGGCTCGGTCCCGCCAGCGAGATCCACGTCGGGTCGCTGCCGGTCCCGACACCCGGCCCGACGGACGTCCTGGTCGAGGTCGAGGCGGTGGCGGTCAACCCGGTGGACACCTATGTCCGCTCGGGCGGCTACCGCACCCCGGTGCCCCTGCCGTTCGTCATCGGCCGCGACCTCGTCGGCGCGGTCGCCGAGGCCGGCCCGGGGACCGGCTTCGAGCCGGGGGAGCGCGTGTGGTCCAACAGCCTGGGCCACGACGGCCGGCAGGGCCCCTCCTCGCAGTACGCCGTCGTCCCCTCCGGCCGGCTCTACCGCCTTCCTCGAGGGGTGGACCCGCACGTCGCGGTGGCGCTCGCCCAGCCGGCGGCCACGGCGTACCTCGGCTGGTTCGTCCATGCGCGGCTTCGTCCGGGGCGGACCGTGTTCGTCGGCGGCGGCGGGGGCAACGTCGGCACGGCAGCGATTCAGATGGCCGCGTGGGCGGGGGCCAGGGTGCTCACGAGTGCCCGCCCGGAGGACCACGAGCGCTGCCGGGCCGCGGGCGCCGAGGTCGCGCTGGACTACCGCGACCGCGAGCTGGCCGCTCGGCTGGCCGCCCACGCGCCCGGGGGACTCGACGTGGTGTGGGAGACCTCGGGGCACCACGACTTCGCCCTGGCCGCCGCCGTGGCCGCTCCCGGGTGCCGCATCCTGGTCACCGCCGCCTTGCCGGCCGAGCCGGCGGTGCCGCTGCGAACTCTCTACACGCACGACGTCAGCCTGGTGGGCTTCGTCATCAGCCGTGCCTCCGCGGCCGACCTGGCGGCTGCCGCCGACCTCGTCAACCAGATGATGGTGGAGGGCCGCCTGACGACGCGCATCGCCGACCGCCTCCGGCTCGAGGACGCCGCCGCGGCGCACCGGCGGATGGAAGCGGGGAGCGTGCCGGGACGTCTCGTGGTCGACGTGGCCGAGGACCCCGGTTCGCCTGCGCTGCCCACGCGGAGCGGACGCTCCGGACCGCAGGCGAACCGGGGAGGCGAGGTCACGAGGTAGGCAGCCCGTTCTCGTAGAGCCGCGGCACCTCGTGGTTGGCCTTCAGCACCCCCGCCGGGTCGACGGCCGAGCGCACGCCCGTGAGCCGCCGCCACGTCTCGGCGCGGTACGACGCGCTCACGTCCACCTTCGTCTCGGCGAAGTTGAGGTAGTCGCGACCCGAGGAGTACGGCGCGAGGGCGTCGACGAGCGCCGTCGCGTCCGCGTGCCCCCGGGCGGCGAGCTCCGGAGTGGCCGCGATCGCGACCCCGAAGAGGATGAACCGGCCGTCGAGCATGGGCAGCGCGCCGGCGCCCTCGGCGGGCCGGCCGAGGGCCCCGCCGAGCTGGCGCAGCTCCGCGGCGAGCAGGGTCGATCCCGAGCCGCGGCCGGTGAGGGCGAGGAACGACTCGATCGCGGGCTCCGGCAGGCCGGCCAACAGGGTCGACGCCGACACCCCGGGCGTCGGGCCCTCGGGGTCCATGTGCAGCCGCACCAGGGACGCCGCGGGCACCCGCGCGAACGTGTCCATCTCCGGCTGCAAGGCCCGCAGGTCGGCGAGGACCTCCTGCGCCCGGTCGTCCTCGGCCAGGACCGCGCCGTCGATGACCACGAGCTGCCGGCCGCGCAGGAACTCGGGGAGCTCGGGCATCGGTGGCAGGTTGAGCATCCGGAAGGAGGTGGTGACGCAGTCCGGCGCGTCGACGGCCCAGTCGGCCCAGGTGCGCAGCACCTTCTCGGCATGCATCTGGTCCCACAGGAGCATGCCGGCGTACGCGCTCGCGATGTCGAAGAGCCGCAGCTCCATCGAGGTCACGATCCCGAAGCTGCCGCCGCCGCCGCGCACCGCCCAGAACACGTCCGGGTTGGTGTCCGCGTCGGCGCGCAGCCGGGTGCCGTCGCCCAGTACCAGGTCGACACCGACCACGCTGTTGGTGGCCATGCCCAGCTGGCGTGCGTACCAGCCGACGCCGCCGCCGAGGGAGTAGCCCACGACGCCGACGTCCGGCGACGACCCGTGCAGGACCGCGAGACCGTGCGTGGCGGCCGCCTCGACCACGTCGAGCCAGAGCACGCCGGCCCCGACCCGCGCGACCCGGCGCTCCGCGTCGACCTCGACGCCGGTCATCGCCGACGTGCGCAGCAGCACGGCGTCGCTCAGGTCGCCGAGGGGGCCGGCGTTGTGGCCGGTGCCCTGCGGCGCGACCCGCAGGCCGGCCGCGGCCGCGGCCCGCACGACCTCGCCGACCTCGTCGGCGTTCGCGGGGTAGGCGACGGCGGCGGGGCGCTGGTCGACGGCGACGTTCCAGGGCATCCGCGCCTCGTCGTACCCGGGGTCGCCGGGCAGCTGCACGGCGCCGCCGCACAGGCCGCGCAGGGACTCCGCGCGCAGGGGGACGGAGCTCGTGGCTCCGGCCGTGGCGGAGGACTCGATGGACATGGTGGGCTCCTCGCTGTGGTGAGCTGGGTGGTCGGCCGCCCCGGTCCGGGACGTGGGCCCACCCTGCGACGCGCCACTTGGGGCCGGCTTGTCGCCGACTTGAGCCCGCCCCCGCCCCGTCCCCACGCTGGTTGAGATTCCCGACCCTCTCGCGTTGGTTGAGGTGCCCGCGCCCCTCGCGCTGGTTGAGGTGCCCGAGCCCCTCACGTTGGTTGAGGTGCCCGAGCCCCCTGGGGCGAGGGCCTCGAAACCATCCGCACCTTTCGCGGGGAGGTGGCCGTGGTTTCGAGGCCTCGGCTAGCGCCTGGGCGCCTCAACCAGCGCGGCGGGCCCTCACCCGCAGGTTCGCGGGGAGGTGGCCGTGGTTTCGAGGCCTCGGCTAGCGCCTCGGCGCCTCAACCAGCGCGGCGGGCCCTCACCCGCACGTTCGCGGGGGACGTGGCCGTGGTTTCGAGGCCTCGGCCAGCGCCTGGGCGCCTCAACCAGCGCGGCGTGGCGTCACGCGAGGCGGGCGAGCGCCTCCCGCAGCTCGGCGGGTGTGCGTGCGTGCAGCCGCTCCTGCACGGACTCGACCATGGACGCGACGGTGCTCGTGGTCATGAGGTAGGCCATCGCGATCTCGTCGTGGAGCCGCCCGTCGGCCGCCATCTGCGCCACCCGCCGCTCCGCGTTGGTCAGCCACACGCGGGGTGCCGGTTCCGCTGGTACGTCGACCCCGAGCACGCGCAGCCGGTCCGCCACCAGGGCGCGCAGACCGTCGGCGCCGCAGGACTCCGCGCGCTCCAGCGCCGGCTCGAGCAGGGAGCGGGCCTCGTCGGGGCGGTCGCCCGCGACCAGGTCCGCCAGCGTGAGCCGCGCCCACGCGACGTCGAGCCGTCGCTCGCTGTCCTCGAGCAGCGCCAGGGCCTCGCGGACGGTCGCCTCGCCGCGCGCGCCCTCCACCTGGCCGCGGAGCAGCAGGGTGCGGCCCACCAGCCCGTTCGTGCCCCACCGGCGGGCCGCGTCCAGCTCCTCGGCGAGGAGGTCCAGCGCCTCCTCGTCGCGTCCCATCGCGTGCAGCGTGCGCGCGCGCAGCCACCGCTGCGGCCGCCACACCGGGTTGCGTACGACGGACATCAACGGCTCGGCTCGGTCGAGGACGGCCAGCGACTCGTCGTACCGGCCCTCGTGGAGCAGCAGCCGCGACTCCGCCTCGAGGAACAGCCGCACCGGGTCGCCGATGCGCGGCGTGTCCCGGGCCAGCTCCAGGACCTCCCGCGCCTCGGCGGCATGGCCGCGGTCGAGCAGCAGGTGCACCGAGAACGGCTCGACGTACATCTGCCCGACGCTGTGCAGGCTCCAGGCCAGGTTCTGCTCGCTGCCCTGCACCAGCGACTGGAGGCCGGCGCGGAGGTCACCCCGGTGCCACTGGGCGAAGCCGAGCCAGAGGTGGGTGGCGAGCGCGGCGAAGAGGTTGCCGCTGCGGTGCGCGACGTCGAGCTCGTCCTCCCAGAAGTCGCCGGTGTCCTCCCCGCCCATGAAGAGGACGTTGGCGGCGACCACCCACAGCAGGCCCGGGTCGTGCCGCTGCAGGACACGGTCGGCGACCGCGAACCGGGCGAGCTCGAGGGCCCGCTCACGCTGCTCGCCCTGGCACAGCAGCTCCCAGGCGACCAGCGCGGCCAGGCCTCGCGCGCCGGGTCCGGTCCCGACGACCTCGACCGGCCGGTCGTCGAGGTAGTCCTCCGGCTCCAGGCCGTGCATGAACCCGCAGATCCGCGACAGCGCGACCAGGGACTGCCGCTGGTCGACCAGGTCGTCGGGGAGCACGGCGGCCGCCGCCCGGGCGATCCGGGTCGCCTCGCCCCGCGGCCCGGCGAACACAGCCGTGCGGGCCAGCATGATCGCGGCCTCGGCCTTCGCCTGCGGGTCCTCCAGCAGCCGGTAGGCCTGCTCGAGGTGCTCGAGCGCGGCGGCGCCGCTGGTGAGCGCCTCCAGCCGCCCGATCTCCAGGAGCAGGCCCGGCACCTGTGCTCGGGGCGGCGGCTCCGCCATCGACCGGTGGAGGTACGCGGTCGCGGACTCGGTCGACCCGCGCTCGACGTCGCGCTGGGCGGCCTCCCGCAGGGTCGCCACCACACCGACGTCGCCGCGCGGCGGGACGAGGAGCAGGTGTGCGGCCACCTGCTCGGGGCTCGCGCCGGCGGCCGCGAGCACGTGCGCGGCCCGGTCGTGCTGCATCTCCCGCTCGCCGAGGGGCAGGTCGTCGTAGACGGCGGCCCCGACCAGCGGGTGCACGAAGCCGAGCGGGTACTCCGGGCGCAGCACCTCCGAGCGCGCCAGGCCGGCGATCGCGGTGGCGGTGAGCGCCTCGCTCATGCTGGTCAGCGACGCGACCAGGGGCAGTGAGGCGCCGTCACCGAGCACCGCGACCGCGCGGGCCACCTCACGGTGACCCTGGGGCATCCGCCGGAACCGCATCATCACCAGGCTGGAGACCGCGCGGGAGCCGATCGCCCGGACGGTGTCCGCGTGGGAGGCGTCGGGCCGCACGCCCTCGGCCTCCAGCGCGCGCAGCAGCTGGCGCAGCAGCAGCGGGTTCCCCGAGGTGGTCCGGAAGCATGCCGACGCGAACGCCGCGTCCGCGTCGCCGAGCCGGCCCCGCACCACCTCGGTGGTGCCGGCGGTGCTCAGCGGCGCCGGCCGCACACGTACGGCGTCCGGGTCCGCGCTCAGCTCGTGGAGCAGCTCCTCGTCGGCGTGCTGCTCGCCGGTGCGCAGGGTCGCGACCAGCAGCACGGGCAGCCCGTCCAGGCGTCGCGCGAGGTAGCCCAGGAACCGCAGCGACGAGGTGTCGCCCCACTGCACGTCGTCGACCGCGATCACCAGCGGGCCGTGGGCGCACAGGTTGCCGACGACCCAGTACAGCCCGTGCAGGACCGTGAACAGGCTCTCCGCGTGACCGGCGCTCGTCGAGCCGGCGTGCGGGACGTCGAACACCGGCGCGGCACCGGCCGCCGCGCCGGTGAACAGCCGCTCGCGGCCCTGCGGGTCGGCCAGCACCGGGTCGAGCAGCTGCCGGGCGACGCCGAAGCCGAACTCCTTCTCCAGCGGGCTTCCCCGGGCGCCGAGCACGGTCGCACCGGCTGCGTGAGCCTCGTCGCGCACCAGCGACAGCAGGCTGGTCTTGCCGATGCCGGCCGGTCCCTCGATGACCGCGGTGCGGGCCTCGCCGGCCAGCACGTCGGCCAGGCAGGCGCGCAGCTCGGCGAGCTCGCTCTCGCGGTCGACGAGGCGAGTGCCGGTGGCGGGCCGGCGCTGCTGCGGCACCGGGACCGGGCCGTCGGCAGGGCGCTGGCCCGGCGCCGCGGACGCCCGGGCGCGATGGATCGGTGCGTCGAGGGCCGGGGACTGGGCCAGGATCTCGGCCTCCAGGGAACGCAGCACGGGGCCGGGGTCGACGCCGAGCTCCTCGGCGAGCCGCTCGCGGGCCCGCCTCAGCGACGCCAGCGCGTCGCCCTGGCGGTGCGAGCGGTAGAGCGCGAGCGCCAGCAGCCGCCACCGCTCCTCGCGCAGCGGCTCCTCGGCGAGCAGGGCCTCCGCCTCCGGCACCACCATGGCGGTCTCGCCGCTGTCGAGCCGGCCCGCGAGCAGCTGCGCGCGGGCCACCGCCCGGAGCTCGTCGAGGCGTCGCGCCTCCGTGTCGGCCCACTCCGAGCCGGTGAAGTCGGCCAGCGCCGGCCCCCGCCACAGCGCGAGCGCCTCGCGCAGCGTGCGCACCCTGGCCGAGGCGTCCTGGGCGTTGGCGGCGTCCTCGACGAGACGCTCGAAGCGCCACGCGTCCACCCCGTCGTGCGCCCCGTCGTCCACCCCGTCCTGCGCCCCGTCGTACCAGGGGACGGGGATGCGGTAGCCGGACCCCGAGCTGACCAGCACCCGGCTGGGGGCCCGTGCGGGACGGTCGGGCTCCAGCGCGCGGCGCAGGTGGGAGATGTAGGACTGCAGGCTGGCGGCACCGCTCGGCGGCGGGCTGCCCTCCCAGAGGGCGTCGAGCAGCCGCTCGGCGCTGACCTGGTGACCCCGCGCGAGCACCAGCACGGCAACGACCGCGCGCTGGCGGCGGCCGCCGAGGCTCACCTCGCGTCCGTCGATGCTCGCCACGAGCGGACCGAGCAGGCCGAGCTGCAGCCGCGTCCGCGAGCCGGGCTCACGCGTGAGGGTCATGCGGTCTCCGCACGTCGGTGGACTCGGCACGACCCTAGAGCGGAGCCGGCCGCGCGGGGCGGGGTTTCGGCGAAATCGCCGCCGCTAGAGTTGGTGCCTCCGGTCGGGACCGGTGACCCGGGTGACCCAGCGACCCACCTGACCCACATGACCCACATGACCCACATGACCCAGTGACCAGTGCCAAGGCGGGCCGAGATGAGCGCAACGTGACCGAGCACGACCTCGTCCTCGTCGTCGACTTCGGCGCCCAGTACGCCCAGCTCATCGCGCGCCGGGTCCGCGAGGCGTCGGTGTACTCCGAGATCGTGCCGCACACCACCTCCGTGGCGGACCTGCTCGCCCGGCAGCCGAAGGCGATCATCCTGTCCGGGGGGCCGTCGTCGGTCTACGAGCCGGGTGCGCCGCGCGTCGACGCGGGCGTCTTTGAGGCCGGCGTCCCCGTCTTCGGCATGTGCTACGGGTTCCAGGCGATGGCCCAGGGGCTCGGCGGCGAGGTGCGCCGTACCGGTCGCTCGGAGTACGGCCGCACCCGGGTCGAGGTCCTCCAGCCGGGCACCCTGCTCTCCGACGTGCCCCCGCGGCACCGGGTGTGGATGAGCCACGGGGACTCGGTCGTCGCGGCCCCCCAGGGCTTCGACGTGCTCGCGGCGACCGCCGACACCCCGGTCGCGGCGTTCGAGGACCTCGACCGTCGCCTCGCCGGGGTGCAGTGGCACCCCGAGGTCCTGCACACCGAGCACGGCCAGCAGGTGCTGCGTCACTTCCTCCTCGAGATCGCCGGCTGCCGGCCCACCTGGACCATGGTGAACATCGTCGAGGAGCAGGTCGAGACGATCCGCGCGCAGATCGGCGACCGTCAGGCGATCTGCGGGCTGTCCGGCGGGGTGGACTCCGCGGTCGCGGCCGCGCTGGTCCAGCGGGCCATCGGCGACCAGCTGACCTGCGTCTTCGTCGACCACGGGCTGCTGCGCAAGGGCGAGGCCGAGCAGGTGGAGCGGGACTACGTCACGGCCACCGGCGTCTCGCTGCACGTCGTCGACGCCGAGAAGCGCTTCCTCGACGCCCTCGCCGGGGTCGTCGACCCGGAGGAGAAGCGCAAGGCGATCGGCAGGGAGTTCATCCGCGTCTTCGAGGCGGCCGAGGCGGAGATCGTCGGCGACGCGGCCGCGCACGGAGAGCGGGTCAGCTTCCTCGTGCAGGGCACCCTCTACCCCGACGTGGTCGAGTCCGGGGGCGGCGCCGGCACGTCGGCCATCAAGTCGCACCACAACGTCGGCGGGCTCCCGGACGACCTGGAGTTCGAGCTGGTCGAGCCGCTGCGCACCCTGTTCAAGGACGAGGTGCGGCTGGTGGGCGAGCAGCTCGGGCTGCCGGCCGACATCGTGTGGCGGCACCCCTTCCCGGGTCCGGGCCTCGGGATCCGGATCATCGGCGAGGTCACCCGCGAGCGGCTCGAGGTGCTGCGCGAGGCGGACGCCATCGCCCGCGAGGAGGTCACCCGGGCCGGCCTGGACCGCGACGTCTGGCAGTTCCCCGTGGTGCTGCTCGCCGACGTCCGCTCCGTCGGTGTCCAGGGCGACGGTCGGACGTACGGCCACCCCGTCGTGCTGCGCCCGGTCACCTCGGAGGACGCGATGACCGCGGACTGGGCGCGCCTGCCGTACGACGTGCTGGAGACCATCTCGACCCGGATCACCAACGAGGTGCCGCAGGTGAACCGGGTGGCGCTGGACATCACCAGCAAGCCGCCCGGCACCATCGAGTGGGAGTGAGCCGCCCCCGGTCAGGCGGCTGTCAGGTCCGGCTCCGCAAGATGGCCGTGTGAACTCCCTGGTCGTGGACGTCGCCCAGTACGGCATCTTCGTCGTCGCCGCGGGCGCGCTGGTGGTGTGGCTGCTGTGCTCGCGCCACGAGAAGGTCGCGCTCGCCGTCCAGGCCGTGGTGACGATGATCGTGGTGGCGGTGCTGGTGAAGGTCGCCGGCGCGCTGCACACCGACCCACGGCCGTTCGTGGTGGACCCGCACCTCCACCCGCTGTTCGCGCATCCCGCGGACAACGGCTTCCCCTCCGACCACACCGCCCTGGCGTCCGGTATCGCCCTGCTCGTGACCACCTACCGGCGCTGGATCGGGCTCGCGCTCGTGGTGGTGAGCGTGGCCATCGGCGTGAGCCGGGTGGCCGCCCACGTCCACCACCCCCAGGACATCGCCGCCGGGCTGGTCATCGGACTGCTCGCCGCGCTGGTCGGCTGGCTCTCGTGGCGGCTGGTCGGCTCCCGGGTCCGGGGCTCACGCACGCCAGAAGTCGAACGGGTCCCGGCCGGGCCGGAACCCCGCTGAGGAGGCGACATCGGTCGCGGACACGAAGCGCGCACCGACCCGGGCGGGCTGGTGCGCGTCGCTGCCGAACGACACGGCTCGGCCGCCCTCGTCGCGCCACCACGACAGCAGCCGGGCCGACCAGAGGGGGCTGCGCGTGTTGACCTCCAGGACCCGCGCCGAGGTGGCCAGGCACCGGAACACGGCGCGGTACTCCTCCTCGAACGCGGCCTCGTCGAAGGGGAGGTACGCCGGCCAGGACCGGCGCGGGAAGTCGGCGTGGGCGAGCACCTCGAACGCGGCCGAGCTCTCCACCAGCGTGTGCAGCTCCTCGAGGTAGCGGCGCATCAACGTGGGCGGGTCCACCCGGAGGAGCCGGTCCACGCCGACGAGCGCGCCGCCCTCGACCACCGCGTGCAGCGAGCCCAGCACCCGCTCGAAGGGGCCCGCGGCCAGCAGCTCGCCGAGGCTGCCCGCGAACAGGTGCGGCTCGCCGGCCTCCAGCCCGGTGACGACCCGCAGCTCGGGGAAGCGCGTGCGGCACTCCTCGACCGAGGCGAGGTAGCCCTCGACGTCGAGCGGTGCCACGCCAGGGCGGTACGACGGGCCCAGGCTCACCCCCGGCCGTCCGTCGGCGGCTCCCCAGCGCTGGAAGTCGACGTGCTCGGTGAACGCGACCGACGGCAGGCCCACCTCGACCGCCCGCCGGCAGCTCGCCCGCATGGACGCCGCGGTGGTGTCCCACGACCACTCGGAATGGACGTGGTTGTCGGCAGGCAGCACACCCCATGCTCACACCCGAGGGCCGCAGCGCACCGGTCGGGCCCCGGGGGCCGAGCCCTCCTCGACCGCGGCTATACCCTCGGGCCTGTGCTTCCGCAGGGCTACACGATCCGCGAGCTGACGGCGTCCGACGCGCCCGCCCTCGCCGCGTCGTACGTGCGCAACCGGGCTCACCTCGAGCCGTGGGAGCCCACCCGCGACGAGAGCTTCTTCACCTACGACGGCCAGGTGGCGGCCGTCTCGGCGCAGCTCGCCGCGGTCCGCGCCGGCATGCTGGGCGCCTGGGTGATCGTGCACGGTGACGACGTCGTCGGCCGGGTGAACCTCAACAACATCGTGCTGGGCGTGCTGCGCAGCGGCAGTCTCGGGTACTGGGTCGACGGCGAGCACCTCGGTCGCGGTCTGGCCTCGGCCGGCGTCGAGCACGTCTGCGAGCAGGCGCTGGCCCGCGGCCTGCACCGCGTGGAGGCCGGCACCCTGCTGGACAACCACGCCTCCCAGCGGGTGCTCGAGCGGTGCGGCTTCGAGCAGTACGGCGTCGCGTCCCGGTTCCTGTTCATCGCGGGCGCCTGGCGGGACCACCGGCTCTACCAGCGGATCCTGCACGACCGGCCGCTGAGCGCGTCGACCTAGCCCGCCTCCGGCATACTCGACCTGACCCATGCCCGCGCGACCAGTGGAGACGACCGTGGCCCGCCTCTCGACGTACCTCTCGACGCAGGTACGACGCCTCGTGCTGTCCCGTGCCGGCCGCAGCGGCATCGACCTCACCCAGCTCGACCGGGTGCCGGACTCCCTGTCCTGGCCGTTGCGGCGTGACGGCGTGGCTCCGGGCGAGCGGCTCGGGCAGCTGCGGGAGCGGGAGCCGGTCGCGAAGCTCACCTCGTTCCTGGGCATGAACGTCTGGGTCGTCACCGGGCAGGCCGAGGTCCGCGAGGTGCTGGCCGACACCACCAGCTACAGCAACGACATCCGCCCGTTCGTGGGCCGCAGCGGCTCCACCACCGACGGCGACATCGGCGGCCTCGGCTTCACCGACCCACCCGAGCACACCCGGCTGCGCAAGCTCCTCACGCCCGAGTTCACCATGCGGAGGCTCGAACGGCTGCGGCCGCGGATCGGCGACATCGTGGCGGGCCAGCTCGACGAGATGGAGCGCCGGGGTGCCTCCGGGGAGCCGGTGGACCTCGTGCCGTCCTTCGCGTTCCCCGTGCCGTTCCTGGTCATCTGCGACCTGCTGGGCCTGCCCGACGAGGACCGCGACACCTTCCGGCAGCTGGGGTCGGCGCGCTTCGACGTCACCACCGGTGGCACCGGGGTCTTCGGCGCCGTGTCCGGGTCGCGATCCTTCCTCATGGAGGCCACCCGCCGGCAGCGCAGCGAGCCGGGTCCCGGGCTGATCGGGCAGATCATCCGCGAGCACGGGGACGAGATCAACGACTTCGACCTGGCGGGGCTCGCCGACGGCGTCTTCACCGGCGGCCTGGAGACCAGCGCCAGCATGCTGGCGCTCGGGACGGCCGTCCTGCTCGACCACCGCGACGACTACCGGGCGGTCGCGGACAGCCCCGAGGTCGTCGAGCGGACGGTGGAGGAGCTGCTTCGCTTCCTCTCGGTGGTGCAGATCGCGTTCCCCCGCTTCCCCAAGCGCGACCTCGAGGTCGCGGGCCGGCTCGTCCGCAAGGGTGACGTGGTCATCTGCCACCTTCCGGGCGCGAACCGCGACGGCCGTCTCGGCGAGGCGCTGGACGACTTCGACGCCGGCCGGCCGGCCGTCCCGCACCTGGCCTTCGGGCACGGCTTCCACCGCTGCGTCGGTGC
>JAICKK010000123.1 GCA_025927955.1 Nocardioidaceae bacterium
AGATGGTCCGGTGAGGGCCCGTGCAGCCGCACGTACACGAACGGCGCCGTGGCGCGCAGGACGCAGGGAAGCCCGGCACCGCTCATCACGCAGTACGACGCCTGGTGGCGCTCCAGCAGGGCGAAGACCTCGTCGGCGTGCCAGCTCGGGTGCCGCAGCTCCACCGCGGTGCGGACCCACCATGGCAACCGTCCCAGGAACCAGTCGAGCCGGGCCTCGTCGCGCTCCATGGTGGGCGGCAGCTGCACGAGCAGGACCGCCCGCCTGTCGTACAGTGCGTGCCACGAGGTCGCGATCCTCTCCACCCAGGCCTCGGGGGCGTAGAGCAGTTTGCCGTGGGTCAGGCCGCGCGGCGCCTTGACGGACATCTGGAACCCGGGCCGCAGGCGACGCTGCCAGCTCGAGAACGAGGCGGTGCGTGGCCATCGGTAGAAGCTGGCGTTCAGCTCGACGGTGTCGAGCTCGCGCTGGTAGATGTCGAGCCGCTTCGCCGGGGGAGTGCCCTGCGGGTACAGGACGCCGTCCCAGTGGCCATAGCTCCACCCGGACGTCCCGACCCATGCCACCGGCACAGGATGGCAGAGCCTGTCGCCGTCCTGCGCCCCCGCTGGTCACGATCGGCACCTCTCCGTGCGCGCGGAAGGTGCACTTCGTGACCGGCGAGCGGTCGGGTGTCACTGCCCCCAGGGTGGGGTGTCGCCCATCTTCTTGTAGTACTTCGCGAGGTGGCTCTTGACGCGGTCGATGTCGGAGGCCGGGAGGTCGACGCCGCCGCGCGACCCCTGCATCACGTTGCCGGCCGCCATCACGCCACGGGGCACCGCCGTCAGGGAGCCGTCGACCACGTCGGCGATGAGCAGCTTGTAGGCGGTGAAGTTCTGCTTCTTCTCCGCGTCGTACCACACGTGCGCGGCGCGGTACCTCTCGTTCGGCTCGTCCTCCGCGTCGGCCCACGTGCGGACCCGCCTCTCGGCGGCAGCGCCGTCCCACTCCCGGTCACGGTCGGCCAAGGGCAGGTCCTGGAAGCTCGTGACGGCCATCGATGCCTCTCCTTCGTGGGGGTGTCCGAGCGGCCTTCATGACGCTCGGGCGGCGGCGCTCCCATCCTGCCTCGTCCGGACCGCTACGCCGAGGGTTCACTCCCACGCAGCGCCCCGGCCAGCTGGAGCCGGACGGCCAGACGGACGGTGGCGTCGTCGAGGTCGAGGTCGGCGAGGTCGGCGATCCGGGTCATCCGGTAGCGCATGGTGTTGGGGTGCACGTGCAGCGATCGGGCCGCCTGCGTCGGGGCTCCTGGATGGTCGAGCCAGGCGGCGAGCGTGCGCAGGTAGTCACTGCGGTGCTCGTCGTCGTGGCGGCGGAGAACGGCCAGCGGTCCCAGCGTCTCCCCGGCCAGCGTGGCGGCCGCCCGGGCGACGGTCACCTCTGCCCACAGCTGGTCGTGGGTGGCGACCGGCCGGCGCGGCGTCGCGAGCCGGTCCACCTCCTGTGCCTGCGCCTTGGAGCGCTGCAGGTGCGCGGGAAGGTGTGCCGACCGGCCGGCTCGGGCGGTCAGCGGGAGCGTCTCGTCACGGGCCCGTCGGACCACCGAGGCGAGCCAGCCCCAGGCCCCGGGCGAGGCGCTGTCGTCGTCGCTCACCAGGGCGTACACCCGCCCATCGAGGTCGGCGAGCAGCGGGTGGTTCCATCCGCGCCGGCGGCACACCGACTCCCAGAGGTCGAGGAGCAGCTCGCAGTCACCCTCCCCACCCAGGACCACCACACGCCAAGGGGGCGGGGGCAGCCAGTCCTCCGCGCCCCCGGCGTGGCCGGACAGGGCCCCGCGCAGCCGGTCCGCCGCCACCCGTCGCGACAGGTCGGCCTGCGCGCGCAGACGCAGCAGGTGCAGGGCGACCACGGAGGAGGTCTGGACGAGCTCGGCCACCAGGGCGGCGGGCGGTCGCTGCTCGACGACGGCCCAGATCGAGCCGAGCCACTCGCCTCCCGCGCGCACCGGGATGACCAGGCGCGGCTTGGTGCCGCCGGACGCGGGCACGAACACCGGCTCCGCCGACCGGGCCAGCCGCCGGAACACACCTTGCCCGCGCATCGTGGCGAGCACCTCGTCGGGCACCCGGCGGCCGACGATCGTCGACACCCGCGCCGGGTCGGCGAGGTCCTGGCGGGAGGAGTAGGCCAGCACCCGGGACTGGGCGTCCTCGATGGTGACCGGGGCGTCGACGAGCGCGGCCGCGGCGTCCGCGAGCGTGAACAGGTCGTCCTGCACCGGTGCGTCGCCGCTGGGCCCCGGGCCGACCGCGGCGCGGTCGATGACCCCCCGCAGCAACCACACGAGGTGCGCCCACGACGCCTGCTCGGCCAGCTCGACGAGGGCGATGCGGCGACGCCTGGCCCGCTCTCGGACCGTCTTTCGCCGGGCCAGCGACCGGCGCAGCACGACGCCACCGGCACCGGCCGCGGCGGCGTCGGCGACGAGCTGGGCGGCGCTCGCAGCCGTGACCGCGCCGATCCCCAGCACGAGGTCGCCGGGCTGGCCGACGAGGCCGTGGGCCGGCTCGGCGATCGTCAGGTCGTCCACCTCGGCGCCGTCGTGCGGCACCGCGAGGCTCAGCAGCCCCGGGAGGGTGGCGACGAGGTCGGGAACGGCGAGCACGGGCCCAGCATCGGCCTCTTGTGCTGGGAGCACAAGGCCACCGTTGCGGCTTGGACGACGGGCACGAGGCGGCGCCGGGTGAGCGGTGTCAGGCTCGCAGCATGACGTCCCTCACCGCTGCCGGCCTTCCCGTCCCCGAGCGCGTCGCCGTCGTGGGCGCCGGCATGGTGGGACTGTCCACCGCCTGGTTCCTGCAGGAGCGCGGGGTCGAGGTGGTCGTCCTCGATCGCCAGGGGGTCGCTGCCGGCTCGTCGTGGGGGAACGCGGGATGGCTCACGCCCGGCATCGCGACTCCGCTGCCCGAGCCGGCCGTCCTCAAGTACGGCCTGCGCGCGGTCCTGTCGCCGTCCTCGCCGGTCTACGTCCCGCCGAGCGCGGACCCGAGGCTGCTCACGTTCCTCACGGGCTTCACCCGTCACTCGACGACGAAGGCGTGGAGGAGGGCGATGGGCTCACTGGTGCCCGTCAACGACCTGTCGCTGGAGAGCTTCGACCTTCTCGAGGCCGGCGGGGTGAGGGCCGGCACGCGCGAGGCGAGGTCCTTCCTGGCGTCGTACCGGACCGAGGCCGAGCGCGTGACGCTGCTGGAGGAGATCGAGCACATCCACGCCGCAGGTCAGGCGATCGAGTTCGAGGCGCTGACCGGGGACCAGGCCCGCGCCATCGAGCCCAGCCTGTCCGACGAGATCGGTGCGGCGATCCTGCTCAAGGGCCAGCGGTTCGTCGACCCGGGCAGCTACGTGCACGCGCTGGCCGACTCGGTGCGGGCGCGCGGCGGCAAGATCCTCGACGCGGCGACGGTCTGCGACCTCGTGGACAACGGGTCGGGAGTGCTCGTGACCACGGCCGAGGGCTCGGTCGAGCAGTTCGACGCGGCGGTCCTCGCGACCGGTGCCTGGCTGGGCACGCTGGCCCGCCGGTTCGGTGTGAAGAACGTCGTCCAGGCGGGCCGCGGCTACTCGTTCTCGGTCGACATCGACCGGGTGCCCGACGGACCGGTGTACTTCCCGGCGCAGCGCGTCGCCTGTACGCCGATCGGCGCCCGGCTCCGCGTCGCCGGGATGATGGAGTTCCGCAGGCCCGAGGCCGCCCTCGACCAGCGCCGGGTCACGGCGATCGCCGAGGCCGCGCGCCCGCTGCTGCGCGGCGCCGACCTCGACCACCGCCACGACGAGTGGGTCGGCTCGCGGCCGTGCACGGTCGACGGCCTGCCGCTGGTCGGTGCGACCAGGAGCCCCCGTGTGCACGTCGCCGGTGGCCACGGCATGTGGGGCATCACCCTCGGGCCGATCACCGGCCGGCTGCTGGCGCAGGCGATGGTGACGGGCACGCAGGTCGACCAGCTCAGGCCGTTCGACCCGCTGCGCTGACCCCGTTGTCGTCCAGGTGGACGAGATCGGACCTCGAGACGGGGCCGATGGGTTCGTTGTCGTCCAGGTGGACGACATCCGCGACTCGCGTCGCCGGCCGGCTCAGCCGGACCCGTGCGGCTCCGCCGGGTGCTCGACCAGCGCCAGCACCCGGCTGGCCATGAACCGGGCGGTGCGCACGGGCGTGCCGCTGCGGGTCACCTCGGTCACCTCGACCACCCCGCGGCTGGTCGAGATCTCGACCCGGCGCCCGTTGCGGGTGGCGACGATGTCGTAGGTCCGGGCCTCGCCGCCCGCGTCGACCACGATCTCCACACGGTCCCCGCGCATGTGACGAGCGTACGGCGGGCGCAGGTCGGCAGTGGCCCGGTGTTGACGCGGGCGAGGTCGTGGCGGCGGTACCCGAGCCGCGCACGTGCACCGGGTGATCGAGGCCCTCGCCGCGCGCAGCGACGGCCCGGCGCGGCAGCCGGTCGTGCTCGCGAGGTTCTCGACAGCTCCTGGCGTCGCTGCTCAGCACCGCCTGAGCGGCCTCAGGCGCCCAGCGCCCTCCAGGTGCTCGGGCCGACCACGCCGTCGGCGGCCAGGTGGTGGTTGACCTGGAAGGTCCGCACCCGCGCCCTGGTCCGGCGCCCGAAGCTGCCGCCGGCCGGCCTCATCGCCAGCCTCCTCTGCAGCGCGGCGACCGCGGCGCCGTGGCTGCCGACCCGCAGGGTGCGGGAGCGGTAGCGGGTCAGCTCCAAGTGGGTCGGGCGCGCCGGCGGTGCGGCCGTCCTGGCGGGGGCGTTGGCTGCCAGCAGTGCCCGCCAGGTGTCGCCGTCGACGACACCGCTGGCCGCCACGCCGTGGGTGCCCTGCCAGCCCTTGAGCGCGGCCTCGGTGATCGGACCGAACGCGCCGTCGGGCGTGGTGCCGACCGCCTGCTGCACGGCGCGGACCACGGGCCCGCTGTCGCCTTGGCGCAGCACCATCCCGGAGTAGGTCGTCAGCGTCCTGGTCAGGCTGGAGGCCCCCGCCGGCGCGCTCACCCGCGGGTAGCTCGGGCAGGGCGTCGCGCGTGCCGTCGTGTACGGCGCGGCCCAGTTCAGCCCGGCCTCGCGGCACGGGCCGTAGTCGGTCCCGGCGACCCGGCCGGTCCAGTACGACGTGCGCTTCATCGCCCCCTCCCAGGACAGGGAGATGTGGATGTGGTCGCGGTGGCAGGTCGTGTCGTAGGCCGACGAGGTCCTGGTCGCGCAGCTGGAGTAGGGGCGCCAGCCCTCGGAGGCCCGGTAGGCGCCCCAGATGCGGTTGTTCCAGATCAGGTACATGACGCCGAGCCGGCGCGCGTTGGCGTACGGCCGGCCCTGGGCGTCGTCCGCCAGCAGCCACGCGATGAGCGCCTGCGCCTCGGCCCGCTGCCGGGCGACGTGCACGTCGAGGAAGTAGTCGAGCGCGCGCCCGTCGTAGTGCTCGCTGGTCGGCAGCGGATCCGTCCCGCACGTGCGGTCGATGCCGTAGAAGGAGCCGTAGGTGGCCTTGAGCAGGTCGCCGACCGCCGTCGTGCCCGGCTTGGCGTGCGGGTCGCAGGAGTTCGCCGGGACGTAGCGCGCGAGGTCCTCGATGCCGGAGGGCACCGTCGCCGGCGCGGCGGGGACCGGGACGGTCGAGGTCGCGGTGCGGGAGAGCGGGCCCGCCGGCGAAGCGCCGGCCGACGGCGCCAGGAGCAGGGGACCCGATGCCATCAGCACCGCGGTGGACATGGCGGTGGCGACACGGGACCTGCGCCACGTGGGTCGGGTGAGCGTCGGCAGGGGCATTCGCTTGTCTCCGGGGGGTGCGGGCAGTGACGCTCCCAGGATCGCCGACAATGCGACACGCCGGGGCAAATCACTCTAATTCGGGCCAGAAGGCGGATACTCCGCCGCGGCGCGTCGGTGCCGCCGCAGCGGGCACCCTGGTGTGGTGGCCGACCTACCCCGCTTCGTCGTGCAGCACCACCGGGCGACCGGTGACCACTACGACCTGCGGTTCGAGGTCGACGGCGCGCTGGTGAGCTGGGCGGTGCCCAAGGGCCCGACCCTGGACCCGACGAGGCGACGGACGGCGTTCCGTGTCGGCGACCACCCGCTGGAGTACCTCCTGTTCGAGGGAGTCATCCCCGAGGGCTCGTACGGCGCGGGCGACGTCGTCGTCTGGGACACCGGCACGTGGCGGCCGCACGGCACGGACGACGCCCGGGCCGCGGTCGAGGCCGGGGAGCTGCACGCCGACGTCTTCGGGCACAAGCTGCGAGGACGACTCGCGCTGGTGCGCCGGGGCGGGCGGGGCGAGCGCGAGCAGTGGCTGCTGGTGCACAAGCGCGACGAGCACGCGGTCGAGGGCTGGGAGCCCGGCGAGCATCCGCGCTCGGTGCTCACCGGCCGCACCAGCGACGAGGTGCTCGCCGACCACGACCGGATCTGGCGCTCCGACCTCCCGGCCGACCGGGCGCAGGTGGTGCTGCGGCCCTCCCCCGGGAGCGTCGAGGACGCGCTGTCGGCCTTGTCCGAGCTGGGCGGGCAGGGCACCTGGGAGGTCTTCGGCCGCGACCTTCAGGTCACGAACCTCGACAAGGAGCTCTTCCCCGGACGCGACGGGGAGGCGCCCGTGAGCAAACGGGAGCTGCTCGGGTACGCCGCGGCGATCGCGCCGACGGCGGTGCGCTACCTCAGCGGCCGGGCGCTGAACATGCGTCGCCACCCGGACGGTGCCCACACGAAGGGGTTCTGGCACAAGGAGCGGCCGGACTTCGCGCCTCCGTGGGTCGGCGCGTGGGACAACCCGGACGCCGACGAGGGCGAGACCCGGACCTATGCGGTCATCGACGAGCCGGCCGCGCTGGTGTGGGCCGCGCAGCTCGGTGCCCTGGAGTGGCACGCCTGGACGTCGAGGACCGACCAGCCGCACCGTCCGACGTACGCGCTGGTCGACCTCGACCCCGGCAGCGAGACGTCGTGGGCCGACCTGCTGGTGCTGGCCAGGCTGCACCGCGACGCGTTCGAGCACCTGGACCTGCAGGCGTTCCCGAAGGTGACCGGCGGCCGCGGCATCCAGGTGTGGGTGCCGATCATGCGCGGTCCCGGCTTCGAGGACACCAGGCAGTGGGTCGAGCGGCTCTCCCGCACGGTCGGCGCCGTCGTCCCGGACCTGGTGAGCTGGAAGTGGGAGGTGCGCTCGCGCAGGGGGCTGGCCCGGCTCGACTACACGCAGAACGCGGTCAACAAGACGCTCGTCGCCCCCTACAGCCCCCGGGCCGCCGCCGGGGCGCCGGTGTCCGCGCCCATCACCTGGGACGAGCTCGACGACCCGGACCTGCGCCCCGACGGGTTCACCGTCCGCAACGTCCTCGAGCGGCTCGCGCAGCGCGGCGACCTGTTCGCTCCCATGCTCGCGGTCGAGCAGACCCTCCCGCCGCTGGCCTGAGCGGTGCCGGCGCCGGCACCGGCCCGCGTCATGCCCAGATCGGCCCCACGGGCGGGTAGACGGAGGTGAGATCGGCGCGCAGCTGCTGCAGCCGGGGCGTGGAGCCGTCCGCGGCCCGGCCCTCGTAGCTGGTGTCCAGCAGCATGCGGCGCCCCCAGGCCAGCACCGGCTCCAGCACGGGGTCCTGCGGGTCGGCCGCCAGCGCGGTGGCGAAGTCCTCGCGCGCGTAGGCGATGTCGCCGCCGATGAGCACGAGCTCGACGTCGCCGGGTGTCGAGCCGCACACGGACTCGTAGGGGTCGTCGGCCTCGCGCGCCAGGACCACGATGTCGGCGACCCGGCCTTCGGCCAGCGTGCCGAGCCGGTCGCCCAGGCCCGCGATGCCGGCGGCCCCGGACGTGACCATGGCGACCATGTCGGCGGCGGAGACCTCGGCGCCCTGGTGCGCGAGCTCCTGGCGGGCCACCTTCATCTCGGCGAGCAGGCTCGTGGAGCCCGACGGCAGCCAGTCGGCGCCCAGGGCCACCGGGATCCCGACGTCGAGCGCGTCGAGGACGCGGGTGGTCTCGCCGTACAGCCGCAGGTTGCTCTGCGGCGACCAGACGAGCTTCGCGCCGGCGTCCTTGGCCTGCCCGAGCTGGTCATGGGTCATCGCGGTGCCGTGGATGATGACGGTGGCCGGCGTGAGCGCGCCGAGCTCGACGAGGTGGTCGAACTCGTCGACGGAGCGCTGGTTGTCACGCCTGCCCTCCGCGAGGTGCACGTAGAACGCGTCCACCTCGTTCGCGGCGATCGCGTCGAGGATGTGGGCGAGGTCGTCCCCGCCTCGGGAGGTCGGCCCGGACGGCAGGTCGATGAGGCTGCGGGCGCGGTGCTCGCCGAAGATCACGCCGTCGACGTTGCGGACCAGGGACTCCGTCCTGCCCTGCGTCCTCAGGCTCGCGCCCTGGATGGCGGTGGTGCCCCCCACCAGCGACCGGATCTCCGCGTACCGCAGCTGCGTGCCCGTGGGCAGGTCCTTGAGCAGCTGGTTCTGCGGGTCCCGGATCAGGCTGCGGTAGGCGTCGCTGTCGCGCCAGGCGTAGCGGTTGAGGTAGGACTTCGGAGGCTCCCAGGGCGCGAACACGTTGAACTCCGGGTGCCCGTGCAGGTCGAGCATGCCGGGCATGATGACGCCGTCGGTGGCCACCGTCCTCGCCGCGCCCGGCTTGCGGGAACCGATCCCGCTGATCACTCCACCCTCGACGGTGACCCAGCCGCGCATGGGCCCGTCGGCTCCGAGGATCTGGCCGCCGAGCGCGATCGAGTCGACGGTCGCGGCGCGCGGCGCCTGGCGAGCCGGGCCGTCGACGGGGGCCGCCTGCGCGGTCAACGAGTCCGGCATGCCGGCCAGGTACTCCGTCATGAACCGGTCCCTGTCGGTGCTGCCATCAGTGGTGCCGTCGGTGGTGCCGTCGGTGTCCGTGCCGGTGGCAGCCATGGATCCTCCGCTCAACGCGCAGCCCTCACCCAGGCCTACTCCTGTCGGCGAGCGCTCGACAAGGCCGGTCTGGCGGCGCAACCTGGCTCCACGGCCCTCGTCCGGCCAGCGATCAGGAGGCTGCGGCCATGGTGAGCTTCGACCCCGGTGCGCCGCCGAGCGCCGACTTCGACCCCGGACCCCCCAAGGCGCTGGCCCGGCACTTCGCCGCCGTCCCGGCGTATGCCGAGGAGGACCGGGCGCTGTTCTGGTGGGACTGGGGCCCGGTGTTCTACCGCGGCCGGCTCAACGGCAGCGCCCGGCTCCTGGGGATCGCGTCGGACCCCGGGCCGACCGAGCGGGTCGTGGGACGGACGCTGGTCGGCGACGCCGGCCAGCGGGTCCAGGGGTTCCTCGCGAAGCTGGGGCTGACCAGCAGCTACGTCCTCGTCAACGCGTTCCCCTACGCCGTGCACCCGGGCAGGGTCCGCCAGGCACTCCCGCTGCTGCAGCTCCCGGAGCACCTCAGGTGGCGCAACCACCTGCTCGACGTCATCACCGGCCGCGACCTGCAGGCGGTGGTCGCCTTCGGTGGCAACGCGCAGGAAGCTCTGCACCTGTGGAACCGGGCTCCCGACGTCCCCGTCTTCGAGGTGCCGCACCCCTCCGACCACGACACGGCCGGGCTGCTGGACGCGTGGCGGGCCGCCGTCCCCGACCTGCGTGCCATCGTGAGCCCCGACCCGGCCGGGGATCCGACGACGCCGAACTACGGACCGGAGCTCCTCGAGTCCGACTATCGGCCGATCCCGGCCGCGGACCTGCCCTTCGGGCTCCCGGCGTGGATGGGCGACGACACCTGGGGACGGACCGCGTCGCCGCGGCACAACAACGCCGTCGCCCGGGCCGCTGCCGACCCGGACCACCAGCTGGTGTGGCAGGCGCCGCACGGCTGAGGCCGCCGCGACGGGGCGCCCTGCCCGTCGTACCGGTCAGGGGCGGAAGTCGTCGTGCAGCGCGACCCGCGACAGCTCGACGGAGCCGTCGGGGAGGCGCCAGAAGTGCAGCCGTCGCGCCGAGGGGGAGCGCACCTGGAGCGAGACGCGCCAGCACTCCGCCCGGTCGCCCGGGCGCACCAGGGCCGGTGACCCGCCGGAGCCGTCCCGCCGCAGCTGGTGGAGCTCGCGTCCTGGCTGCTCGCGGGCAAGGTCGGTGAGGACCTCGACGACCACGGCGGCCACCTTCGCGCGGCTGATCCCCTGGACGTGCTGCAGCGACTCCAGGAACCCCGGTCCGATGCGGTAGTCGGGCAGCGGACGGGTCGCCTTGTCCTGGGCCTGGATCCGCGTCACCCACGCCAGGTAGACCTCGTGCCGGAACTTCTCCTCCCCTTCGAGGAACGCCTCGGCCGGCGCGGCGCGGCCGGCGGAGCGACGCGAGCTCTTGCGGAGGTCGGTCCGCGACCGGGCGAGCTGGCTGCGGACCTCCTGGGTCTCGCGCTTGGCGAGCTTGAGCTCGGAGACCAGGAGCTCGCGCTCGATCCGCAGCGCGTCGATGTCGGTCTCGAGGCCCTTGATCTCGGCGCGGGCCGAGGCCAGGGCGCGTTCGAGGGAGGCCAGGGCGCTCCTGGGGCGCGTCGTGGGCGGGGACGCGGTCGGGACCGCGGCGGTGGAGGACGGCGCATGGCCGTCGGCGGCCCGCAGAGGTGCGACCTGGTCGCGGCGGTTCCGGTCGAGCACCAGGGGGGTCGGGCGAAGAGCGCGGGGTGCCGAGGGGGCCGGCGGCTCGGGTGGGTCGTCGACGCCGACCCGGGCCGGTGCCTCGACCCGCCCGGCTCCCGCCTCCGCCACCGCCTCCGCCACCGGCTCGGGCACCGGCTCGGGCTCCGCCTCGGGCTCCGCTTCGGTGTCCACCGGGGCCGGGCCCTCCACGTCGGGCGGCAGCAGCCACGCAGGACCGTCGGGCAGCAGGGCCGGTGCGGTCCGCGGCTGCTCGTCGTCCTCGATGTCGGCCAGGCTCACGTGCCAGGACGGTCCCGGCTCGGTGATGCGGACGAGGAGCACCTCGCCCTCGGTCATGAGCGTGGTGAGCAGGTCGAGGTCGTTCGACGTGACGTCCGCCCGGTCGACCGACACGCTCACCGACGGGTGCAGCTGCAGGACCGCGGAGCCGTCGGCCACGCTGAGGACGCGGGCGAGCACGACGTCCCCGACGTCGTACTCCGCCAGGGCCGCTGCCGGGTCGCGCAGGCCGCTCGTGACGTCGAGGGTTCCGCGCTCCGCGTCGTAGCTCCCGGTGACCGTCATACCGGGCCGCAGCAGGCTCGACAGCGGTACGTCGGGCAGGGTCAGCTCCTGGACCACGGTCGCGGACCCGCCGGGTACCTGGACGAAGGCACGTCCGGGGGAGGGCAGCCAGCCCACCACGCCGGTCACCATGGTGGAGGGCGAGCCGTCCCGGCGAGCGCCGAGCAGCCCCGCCTCGTGGGCCATCACCAGCGCGTCGGAGACGAGCAGCCGGGAGGCGGTGCGGCCCTGGGCCGGCTCGAACGCGTACCGGACGGG
>JAICKK010000244.1 GCA_025927955.1 Nocardioidaceae bacterium
CGAGAACTCGCGGGTAGCGCTTCCGGCCGTCGTTCACGAGCGGACGGTCTCCTCTTTGTCTCAGGCGCCTACCGAGTTAGCTGACGGGTGCGGGCGGCAAAGAACCCTACGCACGAGCTCCGCCGCCGATGGGTGGCGGACAGCGCACGATTAACCCCAGGAACGTGGGTCCCCGGCTCCGGACGGTGAGCGGCCCCCGGCCCCTCGTCCAGACTCGACGCGACGTCCGAGCCGGCCCGGTCTGGTCGGCTGGTGCGGACGCCAGCAAGCAATGTAGGCGGCCGTCTCCGGTGGGGGCAACCCGGGCTAGCGCGGGTGGGGGGCGGCTGCGCCCTCCGCGGTCGGCTGCCTCCCGTCAAGATGCCCGCGGAGGGCCGCCTGATGTGAGGAAGATCACCCCGCACGGGGCCTCGGGCGGGCCGCCGTCCCGGTCAGGCGGACGCCACGTCGGGTCCCGCGACCGGCGCGACCATCCGCAGCGGCGGCACCAGCCCCGACCGAGCGAGCACCTCGAGGGCGCGTTGCTCGTCGGCGTCGAAGCCCATCTCCGGTGGCGGCCCGAGCAGGACGGTGACCACGCAGTCGTGGCAGGCCGGCCCGCGCACCTCACAGGTGTCGCAGTCGATGTGCACGCTCATCGGTCTCCTCGAGGCTCTCGGTTCGTTGTCCGCGGGACTGTGCCAGGCCCCTCCGACAGTTTTCGCGACCCGTCCGTCAGCTCCGGGCCAGGAGCCGGGACAGCGCCGGCGCGGCGACCGTTCGGGCGCCGCTGCGGGCGACGTCGTCGACGACCTGGCGGTCGCTGGACACCACGACCACCGGTCGCCCGGGCGGCTCGGCGGCCACCAGGTCGCGGATCACGTCGTCGGCGATGACGCCGGGTGCGCTGTAGAGCACCCGGACCCCCCGGGGTCGGGTGACCAGGGGGCGCTCGGTGGCTCCCGCCGCGTCGAACACCACGGTCACCTCGGCGCCGCTGCGGGCCGCGAGGGGCGCCAGCCCGGCGAGCAGCCGGTCGCGCTGCCGTTCCAGCGACAGCTCCGGCCACGCGGTCTTGGTGACGTTGTAGCCGTCCACCACCAGGTGCACGCGTGGCAGGGCCAGGATCTGGTCGAGCAGCACCGGGTCGTCAGGTGCGAGCGACCCGTGCCCGGACGAGGCGCGGCTCCCGTGCTCCGCGGCCAGCGCCTCGACGGCATCCGCGGGAGACCACCCCTCCACCGTCGGCAGCGCGAGCTCGCGCCGCAGCCCCTGCGCCGTCTCGAGCAGGGTGTCCACCAGCAGCCTGGTCCGCAGGGACTCGGTGCCCCGGTCCGCGCGCTCCGCCCTCCGGGTCGTCGCCAGGTCCCGCTCCAGCTGGTCCAGACGCGAGCGCACCCGGCGCAGCTCCGCCTCGACCTCGGCCTGGCGGGCCGCGGCGGCCACAGCCTCGGCGCCGGCCGCCGTCCTGGTCTGCTCGGCGCTCGCCTCGGCCGCGCGCAGCCGCGACCGCGCGTCACCGAGCCGGTGACGGAGGTCGGCGTTCTCCGCCTTCAGCCTGGCGACCTGGTCGCGGTGCTCGGCCCGCACCTCCTTGAGCCGGGCGTGCATCGACTCGAGCTGCTGCTCCAGCCGCGCCGCCCGGCTCGAGTCCTTCCGCTCCCGCGCCGCCTCCCGGTCCGCAGCCAGCCGCTCCGTCGCGCGAGCCAGCACGTCGGTCCAGCCCTCCGGGCGCAGCAGGTAGGCGAGCGACGCAACGTCGACCGGCGCAACGTCGACCGGCGCCACGCGGGACGGCGCGTGCTCGTCCGGCCGGCCGCGGTCCACGGCCTGCGCGAGCTCGGGCAGGGTGGCGCGGACGTGGCCCGCGACCCGCTCGCGGAAGTCGTCGTCGCGGGCCAGGACGTCGGCGATCACGGAGCCCGCCAGCCGGGCTCGACGGGCCGGCGCGAACGACGCGACCCGCCGCAGCGCCGCCGGCAGCACGTCGGGCTCGAGGGCGCCGAGCGCCTCGGCGGCCAGGCCCACCACCCGTGCCCGCACGAGCTCCGGCAGCGGCGCCGTCACCGGACCTTGCACCGGACCGTCACTGGGCCGTCACCGGGCCGTCACTGGGCCGTCACTGGGCCGCCGCGCCGGCTTCCGCCCGCGAGACCAGCTCGACCGCGTCCGCCCGGCCGCACCACCGGCAGGTGACCGACCCCACGTCCTCCTGGTCGGTGGTGGAGTCCTCGACGTGGTGCTCACCGGACAGGTCGAAGTGCCAGAACTCCGTCGTACGGCGGGTGCGGACGACGTCGAACCGGGTGAGGTTGCCGCACCCGCCGCAGCGCCATCGGGTGCTCTCGTCGGGGAGCGGCGTGGCCATGCGGGTCCTCCTTCGTCCGGTGCCGTCTCGGGGGCCTTCCGCGCCGGCCGGTCCCAGGGTATGCCGCGTGCCTAGCCGAAATGGTCGGTGAGCGCCTCTACCGTCAGCCTCATGACGCAGGCAGTGGCGGGCGCGGGGCCCACTTCCCCCCGGTGGGAGTCCCAGCGCAGCTTCGACGAGCTCGGCCGCCCGCTGCGCGAGGTCACCTTCTGCGTGGTCGACCTCGAGACGACCGGTGGCTCGGCGGCTGCGGGGTCGATGATCACCGAGGTCGGCGCGGTGAAGGTCCGCGGCGGGGAGGTGCTCGGCGAGTTCCAGACGCTGGTGAACCCCCACCAGGCGATCCCGCCGTTCATCGCCGTCCTGACCGGCATCACCGACTCGATGGTGGCGGCCGCGCCGAGGATCGAGCAGGTCCTCCCCCAGCTCCTCGAGTTCGCCCACGGCTGCGTGCTCGTCGCCCACAACGCTCCGTTCGACGTGGGCTTCCTGCGGCACTTCGCGCAGCAGCAGGGGCGGCCGTGGCCGAGGTTCGAGGTGCTCGACACGGCCACGCTGGCGCGGCGGGTGGTGACCCGTGACGAGACCCCCAACTGCAAGCTCGGGTCCCTGGCGGTCCTCTTCGGCTCGTCGACCACGCCCAACCACCGGGCGCTGTCCGACGCCCGGGCCACCGTCGACGTGCTCCACGGCCTCATGGCACGCCTGGGCAACCTGGGCGTGCACACCCTGGAGGAACTCTCGACCTTCAGCTCCCGGGTCTCGGCCGCCCAGCGCCGCAAGCGCCACCTCGCCGAGGACCTGCCGCACGCGCCCGGGGTCTACCTGTTCCGCGACCAGCGGGGGCGGGTGCTCTACGTCGGCACCTCGAAGGACCTCCGGACCCGTGTGCGCAACTACTTCACCGCCTCGGAGACGCGGAGCCGGATGGGCGAGATGGTCGCCCTGGCGGCCGCCGTGCAGGGCATCGAGTGCGCCACGCCGCTCGAGGCCGAGGTCCGGGAGCTGCGGCTCATCGCCGAGCACAAGCCGCCGTACAACCGCCGCTCACGCTTCCCCGAGCGGGTCCACTGGGTGAAGCTGACCAGGGAGCCGTGGCCCCGGCTCGCGCTGGTCAGGCGGGTCGTCGGCGACGACGCCGACTACGTCGGGCCCTTCTCCTCGCGGCGGGTCGCCGAGCGTGCCGTCGCGGCCCTCCACGAGACCTTCCCGATCCGTCAGTGCACCGGGCGGATGGCGGCCCGCCCCGCGCTGACCCCCTGCGTGCTCGCGGAGATGGGCCGATGCCTGTCCCCCTGCGACGGGAGCGTCTCGCGCGTCGACTACCAGACGGTGGTCGAGCAGCTCAGGACGTCCCTGCTCGGCACCCCGGACACCGTCGTGGCGTCGGTCTCCGTGCGGATGGAGGCGCTCTCGGCCGCCAGCCGGTTCGAGGACGCCGGGTCGTGGCGCGACCGGCTCAGCGCCTTCCTGCGCGGGGTCGCGCGCACCCAACGGCTGCGGGCGCTAACCCGGTGCCCCGAGGTGGTGGCGGCCCGGCGCGAGGACGGCCGTTGGGCGGTGCACGTCGTCCGCTACGGGCGGCTGGCGGCCTCGGGCGTCATCCCGGCCGGCGCGCATGCCGGTGAGTGGGTGCGCGAGCTGTGTGCCTGCGCGGACACGGTGGTGGCCGGACCGGGACCCTTGCCGGCCACCACCGCGGAGGAGACGGAGAAGGTGCTGCGCTGGCTCGAGTCCGACGGCGTCCGCCTGGTGCACGTCGACGGTGAGTGGAGCTGCCCCGTCGGTGGCGCGACGAAGCACCTGCGGGTCCACGACGCGGTCGAGGCGTCCCGCGCCTCCCTCGTCCCTTTCGACGAGCGCCGGCCGCTGCCGACGCTGCACCAGCCGGCCAGGTGAGCGATGCCGGTCGCGCTCCGGCCGGTCGGCTACCGTGACCTGCATGATCACCGCCATCGTGTTCGTCAAGGCCGACGTCGCGCGGATCCCTGAGGTCGCAGAGGAGATCGCGGCCATCGACGGCGTCAGCGAGGTGTACTCCGTGACCGGGCAGATCGACCTCATCGCTCTCGTCCGGGTGCGTAGCCACGACGACGTGGCGGCGGTGGTCGCCGACCGGCTCAACAAGGTGCCGGGCGTGATCTCCACGGAGACGCACATCGCCTTCCGGGCGTACTCGCAGCACGACCTGGAGTCAGCGTTCTCCCTGGGGCTGGACTGAGACGACCCGCGCGGCCAGACGCGGGTCCGCGAGCCCGGCACGCAGCGCGGCTGCGGTCCCGGCCGCGACGAGCAGGCGCGCTCTCGGGTCCTCCCGCAGGAGCCTCCGGGC
>JAICKK010000064.1 GCA_025927955.1 Nocardioidaceae bacterium
ACTTGCGGATCGTGTCCATGCCGGTCCAGAACACGGCCGCCTGCAGGACCCACAGCAGCGCGAACGTGGCGTACCCGAGCGTCGACAGGCCCAGGAAGCCGTGCAGGGTGACATCGCCGTACGGCGCCAGGCCAGGCCACAGCCGTACGACGAGGATGTCGAGCGCCGAGGAGGCGAGGTAGGTCTGGATGCCGTACCACGCCACGGCGATGAGCCCACGGATGATCGCGGGGATGTTGGCGCCGACGACCCCGAAGACGGACCGGCAGATGACCGGGAAGGGGACACCGGTGCGCTGGCTGGGCTTCGCCACCAGGTTGGCGAAGAGCAGCACGATCGAGATCCCGAGGATGAGGCAGATGAACACCTGCCAGCTGGTCAGCCCGAGCGCGAACAGGCTGCCGGCGGTGACGTAGCCGCCGACGCTGTGCACGTCGGACATCCAGAACGCGAAGATGTTGTACCAGGACCACTTCTGATCGCGTAGCGGCGCCAGGTCGTCGTTGGTGAGCCGCGGGTGGTAGGACGGCTTGATCACGCCGACGCCGGCAGGGTGCTCCACACTCGGCGGGGCGGGGAGGTGGACGGTCACTTCGGTCACGGGAGGGACTCTTCCGTCGGTCGGTGTGAGCCTGGTCTCACTACCGGGGTGAGCACTGAACGTAATGCAGGGCACACGGTTCTGACCCTTGCGGAAGTCATATATCCGGGATATATGACGGCCACCCGCACCCGGGTCAGGCGTCGCTCACCGCCCGCTCGAGCCGCTCGTAGTGCTCGCGGGAGTGACCGACGAGCGCCTCCGCGTCTCGGGCGATGAACGCCTCCAGCATCGCCGTGTGGTCGGCGTGCATCCAGACCACGTCGTCGACCACCGACATGGGCTGGGCCGGCTCGGTGATGTTCCAGGCCATCTCGAACACGTGCAGCAGCCGCCGCATCCGGGAGGGCGCCAGCAGCGCGAGGTGGAACCGGCGGCTCTCCCGGTGGTAGGCGCGGTGGTCGTTCGCCGCCATGCTCTGCGCCAGCGCTTCCAGGACCTCCTGCGCAGCGGTGTCGTCGCGTCGGGTCGCCCGCGCGACGGCGGACCGCAGCGCCGCGGCCTCCAGCACCTCGCGGATCACGTAGAACTCGCTGAGCTCGTCGCGGGTCAGCTCGGCGACGCGGTAGCCACCGCGCGGCTCGTGGTCGACGAGCCCCTCGCCGATAAGGGTCTTGAGCGACTCCCGCACCGGGATCGCGCTCACCACGAAGAACTTCGCGACGCCATCGAGCGGGATGGGCGTCCCGGGTGGGGCCTCCCCCGCGAGGATCACCCGGCGCAGCTCCGCGAGGATGTCCTGCTGGCTGCAGGGCTTGCCCGGGCTGACCGGCGAGAGCCGCTCGACCAGCGCCCCGGGTGTCGACGGTGCGGACATGGACCCTCCTCGGCGAACGGCCAGGTGCCGGGTCGAGCCTAGTGCTCGCTGGGCGTCTGCCGGGCGGAACTGTCAAGTCGCCCCGAGCACGCCGCTCAGCCGCGTCCCACGAAGGGCATGGTCGTGGCGAGGATCGTCATGGACTGCACGTTGACGTCGAGCGGCAGGTTCGCCATCTGCAGCACCGCCGCGCCGACGTGGACCGGGTCGAAGGTCGGCTCGGGCCGCACCGAGCCGTCGGCCTGCCGGACGCCCCCGCCCATGGCGGAGGTCATCTCGGTCGCCGCGTTGCCGATGTCGATCTCCCCGCAGGCGATCCCGTAGGGCCTGCCGTCCAGGGAGAGGGACTTCGTCAGTCCTGCGACCGCGTGCTTGCTCGCGGTGTAGGCCGCGCTGCCGGGCCTTGGCGCGTACGCGGAGATGGACCCGTTGTTGATGATCCGGCCGCCCTGCGGCTGCTGCGCCCTCATCGCCGCGAAGGCCGCACGCGCGCACAGGAACGTGCCGGTGAGGTTCACATCGATGGTCCGGCG
The DNA here is from genome assembly GCA_025927955.1 of Nocardioidaceae bacterium. Classification (GTDB taxonomy): domain Bacteria; phylum Actinomycetota; class Actinomycetes; order Propionibacteriales; family Nocardioidaceae; genus Nocardioides_B. Next base: position 1,952 of record JAICKK010000064.1, read on the forward strand.
CCACTCGTCGGGGTCGATCCCGTCGGGGTCGCCGTTCGGCCCGAAGGTTCCCGCGTTGTTGACGAGTACGTCGACGCGCCCCCAGTTGTCGCGCACCCGCTGGAAGGCGGCGTCGACGTCCCCGGCGGCGGACACGTCGGCGGGGACGACCAGGACCCGGCCGGGCGCAGCGGAGCCGGCGGCCGTCTCCTCCAGCGTCGCCCGCGTGCGGCCGAGGACGGCGACCCGGTAGCCGTCGGCGACCAGGGCATGGGCCACCACCCGCCCCAGCCCGGAGCCGCCGCCCGTGACGACGGCGACGCGGGCGACGTCACGGGCGGCGTCACGGGGGCCGTCCGGGATCGAGGTCACGACCGTCCCTCAGACGAACTGGCGACTCAGCTTGGCGTGCCGGTTGACGTCCTTGTAGAGCAGGTAGCGGAACCGTCCCGGACCACCGGCGTAGCACGCCTGCGGGCAGAAGGCGCGCAGCCACATGAAGTCGCCCTCCTGCACCTCCACCCAGTCGTTGTTGAGCAGGTACACCGCCTTGCCCTCCAGCACGTACAGCCCGTGCTCCATGACGTGCGTCTCGGGGAAGGGGATGACGCCACCGGGCTCGAAGTTGACGATGTTGACGTGCATGTCGTGGCGGACGTCGGTCGGGTCGGCGAAGCGCTGGGTCGTCCAGCGGCCCTCGGTCCCGGGCATCGCGCCACCCTCGACCTCGGTCTCGTTGGTCACGAACGGCTCCGGGACGTCGACGCCCTCGACCCGCTCGTAGGCCTTGCGGATCCAGTGGAAGCGCGCGGCGTCGCCACCGGTGTTGTGCAGCGTCCAGCTGCAGCCGGGCGGGAGGAACGCGTACCCGCCCGGAGCCAGCCGGTGGGCCGTCCCCTCGAGGGTCAGCTCCAGCTCGCCCTCCACGACGAACAGGACGCCCTCGGCCCCGGGGTCCAGCTCGGGACGGTCGCTTCCCCCGCCGGGCGAGACCTCGACGATGTACTGGGAGAACGTCTCGGCGAAGCCCGACAGCGGCCGAGCGATCACCCACAGCCGAGTGGCGTCCCAGAAGGGCAGCGCGCTGGTGACGATGTCCCGCATGGTGCCGCGAGGCAGCACGGCGTAGGCCTCGGTGAAGACGGCGCGGTCGGTGGTGAGGTCCGTCTGAGCGGGCAGGCCCCCCGTCGGGGCGTAGTAGCGGGGGCTGGTGCTGGGCGTGACGGTCATGCCTGTCCTCTTCTCAGGAGCCGCCCACGCGGCTCCGCGTCGATGTCGATACGCTCGCCGCGCAGCCAGGTGCTGCGGACGACGCCGGCGAGCTCGCGCCCGGCGTACGCGGTGATGGCGTTCTTGTGGTGCAGCCGCTGCACGTCCACGACGAAGGTCTCCTCCGGTGCGAGCACGCACAGGTCCGCGTCGTACCCGACCTCGAGGCGGCCCTTGCGCCGCATCCCCGTCTGCGCCGCGGGTCCCTGGCTCATCCACCGCGACACGTCGACGAGCCCGAACCCGCGCCGGCGCGCCTCCGTCCACACCGCCGGCAGGGACAGCTGCAGCGACGAGATCCCGCCCCAGGCCGCGGCGAAGTCGCCGACGTCGAGCAGCTTCAGGTCCACCGTCGACGGCGAGTGGTCGGACACGACGAGGCCCAGGGTGCCCTCACGCAGGCCCTCCCACAGCTGGTCGCGGTTGCCGGTCTCCCGGATGGGCGGGCAGCACTTGTACTGCGTCGCACCGTCGGGGATCTCCTCGGCGGTGAACGAGAGGTAGTGCGGGCAGGTCTCCGCGGTGATCGGCACGCCGTCGCGCCGGGCCGCCGCGATCATCGGCAGGGCGTCCGAGCTCGACACGTGCAGGATGTGCACCCGGCATCCGGTGGCCCGCGCGAGCCCGATGACCTGCTGTACGGCGAGGTTCTCGGCGTCCCGCGGCCGGGAGGCCAGGAAGTCGCGGTAGTGCGCGCCGGGGACCACCGGCGCGTCCTCGATCGCGTGCGCGTCCTCGGCGTGCACGATCAGCAGCCCGTCGAACGACGCGATCTCCCGCATCGCCGCCTCGAGCTGCTCGGCGTCGAGCGGCGGGAACTCGTCGACCCCCGAGTGCAGCAGGAAGCACTTGAACCCGAAGACCCCGGCGTCGTGCAGCGGCCGCAGGTCGGCCACGTTGCCCGGCACCGCGCCGCCCCAGAAGCCGACGTCGACGAACGCCTGACCGGCCGCGGTCTTCTGCTTCACGTCGAGGGCCGCGACGTCCACGGTCGGCGGGATGCTGTTGAGCGGCATGTCGACGATCGTCGTCACCCCGCCGGCGGCGGCCGCCCGCGTCGCGCTGGTGAAGCCCTCCCACTCGGTGCGGCCCGGGTCGTTGACGTGCACGTGGGAGTCCACCACGCCCGGCAGCAGCACCTCGTCGTCGGCGAGGTCGAGCACCCGCGTCCCGACCAGCTCCGCGCCGAGGGGCTCCACGGCGACGACGGACCCGTCCTTCACCCCGACCTCGACCGGCACCTCCCCGGCGGTCGTCACGGCCCGTCGGGCGCGGACGACGAGGTCCAGCTCGTTGGTTGCCGTCTGAGAGCTCATGCGTCGCCTCCTGCGGAGATCCCGGCCGGGAAGAAGGTGGGGTCGTCCAGACGGTAGCGGCGGGCGGCCTCGACCACGACGCCGGCGTCGACCGTCCCGGCCGCGGCGAGCTCGGCCAGCGTCGCCACCACCACCGACTCGGCGTCCACGCCGAAGTGCCGGCGCAGCGCGAACCGCGTGTCGGAGCACCCGAACCCGTCGGTGCCCAGCGACGTCCACCGTCCCGGCACCCACTGCTGGATCTGGTCGGGCACGGCCCGCATCCAGTCGCTGACGGCGACGAACGTGCCCTCGGCGCCCTCGAGCGCCGAGGTGACGTACGGCCGGCGCGGCTCGGCGTCCCGGTGCCGGTGGTTCCACGCCTCGCAGTCGAGCGCCTCGCGACGCAGCTCGGTCCACGACGGCGCGGACCACACGGTCGCGGACACCCCGAAGTCGCCGGCGAGCAGCTGCTGCGCCCGCAGCGCCCACGGCACGGCCACCCCGGACGCCAGCACCTGCGCCTGCGGCGCGCCGGCGCCCAGGTCGGGCCCGGGCGCGAAGCGGTAGAGGCCCTTGAGCAGGCCGTCGACGTCGAGCCCGTCCGGCTCCGCCGGCTGCTGGTAGGGCTCGTTGTACAGGGTCAGGTAGTACCAGACGCTCTCCCCGTGCGGGTGGGCCGCGCTCTCGCCGTACATCCGTCGCAGGCCGTCGCGGACGATGTGCGCCACCTCGAACGCGAACGCCGGGTCGTAGGAGACGCACGCCGGGTTGGTGGCCGCCAGCAGCAGCGAGTGCCCGTCCTCGTGCTGGAGCCCCTCGCCGTTCAGCGTGGTGCGGCCCGCCGTGGCGCCGAGCACGAAGCCGCGCCCCATCTGGTCGGAGAACGCCCACATCGCGTCGCCGGTGCGCTGGAAGCCGAACATCGAGTAGAAGATGTAGACCGGGATCATCGGCTCGCCGTGGGTGGCGTACGACGTGCCGACCGCCGTCGTGGACGCCATCGAGCCGGCCTCGTTGATGCCCTCGTGCAGGATCTGGCCGGCCGTGGACTCCTTCCAGGACATCAGCAGCGCCCGGTCCACCGACTCGTAGCTCTGCCCGTGCGGCGAGTAGATCTTGGCGCTCGAGAACAGCGGGTCCAGCCCGAACGTGCGCCCCTCGTCGGGGACGACCGGGACGAACCGGTGCCCGATCTCCGGGTCGCGCATCAGGTCCTTGAGCAGCCGCACGAACGCCATCGTGGTCGCGACCTGCTGGTTGCCCGAGCCCTTGCGCAGCCCCGCGTAGACCCGCTCGCCCGGCAGCGCCAGCGGCGCGGAGGTCACCCGGCGCTCGGGGACGAACCCCCCGAGCCGGGCGCGCCGGTCCAGCAGGTAGCGGACCTCCGGGGAGTCGGCACCGGGGTGGTAGTACGGCGGGAGGCCGGTCGCCATCCCGGAGTCGATGGCCTGGTCGCTGACCGGCAGCTGCAGGCGGTCGCGGAACAGCTTGAGGTCGCCGGCGGTCATCTTCTTCATCTGGTGGTTGGCCATCCGGGAGGCCATCGAGTGCGGCAGCGTCCAGCCCTTGACGGTGTGCGCGAGCACCACTGTCGGCTGCCCGGCGTGGTCCACGGCCGCCTGGTAGGCCGCGAACACCTTGCGGTAGTCGTGCCCGCCGCGCGGGAGGCGCTCCAGGTCCTCGTCGGACAGGTCCGCGACCAGGTCGAGCAGGCGTGGGTCGCGGCCGAAGAAGTGCTCGCGGATGTAGGCGCCGCTCTCGGTGGCGTAGGTCTGGAACTGGCCGTCGGGCGTCGTGTTCATCGCGTTGACGAGGACGCCGTCGCGGTCCGCGGCGAGGAGCCTGTCCCACTCGCGGCCCCACACCACCTTCACGACGTTCCAGCCGGCGCCCCGGAAGAAGGACTCGAGCTCCTGCATCACCTTGCCGTTGCCGCGGACGGGGCCGTCGAGGCGCTGCAGGTTGCAGTTGACGACGAAGGTGAGGTTGTCCAGCTCCTCGCGGGCCGCGAGGCCGATGGCGGCCAGGGACTCGGGCTCGTCCATCTCCCCGTCGCCGAGGAACGCCCACACGCGCTGGTCGCTGGTGTCCTTGATGCCCCGGCCGTGCAGGTAGCGGTTGAACCGGGCCTGGTACACGGCGTTGATCGGGCCCAGGCCCATGCTGACCGTGGGGAACTCCCAGAAGTCCGGCATCAGCCGAGGGTGCGGGTACGACGAGAGGGCGCGGTGGGGGCCGCCGCGGGACAGCTCCTGGCGGAACCCGTCCATGCGGTCCTCGTCGAGCCGGCCCTCGAGGAAGGCGCGCGCGTAGACGCCCGGGGAGGCGTGCCCCTGGATGAAGACCTGGTCGCCGCCGCCGCCGCCGCCCTTCTCCGGCGCGGCGTCCCTGCCCCGGAAGAAGTGGTTGAACCCCACCTCGTAGAGGGACGCCGCGGACTGGTAGGTCGCGATGTGGCCGCCCACGCCGATCTCCGGCCGGTTCGCGCGGGTCACCATCACCGCGGCGTTCCAGCGGATGATCCGGCGGATCCGCCGCTCGAGCTGCTCGTCGCCGGGGAACCACGGCTCGTCCTCGGTCGAGATGGAGTTGACGTAGTCGGTGCTGCGCAGCGCCGGCACCCCGACGTGCAGCTTGCGGGCCTCCTCGAGCAGCTTGAGCATCAGGTAGCGCGCGCGGTAGGGACCCTGCCGGGCGACGAGGCCGCGCAGCGAGTCGACCCACTCGAGGGTCTCCGCGGGGTCGATGTCGGGCAGCTGGCTGGGCAGGCCGTCGGAGATGACGGGACGGACGGCGGGGCGTTCGGAGGTCGAGGTCATGGGTTGCTCCCGGCTGTGGTGGTGGCGTGCGACGCCAGGTGGTCGGCGGCGATCCTCGCGCCGAGGGTCTCGAGGAGGAACGCGCCCTCGCTCATGCAGCGCGCCAGGTCCGGCTCGATGTCGCTGAGCGCGTAGGCGGCGCGGATGCCCGCCTCGTGAAGCTGGTCGAGGCTCAGCGTGTTGCGCCCGCAGACGGCGACGACGGGGAGGCCGAGGGCGCGTGCCGCCGCGGCCACTCCCGCCGGCGCCTTGCCGTGCAGGGTCTGCACGTCGAGCGCACCCTCGCCGGTGACGACCAGGTCGCTCCCGACCAGGCGGTCGTGGAACCCGACCAGGTCGAGCACGAGGTCGATCCCGGGACGCAGCCGGGCGTCCAGCAGGGCCAGGGCGGCGAACCCGATGCCGCCGGCCGCGCCCGCTCCCGGGTCGTCGCGGTGGTCGCGTCCGGTGGCGCCGGCGACCCGGTCGGCCCAGTGGGCCAGCGCGGCGTCGAGGGCGCGCACCTGACCCGGGTCGGCACCCTTCTGCGGCCCGTAGACGGCGGCCGCGCCCGTCGGTCCGGTGAGCGGGTTGTCGACGTCGCAGGCGACGGTGACCGCGACGCCCGCCATCAGCTCGCGCAGCGCGGCCAGGTCCACGCCGCGGAGCCCGGGCAGGACCCCTCCCCCGTCGCCGAGGTCCTGCCCGGAGCCGTCGAGCAGCCGGGCACCGAGCGCCTGCACGAGGCCGGCGCCGCCGTCGGTGCTCGCGCTGCCGCCGATCCCGAGCACGATCTCCCGGCACCCGGCGCGCACCGCCGCGGCGACCAGCTCGCCGGTGCCCCGGCTGGTCGACCGCATCGGCGCGAGCTCGCCGCCGGGCAGCCGGACCAGCCCGGACACGTCCGCGCTCTCCACCACCGCGACGTCTCCGCGCCGGGCGTAGGAGGTCGCCACCGGCTCGCCGGTCGGGCCCGACGCGGTCACCTCGACCTCGGCGAAGCCGGCCGCGAGGGCCGCGGCGAGGGTCCCGTCGCCTCCGTCCGCAACCGGTACGGCGCGCACCTCGGCGTCCGGGCGGACCCGGTGGATGCCCACGGCGACCGCCTCGGCGACCTGGGCCGCGGTGAGCGACCCCTTGAACTTGTCCGAGGCGACCAGGACGGTCGGTGCGGTCATCACGGCTCCCTGTGCCGGTCGAGGGTCAGTCGAGCAGGGCGATCGCGGTCGGGGCGTGCTCGCCGCGCTCGGCGAGCTCCTCGAACTCGACCACGTTGTCGATCTCGGTGCCCATCGACACGTTGGTGACGCGCTCGAGGATGACCTCGACCACGACCGGCACCCGGTGCTCGACGAGCATCTTCTTGGCCTGCTCAAGCGCCGGCAGGATCTCGTCGGGCTCGGAGACCCGCAGCGCCTTGCAGCCCAGGCCCTCGGCGACCTTGACGTGGTCGACGCCGTACCCGTTGACCTCGGGGCTGTTGACGTTGTCGAACGCCAGCTGGACGCAGTAGTCCATGTCGAAGCCGCGCTGGGACTGGCGGATCAGCCCCAGGTAGGAGTTGTTCACCACGACGTGGATGTAGGGGATGTTGAACTGCGCCCCGACGGCCAGCTCCTCGATGAGGAACTGGAAGTCGTAGTCGCCCGACAGCGCGACGACGGTGGCCTCCGGGTCGGCGGTGGCCACGCCCAGGGTGGCCGGGACGGTCCAGCCCAGCGGGCCCGCCTGGCCGGCGTTGATCCAGTTGCGCGCCTTGTAGACGTGCAGCAGCTGGGCGGCCTGGATCTGGGACAGGCCGATGGTCGAGACGTAGCGGGTCTCGGGACCGAAGGCCTTGTTCATCTCCTCGTAGACACGCTGCGGCTTGATGGGGACCTGGTCGAAGTGCGTCTTGCGCTGCATCGTCGCCTTGCGCTGGCGGCACGAGTCCGCCCACGCCGTGCGGTCGGGCAGCTCGCCGGCGGCCTTCAGCTCCTTGGCGACCTCGAGGAACACCTCGAGGGCGGCCTTGGCGTCGGAGACGATCCCGAAGTCCGGGGCGAACACGCGCCCGATCTGGGTGGGCTCGATGTCGACGTGCACGAAGGTGCGGCCCTTGGTGTAGGTGTCGATGCCGCCGGTGTGCCGGTTGGCCCACCGGTTGCCGATGCCGAGCACGAAGTCGGCCTCCAGCATGGTGGCGTTCCCGTAGCGGTGGGAGGTCTGCAGGCCCACCATGCCGGCGTTCAGCGGGTGGTCGTCGGGCACGGTGCCCCAGCCCATCAGGGTGGGCACCACCGGGACGCCGGTGAGCTCGGCCAGCTCGACCACCAGGTCACCGGCGTCGGCGTTGACGATCCCCCCACCGGCGACCAGCAGCGGCCGCTCGGAGGCACCGAGCATGCGCAGCGCCTTCTCCGCCTGGGCCCGGGTCGCGACCGGCTTGCCGTACGGCAGCGGCTCGTAGGTGTCGATGTCGAACTCGATCTCGGCCAGCTGCACGTCGATCGGCAGGTCGACCAGCACCGGGCCCGGACGGCCCTCGCGCATCAGCCGGAACGCCTTGGCGAACACGCCCGGCACCAGCGCCGGCTCCAGGACCGTGACCGCCCACTTGGCGACCGGTGCCGCGATCGAGGCGATGTCGACGGCCTGGAAGTCCTCCTTGTGCAGCTTGGCGACCGGCGCCTGTCCGGTGATGCACAGGATCGGGATGGAGTCGGCCGAGGCGGAGTACAGGCCGGTGATCATGTCGGTGCCCGCCGGCCCCGACGTGCCGATGCACACCCCGATGTTGCCGGCCTTCGCCCGCGTGTAGCCCTCGGCCATGTGGGAGGCGGCCTCCACGTGCCGGGCGAGCACGTGACGGATGCCGCCGTGCGCCTTCATGGCGCTGTAGAACGGGTTGATCGCGGCACCCGGCAGGCCGAACGCCTGGGTGGCGCCCTCCTTCTCCAGGATCAGGACCGCGGCGTCGACTGCTCGCATACGTGACATGGGTTGCTCCTTGCTAGATGAGGATGTGGGGTGCTGGGGGGATGTGCGCTCAGCGACCGCTGAGCCGCTCCACGCCGCGCAGCAGCGCCGAGTGGTCCAGGCCGCCGTCGCCGACGGCCTTGGCTGAGGCCATCAGCTGGGCGACCAGCGAGCCGAGCGGTACGACGACCCCGGCCTCGCGGGCCGCAGCCGTGACGATGCCGAGGTCCTTGTGGTGCAGCTCGATGCGGAAGCCCGGCTCGAAGCTGCGGCCCAGCATGTTGGCGCGCTTCTGGTCGAGCACCTTGGATCCCGCGAGGCCGCCACCGAGCACGTCGAGCGCGGCCTCGGTGTCCACGCCGTACGCCTCGAGGAAGACGACCGCCTCGGCCAGGGCCTCGATGTTGGCGGCCACGATGAGCTGGTTGGCCGCCTTCACCGTCTGTCCGGAGCCGCTCGGACCCACGTGCACGACCGTCTTGCCGACCACGTCGAGCAGCGGCTTGGCGGCCCCGAAGTCCTCGGGCGACCCACCGACCATGATCGACAGCGCCGCGTTCTTCGCGCCCGCCTCACCACCGGAGACCGGCGCGTCGAGCAGCCGCAGACCGCGCTCCGTGGCCTGCTCGGCCAGCTCGACGGTGACGTCGGGACGGATGCTGGAGAAGTCGACGACCAGGGTGCCGGCCGCGGCACTCTCGAAGACGCCGCCCTCCCCGGCGAGCACGTCGCGCACGTCCGGGCTGTCCGGCACCATCACGCAGACCACCTCGGCGCCGTCGACGGCCTCGGCGACCGACTCCGCGGCCTTGCCGCCGGCGTCCACGAGCGACTTCGTCTTCTCGGGGCTGCGGTTGTAGCCGGTGACCGTGTGCCCGGCCTCGGCGAGGTGGATCGACATCGGGAGACCCATGATCCCCAGGCCGATGAATGCGATGTTGGTCATCCCTGCTCCTCCATTCCCAACGCCCGGCGCTCCCGGGCGAGCCACTCGAAGCTGTCCACCGAGGCGGCGGACGGCTTGTACTCAAGGCCGACCCAGCCCGCGTAGCCGCCCGCCTCGAGCGCGGCGAGCTGCTCGTCGAGCGGGAGCGTGCCGGTGCCGGGCTCGTTGCGACCGGGGTCGTCGGCGATCTGCACGTGCGCGATCCGGTCGGTGTGCTCGGCCACCACCTTGTCGACGTCGTCGCCGTTGACCGCGAGGTGGTAGAGGTCCGCGAGCAGGCCGAGGTTGTCGACGCCGTACTCCTGCCGGACCCGGTCGATGACCCCGAGCGCGTCCGCGGCCCTGAGCAGCGGGTACCTCGGCGCGCCGCTGACCGGCTCGACGAGGACCGTGCCGCCGATCCGGGCGAGTGCCCGCGCCGCGAGCGCCAGGTTCTCGGCGCCGAGCTCGTCCTGCTCCTCGGGCGAGACGCCCTCGACGCGGTTGCCGTAGAGGGCGTTGAAGCCGCGGCAGCCGAGCCGCTCACCGATCCCCACCACGACGTCGACGTTGTCACGGAACTCCGCGGACCTGCCCGGCCAGGAGACCAGGCCACGCTCACCACCCGGCATGTCGCCGGCGAAGAAGTTCAGCCCCGCCAGCCGGACGCCGGCGTCCTCGACCGAGGACACGAACCGGTCCACGTCGCGGTCCGACGGCACCGGCTCGGCGAACGGCCACCAGAACTCGACACCGGCGAAGCCGGCCTCGGCGACCGCCGCCGCCCGCTCCAGCAGCGGCAGCTCGGTGAACAGGATCGAGCAGTTGACCTCGTAACGCAGTGAGTGGCTCATGAGTGGTCCGCCTTCCTGGAGGAGGCCGCGGCGGTAGCGCTCAGGTCCGTGCCCTTCGGCTGCTGAAGCACGTCCGGCTCCACCGCCGGCGGGATCTCCTCGGCGGCGTACTCGCTCGAGCCTGCAGCGAAGACGGATGCGCCCGGCTTGTTCCCGGTCGTGATCTCGTTGAAGAACACGTTCATCAAGACCGCGGCGATGGCGGCGGCGCTGATGCCCGACCCGAAGATGACGCCGACCGAGTCGGGGAACTTGGCCCAGAAGGTGGGCGCCGCCACCGGGATCAGGCCGATGGCGATGGCGGTCGCCACCAGCACCAGGTTCAGGTTGTCGTCGTAGTCGACGCGCGACAGCGTGCGGATGCCGCTGGCGGTGACGCTGCCGAACAGCACGATGCCGGCGCCGCCCAGGACCGGGTACGGGATGGACGCGACCACACGGCCGACGACCGGGAGCAGGCCGAGCACCACCAGGATGACGCCGCCCACCGCCACGACGTACCGGCTCTTGATCTTGGTGATCGCGACCAGGCCGACGTTCTGCGCGAAGGCGCTGGCCGGGAAGGTGCCGAAGAACGGCGCGACCGTGGTGGAGAGCATGTCGGCGCGCAGCCCGTTGGCCACCCGGCGCGCGTCGACCTTGGTCTCGACGATCTCGCCGATCGCCAGGATGTCTGCGGTGGTCTCCGTCATGATCACGAAGATCACGATCGTCATGGACACGATGGCACCGACCTGGAAGGTGGGGCCGCCGAAGTGGAGCAGCGGCGGGAGCGCCACCATCTTGCCGGTGCCGACGCCGGAGAAGTCGGTCTTGCCGAACGCTGCTGCGACACCCGTGCCGACGATGATGCCGAGCAGGATCGAGAGCCGTGAGATGCCGCCCTGGAACACCCTGCTGATCACCAGGATGATCAGCAGCGTCAGTCCGGCGAGCCCGACGTTCGACATGGAGCCGAGGTCGGGAGCACCCGCTCCGCCCATGGCCCAGGTGAAGGCCACCGGGAGCAGGGACGCCCCGATCACCGTGATGATGGTGCCGGTGACGACGGGCGGGAAGAGCCGAACGAGCTGGGCGAAGAAGGTCGACGCCACCAGGCCGATGAGGCCGGCCACGATGATCGACCCGAACACCGGTTGCAGACCGCCCTTGCTGGCCACGGCCACCATCGTCGACACGCTGGCGAAGGAGATGCCCTGCACGATCGGGAGCCGGGCGCCGAAGGGGCCGAAGCCGAGCGTCTGCAGCAGGGTGGCGAGGCCGGAGATGAACAGTCCGGCGGTCACCAGCAGGGCCATGTCCGAGCCGGGCAGGTGGGCCGCGCCGCCCACGATGAGCGGCGGCGCGATGACGCCGCCGTACATCGTGAGGATGTGCTGGGTGCCGTAGACCACCATCTGGCCGGCGGGGAGCTTCTCGTCCTCCGGGCGGCCGGTGAACTCGTCGGATCTCTTGCGGGTCATGAGCTTCATGGCTATCGTGCGCCCTTCTCAGCAGAATCCGGGAGTGGCGAGCCAGGCGTTGCCCGGCTCCGACGCGTCGTCGCGCAGGACGGTGGCCTCGATCAGCCCGTAGGGCCGGTCGGCGGCGTAGAAGACCTCACCGGGGTTCTCCACGCCGAACGGCGAGAGGTCGACGAGGAAGTGGTGCTTGTTGGGCGCCGAGAAGCGGATCTCCGCGATCTCGGCGTGCTGCTGGAGGACCGACTCGCCCATGCCGTACAGCGTCTGCTGCAGGGCCTTGCTGTGGATCTCGGCGAAGCGCTGCAGCAGCAGGGCCTTGACCGCGTCGTAGGACTTGTCCCAGTCGACGTTGCCCGCCTGGACCGCCTGCGACTCGTAGCGCCAGCGCGCGACCAGCGAGGTGGCGAGGATCCGGTCGTCGGTCTCCGCCAGCGTCGTGTACCTGTCCTTGAGGAAGCCCTGGAACTCCGAGCCGGTGGACTTCAGGACCGTGACGCCGGTGAAGCCCGACACCACGTTGGCCTTGCGGTCCGCACCGGACCCGTCGACGTTCACCACCGTGGTGCGCACGCCGTCACCGGACTGCACGAACGCGTGGTCGTGACCCTGCCCGTCGACCTCGATGCGACGCCAGGGCGTCTCGCTGACCTCGATCCGGGCGCCGTCGGCGACCGGGGTCTGGGCGATGAAGTGGTCCGCGAGGGTGAGCGCGTAGTCCTCGATCGCACCGACACCCTTCTCCTTGGCGAAGGAGAACACCGTGTTCTTCTGGGTGTCGGTCGGCAGGACGTCCTTCTGGTCGCCGTCGGCGTGGGCCGCGCTGAAGTCGCCGCGCAGCGCGCTGGAGACCGTCAGGTCGCGGATCTCGTGACGGGCCGTGTCGCGGTAGACACGGACGACGTGGTTCTGTGCCTTGCCGTACTGGTTGTTGCCCAAGACGATGGCCATGGGGTCAGCTCCCTCGGTAGGTGGAGTAGGCGAACGGGCTCAGCAGCACCGGGACGTGGTAGTGCTGGGTCGGGTCGGCCAGCGTGAACGTGATGGCGACCTCGGGGAAGAAACTGCTCTGTGCGTTGGCGGCGAAGTACGCCGTCGTGTCGAACACGAGCCGGTAGGTGCCCGGCTCGACCCGGTCCGGCCCGAGCTGCGGGACGCGACCGTCGTCGTTGGTGGAGGCCTCGGCGAGGACGTCCGGCTGCTTGCCGGCTCCGGCGCCGGCCGAGCCCGGGACCCGCTCCAGCCGGACCGGCACGCCGGCCGCGGGCCGTCCGAGCGCGGTGTCGAGGACGTGGGTGGTGATGGCGCTCATGCGGCGTCGCTCTGGTCGACCACGCGGCGCAGGCGCACCAGGGCGATCTTGCGCAGCTCGTCGGCGACCACCGCGTCCTCGGCGGCCGGGTCGTTGCCCAGGCGCTCGCGCAGCGCGGCCAGGATCTGCTCGCCCGACAGGCCGCTGGCGCAGATCAGGAAGACGCGGCCGAACCGGTCCTCGTAGGCGCGGTTGCCCTCGAGCAGCTCGGCGCGGGTCCGCTCGTCGGGGTCGACACCGGCCTGCTCGCGACGCGACCAGTCGGCGCTGGTCCCCCGGCCCTGCGGGCGCTCCCCGATCCTGGGGTGCGCGGCCAGCGCGCGGTCCACGTCGGCCGGCGCGAGGCGGCGCGCGGCGTCGTCGGCCACGGCCAGCAGGGCGTCGACTCCCGGGTACGGCCGGCCGGCGGCCACCGCGCGGGCCCAGGCGGGGACGTCGCAGCACTCCAGCAGCACGCGCATCAGCTCGTGGTCCGGCGAGCTGTTGAGCTCGGTCAGCGTCACGCTCGATCCTCTCGTATCACGGAAACTTCTTTCCGATGTGCGAGAGACTTCCATGTGGCCCAGGTCATGTCAACAGTTTGTTGAAGATATATCCGGGCCCGGCGGCGGCCGACTACCGGCGGCCCGGGTCCCGCCCGCAGCCGCCCACGAACCCGGCCGGCGACCTCAGCCGCGGCCTCGGTTCAGGTAGTTGTAGACCGTGAACCGGGTGACGCCCAGAGCCTCGGCCACCCCCTCGGCCGAGCGGCGGTACTGGAAGGCGCCACGCTCCTCGAGGATGCGGACCGCGTGCTGCTTGTCGGCCCGGCTGAGCTCGGCCAGGGACCCGCCGAGCTCGCGGGCCACCTCCTCCAGGAGGGTGTCGAGGTCGGCGACCACGCCGCCCTCCGCGGGCGCTGAGGACGCCGGTGTCCCGGCCGGCAGGCGCACCGCCGCCACCTGCTCGCCGTCCCACACCAGGGGTACGTCGGAGGGCCCGGCCTCCTGCGGCGCGACCAGCTCCGCGTCGACCCGGCTCAGCAGCGGAGCGACGGCGACCAGCAGCGGGTGGCTGGCGTCCACGGCCCTCGCGGTCGCGCTCTCGAGCTCAGCCATCGACCCGCTCGACCCTCAACGTGACGCGCGTGGCGCCGTGCTCGAAGGCCGCCGACAGCACCTCGCCGAGGGCTGCGAGCAGCTCGCGCCCGTCACCGGCCACCGAGGTGCCGAACGGCCCGAAGTCCGTGTCGAGGCCCGCGGCCTGGGCGACGTCGACCGGCTTCGTGGCGTGCGCCGGCGCCCCGTCCCCGGCGACGAAGGGCTCGGAGGTGAACTCCGCGTGCAGACGCATGGCGGGAGGCTACGCAGCCGCCGGGCGCAGGGCCAGGGCGGCCAGCGCGGCCGCGTCGACGCCGGTCAGGGACGCGACCTCGTGCCCGTCGACCGCACCGCAGTCCAGCCCGCGGAGCACGAACCCCGCCAGGGCCCTGGCGGTCGCGGGCTCGTCGAGGTAGCCCGAGTCGCCGCCGCCGACGTACGCCTTCAGCCGCGCGGCCGCCGACGGCAGACCCTCGCGGTAGAACGCGTAGGTCGCGACGAAGCGTGAGGGCAGCTGGGCGGGGTGCAGGTCCCAGCCCTGGTAGTAGCCGCGCTCGAGGGAGCGCCGCACGAGACGGGCGTGCAGCCGCCAGGCGGCGTGCACCGAGTCGCGGTCGCCCACCGGCAGCACGTTGGTGGAGCCGTCGGACAGGAACACCCCGGTCCCCGCGGCGGCCACCTGCATGACCGCCTTGGCATGGTCGGCGGCCGGGTGCTCCATGGACTGGTAGGCGGCCGAGATGCCGCACGACGCCGAGTAGTCGTAGGTGCCGAAGTGCAGCCCGGTGCAGCGCCCGCCCGCGGCGTGCACCATGCGGGCCACCAGCACGGTCCCGTCCGCGCCGAGGATCGACTGGGGCGTCTCGACCTGGATCTCGAAGCCCAGGCTCCCGGCGGGCAGGCCGTGCGCCTGCTCGATGGCGCCGCAGGCGTGGACCATCGCCTCCACCTGGGTGACCGAGGTCACCTTGGGCAGCGTCAGCACGAGCCCGTCGGCGACCCCGCCCGCGCCGGCGAGCTCGCCGACGAAGAGGTCCAGGGTGCGCACGCCGCGGCGCCGGGTGGGCGCCTCGAAGCTCTTGAACCGGATGCCGGCGTACGGCGGGGCCGTGCCGTAGCGCACCGAGGCGGCGAGCGCGCGAGCCGCCGACACGACGGCGGCGTCCTCGTCGCCGTCCGGCCGCGGGCCGTAGCCGTCCTCGAGGTCGATGCGCAGGTCCTCGATCGGCTCACGGTCGAGCTTGGCGAGCACCCGGTCGTAGAGGTCGCCGACCAGGTCCGGCGGCAGCCCCGTGGCCTGTGCCAGCACGGCGGGCGTGCCGGCGTGCTCGGCGAGCACCTCGCGCGCCTGCCGGCCCCAGGACGCCACCGTCTTCTCGTCGTACCGGTCCGCCGGGATGTAGACGGTGTGCACCGGCTGCCGCTTCCCGCGCTCGCCCGGGTAGCGGGCGAGCAGGTCCGCGTCCGCCCGCGCCAGCCGCTCGTCGAGGTCGGCGGCCAGCCGGTCCTGCGCGGTCCGCGCCGGCTCCGGGGCGCTCACGCCTCGACTCCCCGCTCGCTGGAGGTGCCGGTGCTCGCCGCGGCGCGAACCGCGGCGGCGACGGCCGGCGCGACCTCGGGGTCGAACACCGACGGCACGATGTAGCTGGCGTTGAGCTGGGAGGCCGTGACCGAGTCCGCGATCGCCCGCGCCGCGGCGAGCATCACCGCCTCGGTGATCTCGCTGGCGCCGGCGTCGAGCATCCCGCGGAAGAAGCCGGGGAACGCCAGCACGTTGTTGATCTGGTTGGGGTAGTCGGAGCGACCGGTGGCCACCACCGCGGCGTGCGGGCCCGCTGCCGCGGGGTCGACCTCGGGGTCGGGGTTGGCCAGCGCGAACACGATCGCGTCGTCGGCCATGGTGGCGATGTCGTCGCCGGTCAGCAGGTCGGGGGCGGAGACGCCGACGAACACGTCGGCACCGGCGAGCACCTCGGCCAGGCTGCCCTCGCGGTTGTCGGGGTTCGTGTGGTCCGCGATCCACTGGCGGTCCGGGTCCATGCCGGTCCGGCCGCGGTGCACGGCGCCCTTCCGGTCGCAGGCGAGGACGTTGCGGACGCCCTGGGCCTGGAGCAGGGTGATGATCGCGTGCCCCGCGGCGCCCACGCCGCTGACCACGACGCGGATCTCGGAGAGCTCCTTGCCGACCACGCGCAGCGCGTTCGTCAGTGCGGCGAGCACCACGATCGCCGTACCGTGCTGGTCGTCGTGGAACACCGGGATGTCGAGGTCCTGACGCAGCCGGCGCTCCACCTCGAAGCACCGCGGGGCGGCGATGTCCTCGAGGTTGATGCCGCCGTAGACCGGAGCGATCGCCTTGACGATGTCGACGATGGCGTCCACGTCCTGGGTGTCGAGGCACACCGGCCAGGCGTCGACGCCGGCGAACTGCTTGAACAGCGCGGCCTTGCCCTCCATCACCGGCAGCGCGGCGGCCGGCCCGATGTTGCCGAGGCCGAGCACGGCCGACCCGTCGGTGACCACCGCGACGGTGTTGCGCTTGATGGTCAGGCGGCGCACGTCCGCGGGGTTCTCCGCGATCGCCATGCACACCCTGGCGACGCCCGGGGTGTAGGCGCGCGAGAGGTCGTCGCGGTGCTTGAGCGGCACCTTCGGCACCACCTCGAGCTTGCCGCCGAGGTGCATGAGGAAGGTCCGGTCGCTGACCTTGCGGACGGTGACGCCCTCCACCTC
>JAICKK010000133.1 GCA_025927955.1 Nocardioidaceae bacterium
ACGTCCTTGCCCATGACGGCAGCCGGCATCGCCTTGGTGATCCGGTCACCCATCGCGAACGGGTAGCCCAGGATCCGGGAGGAGTCCTTGACCGCCTGCTTGGCCTTGATGGTGCCGTAGGTGACGATCATCGACACCCGGTCGTCGCCGTACTTGTCGCTGACGTAGCGGATCACCTCGCCACGCCGGCGCTCGTCGAAGTCGATGTCGAAGTCGGGCATCGAGACGCGGTCGGGGTTGAGGAAGCGCTCGAAGATCAGGCCGTGCTGGAGCGGGTCCAGGTCGGTGATCCGCATCGCGTAGGCGGCCATCGACCCCGCGCCCGAGCCGCGACCCGGACCGACGCGGATCCCGTTGTTCTTCGCCCAGTTGATGAAGTCCGCGACCACGAGGAAGTAGCCCGGGAACCCCATCTGGGTGATCACGCCGATCTCGAAGTCCGCCTGCGTGCGCACCGCCTCCGGGATGCCGTCGGGGTAGCGGTAGTGCAGCCCCCTCTCGACCTCCTTGACGAACCAGGTGTCCTCCGTCTCGCCGTCGGGGACCGGGAACCGGGGCATGTAGTTGGCGGACTCGTCGAACTCGACCTCGCAGCGCTCGGCGATCAGCAGCGTGTTGTCGCAGGCCTCGGGCAGGCCGTTGCGGTCGGCCCACAGCTCCCGCATCTCCGCCGGCGACTTGATGTAGTAGCTGTCGCCGTCGAAGCGGAACCGCTTGGGGTCGGCCATCGTGCTGCCGGAGGAGACGCAGAGCAGGTGCTCGTGGGCCGGCGCGTCCGAGGCGTTGGTGTAGTGCGAGTCGTTCGTGGCCACCGGGGGGATGGCGAGGTCCTTGGACAGCCGAAGCAGGCCGTCTCGGACCCGGGTCTCGATGGACAGGCCGTGGTCCATCAGCTCCAGGAAGTAGCTGTCCCGGCCGAAGATGTCCTGGAACTCGCCGGCCGCCGCGCGGGCCTTCTCGTAGTCGCCGATGCGCAGCCAGGTCTGGACCTCCCCCGACGGGCACCCGGTGGTGGCGATGAGCCCCTCGGCGTGCTCGGCGAGCAGCTCGCGGTCGGCGCGCGGCTTGTAGAAGAACCCCTCGATGGACGACCGCGACGAGAGCCGGAAGAGGTTGTGCATGCCCCCGGTGGTCTCCGCCAGCAGCGTCATGTGGGTGTAGGCGCCGCTGCCCGAGACGTCGTCGTCACCGCCGTTGTTCCAGCGCACCCGCCTGCGGTCGAAGCGCGAGGTGTTCGGCGTGCAGTAGGCCTCCATGCCCACGATCGGCTTGATCCCCGCGGCCTTGGCCTTGGAGTAGAACTCGTAGGCGCCGAACACGTTCCCGTGGTCGGTCATCGCGATGGCGTCCATCCCGAGCTCCGCGGTCCGGGCGAACATCTCCCCGAGCCGGGCGGCGCCGTCGAGCATGGAGTACTCGGTGTGCACGTGCAGATGGACGAACGAGTCCCCCTTGCCGCCTGGACCGCCTGACACCAGCGTCACCCCTCTCTGCTCGTACGCGCGCGCCGACGGACCGGCGGAACGCCGGCCGTGCTACTCGGGGAAGGCCGTCAGCCTACGCGACCCGCCATGCTCGATGCTGGCACGACCCACCGACAGGTTCGGACTCGGCCGAGGCGCCCGGCGCGCCGAGCACCGCAGCGGGCCGGACACGCGCGAGCGGAGCGAGCGCCGTCGGTCAGTGCCTCCTCATCGCGCCCCAGCCGTGCCAGGAGTCGACCTCGATCCAGGCGCTCACCCGGCGCCGGTCCCGGGTCGGGTACGGCGAGCCGTTGTAGTGGGTGGAGAGGCGGTCGATGTCGGCGAGGTCGGGGTCGTCGGCGATGTCGACGACCCGGCCCTGGACGCTGACGTGGGTGTACCAGCTGGCCTCGTCGAGGGCGGTCAGGGAGACTCGCGGGTCCGCCCGCAGGTGGGCCAGGCGCTTGCGGGCCTCGTCCATGTTGACCAGGATCCGGTCTCCACGGGACCGGTCCGGCTCCAGGAGGTACCAGGTCGCGACCGAGACGGGCTGGCCGTCCGGGCGCAGCGTGGTGATCACCGCCGGGTTGGGCTTGGCGAGCAGGTCGCGGACGTCGTCGGGCAGCGGTCCTGAGGTCATCGGAGGTCCTTCCGGCTGGGGGGCGGGGCTGGTCGGGGAGACTGGGAGTGCTCGGCGGCGTCCAGGCTCTCGCTGATCACCGTGTCCATGATTTGCCGCAGCCGCTCGCGTCCCAGGCCGGGAGCCAGCCGGGCCATGCGCTCGACGATCTCGGCCTCTCGGGCCCGGTCGCGTCCCGCGTGGCCGGGAACCGGCTTCAGCCGCTGGACCAGGGCGGTCACCTCGGCGCGGGCACCGAGGACCGCCGCCAGCTGGTCGTCGAGGTCGTCGATGCGGCTGCGCAGCCCCGCCAGGGAGGCCGGGTCCGGCCAGGTCATCTCGACGTCGGGCTCCCGCTCCTCGTTGTCCGACCCGTCGGTGCGCCGTACCTCGACGAACCCGTGGTGGAGGTAGAACCGCAGGGCCGGCGTGTTGGACTCGAAGACCCAGAGGCCGAGCCGCCGGGGGCGACGGCTCTTGGCCAGCTCGAGCAGCAGCGAGCCGATCCCCTGGCCCAGCAGCGCGGGGTCGACGTACAGGGAGTGCACCCACGCGTCCTCGAGCAGCAGGAGGCCGGCGGGGCGCCCGTCGCGCTCCGCCAGCCACACCTCGCAGGCCGGCTCGTCGAGGCGGCCACGCATCCAGCGGTGGACCTCCTCGGGCGGGTGCACCGGCCGGGGCATCGCGGGGTAGGCCGCCTCCCGCGCGTCGAGGAAGAGGCCGGCCAGGGCGTCGGCGTCCCCCGGGCCGGCCGGTCGGACGCTGACGTCGACGGTCGTCGGGTCGACCGGCTGCCGCTCAGGCCTCATCGCGCAGCAGGTCCAGCGCGTGCTGGAGGTCGTCGGGGTAGTCCGAGGCGTACTCGACGCGCTCCCCGCTCTCGGGGTGCTCGAAGCCGAGGCGTACGGCGTGCAGCCACTGCCGCGTCAGCCCCACCCGCGCGGCGAGCGTGGGGTCCGCGCCGTAGGTGAGGTCGCCGACGCAGGGATGCTTGAGCGCGGCGAGGTGGACCCGGATCTGGTGGGTGCGGCCGGTCTCGAGATGCACCTGGAGCAGGCTGGCGAACCGGTGCGCCTCGAGCGTCTCGTAGTGCGTGACGCTCGCCTTGCCGTCGGCGCGCACGGTGAACCTGTAGTCGTGGCGCGGGTGCCGCCCGATGGGCGCGTCCACGGTGCCCTGCAGCGGGTCGGGGTGGCCCTGCACCAACGCGTGGTAGGTCTTGTCGACGGTGCGCTCCCGGAAGGCGTTCTTGAGCAGGGAGTAGGCCCGCTCGGACTTGGCGATCACCATGATCCCGGAGGTCCCCACGTCGAGGCGCTGCACGATGCCCTGGCGCTCGGCGGCCCCGCTGGTCGCGACCCGGAACCCGGCGGCGGCCAGGTGCCCGACCACGGTCGGACCGGTCCATCCCGGGCTGGGATGGACGGCGACGCCCACGGGCTTGTCGATGACGATGATCGCGTCGTCGTCGTGGACGATCGTGATGCCGTCGACCGCCTGCGGCACGACGGCGAGCGGGTCGCGCAGCGCCGGGATCGACACGTCCAGCACGGTCCCCGGGAGCATCCGCTCCGACTTCGCGGGCGAGCGGCCGTCCACGGCGACGTGCCCGTCCCGCACGAGGTCGGCCGCGCGGGTGCGCGAGAGGCCGAACATGCGCGCGATGGCGGCGTCCACCCGCTCCCCCGCCAGACCGTCGGGCACCTGGAGGGTGCGGTGCTCGTGGCCGGGCGGAGACGCGCCGGCGGAGGGGGACGGCGTCATGACGCGCCGTCGGGGCCGTCGGGGTCCCGGCGGCGCCGCTCCCGACCACCCCGGCTGCCGTCGACGGAGATGCCGCGCACCGCCTGCACCACGATGAACGCGGCCGCCACGTTGATGCACATGTCCGCGACGTTGAAGACCGGCCAGTGCGGCAGGCGCAGGAAGTCGACGACGTGCCCCTGAAGGACTCCCGGCTCGCGGAACACCCGGTCGGTCAGGTTCCCGAGCACGCCGGCCAGCAGGAACCCCAGGCCCAGCGCCCAACCGGTGCTGGCCAGGCGGCGGGCCGTCCACACGACCGCGACCGCCGCGGCGATGGCCACGCACGACAGCACGGCGGTGTACGACGTCCCGGTGCTGAAGGCCGCGCCGGGGTTGCGGATGAGGTCGAGCGTCAGCAGGTCGCCGACCACCCGGACGGGCCGACCCGGGACGAGGTGGTGGACGGCGAGCACCTTCGTGGTCACGTCGAGGCCGTAGCAGACGGCGGCGACCGCCGACAGGAGCAGCAGGCAGCGGCGGTGCCGGCCGCGCGGCGGCCGGCGGGTCGCTGGTGCCGGGTGGTCGTTGCGCTCGCTGGGGTTCAGCGACGCTCCTCGCGTTGCTTGCATGACAGGCACAGTGTCGCACGCGGGAATGCCATGACCCGCATCTTGCCGATCGGCTCACCACAGCTCTCGCACACGCCGTAGCTGCCGTCGTCGATGCGCGAGAGCGCTCGCTCGGTCTGGGCCAGCATGTGTCGCGCGTTGTTGGCCAGGCTCATCTCGTGGTCACGCTCGAAGGTCGTCGAGCCGACGTCGGCCTGGTCGTTGCCCGCACCGTCGCCGGCGTCCCTCATCAGGTCCTGGATCTCGTGCTCGACCAGGTTGAGCTCCGCGAGCAGGCGCGCGCGGTCGGCCGCCAGCTCGCCGCGGACCTCGGCCAGCTCCGCCGTCGTCCACGGCTTCTCCCCCGCCTTGACGGCCAGCTGGCGGGCGACGACCTTGGTGGGCACCGCCGTGCCGGCCGGCGCCTTCGGTGACGGCGTCCTCGGTGAGGGTGCCTTGCGGGCGGCTGCCTTCTGGGCCGGCACCTTCCTCGAGGGGGTCTTCGTCGAGGCAGGCTTCGTCGAGGCGGGCTTCGTCACCGCCGCCTTCTTCGGGGGGCTCTTCCTCGTCGCCGCCTTCGGGGCTGGCGCCTTCCTCGCCGAGCTCCCGGTGGTGGTCGGCTCGGCGGCCTGCGCCGCAGGGACCTTCTTGGCGGCCTGCGCCGGTGCGCGCTTGGGGGCCGCCTTCTGCGCGGGGACCGGCTTCGCAGCGGCCTTCTTGCCGGCGCCCGAGGCGGCGGTCCGCTTCGTGACCGCCTTCGACGCGCGTCGCGCCGCGGCCGATGTCGTCTCGGCCAGCTTGCGTGCAGTCTGCCCGGCCATCGGCACGGCCCCCTCGAGGTGGCGGATAAGAGCAACGACGTGTGGCCCCAGCCACACGCGTGCCGCGAGGATATGCCGCACCCTCCCCCCTGACAACCGACCGCGCGGTGCGGGGCGGGACTTTCGCGGGACGCCGACGGCCGCCCACCCCGGGTTCCTCTGGAGGTCTGGCAGACTGGACCCACCGCAAGGCGTGGACGGGACGAGTAGCTCCGAGCACAGCCGGCAGCGACCCGGGGACGGTGAGAGCCCGGGGGTGTTGTCCGGAGCGAAGATCACCCCCGAGCCGCCGGAAGAGCGCCGGTCCCCCGGGTCCGGCGGGTAGACCCGGCAGCGGTGACCTCGAGAGCGGGCGGCCAGCGACACCGGGCCGCCAAGGAGGGTGGTACCGCGGGTCGGTCACCGGCGTACGTCCGGCGACCGTGCTCGTCCCTTCAGCCCGGCAGCGACGCTGCAGCCGCCCGATGAAGGAATGGTCGAACCAACGTGAGCACCTACCGCGCCGTCCCCCCGCACGTCGACCTCCCCGCACTCGAGCACGAGGTGCTGGCCCTGTGGCGCGAGCAGCGGACCTTCGAGAGGTCCCTGGAGCAGGCCGCCGGCCGTGAGCGGTGGACCTTCTACGAGGGGCCGCCGACCGCGAACGGGCGGCCCGGCACCCACCACGTCGAGGCGCGGGTGTTCAAGGACGTCTTCCCGCGCTTCCAGACCATGCGCGGCTACCTCGTCGAGCGCAAGGGTGGCTGGGACTGCCACGGCCTGCCCGTCGAGCTGGCCGTGGAGAAGGAGCTGGGCTTCTCCGGCAAGCAGGACATCGAGGCCTTCGGTGTCGCCGAGTTCAACGCCCGCTGCCGCGAGTCGGTGCAGCGGCACGTCGACGCCTTCGAGGAGATGACCGAGCGGATGGGGTACTGGGTCGACACCGCCGACCCCTACCGCACGATGGACGCCTCCTACGTCGAGTCGGTCTGGTGGGCGCTCAAGCAGATCCATGCCTCGGGACTGCTGGTCGAGGACTACCGGGTCACGCCGTACTGTCCGCGCTGCGGCACCGGGCTCTCCGACCACGAGCTCGCCCAGGGGTACGAGACCGTCACCGACCCCAGCGTCTACGTCCGGTTCCCGCTGACCTCGGGCCCGTACGCCGGGCGGGCCGGCCTCCTCGTCTGGACGACGACGCCGTGGACGCTGGTGTCCAACACCGCCGTGGCCGTGCGGCCGGACGTCACCTACGTGGTGGCCACCGACGGCGAGGAGTCCCTCGTCGTGGCCGAGCCGCTGCTCGAGGCGGTGCTCGGCGACGGCTGGACGGTGACCGCCCGGGTCGAGGGCCGCGACATGGAGCGGTGGACCTACCAGCGGCCCTTCGAGCTGGTCGACTTCCCCGAGCCGGCCCACCTCGTGGTGCTCGCCGACTACGTCACCACCGAGGACGGCACCGGGCTGGTGCACCAGTCCCCGGCGTTCGGTGAGGACGACATGGCCGTGAGCCGGGCCTACGGCCTGCCCGTCGTCGTACCGGTGCAGCCCGACGGGCACTTCGCCGCGGACGTCCCGCTGGTCGGCGGGCAGTTCTTCAAGCACGCCGACACCGACCTCGTCGCCGACCTGGACGGCCGCGGGCTGCTGTTCCGCCACGTCGCCTTCGAGCACAGCTACCCGCACTGCTGGCGCTGCCACACGCCGCTGATGTACTACGCGCAGCCGTCGTGGTACATCCGGACCACCGCGGTCAAGGACGCGCTGCTGCGCGAGAACGAGGCCACCACCTGGTTCCCCGAGACGATCAAGTGGGGCCGCTACGGCGACTGGCTGCACAACAACATCGACTGGGCCCTCTCGCGCAGCCGGTACTGGGGCACGCCGCTGCCGGTGTGGCGGTGCGGCGAGGGCCACCACACGGTCGTCGGCTCGCTGGCCGAGCTCTCCGAGCTCAGCGGCACCGACCAGTCGGGGCTGGACCCGCACCGCCCGTACGTCGACGAGGTGAGGTTCGCCTGCCCCCACGTCGTCGACGACGAGGCCGGGCCGTGCGCCGGCGAGGCGCGGCGCGTGCCCGAGGTCATCGACGCGTGGTTCGACAGCGGCTCGATGCCGTTCGCCCAGTGGGGCTACCCGCACCGGCCGGGGTCGACCGAGCGGTTCGAGCGCGCCTACCCGGCGGACTTCATCTGCGAGGCGATCGACCAGACCCGGGGCTGGTTCTACACGCTGATGGCGATCGGCACCCTGGTGTTCGACCGGTCGTCGTACCGCAACGTGCTGTGCCTGGGCCACATCCTGGCCGAGGACGGTCGCAAGATGTCCAAGCACCTGGGCAACATCCTCGAGCCGATGCCGCTGATGGAGCAGCACGGCGCGGACGCGGTGCGCTGGTTCATGGCCGCCTCCGGCTCTCCGTGGGCCGCGCGTCGCGTCGGCCACGGCGCCATCCAGGAGACCGTGCGCAAGGTCCTGCTGACCTACTGGAACACGGTGGCGTTCCAGGTCCTCTACGCCCGCACGTCCGGCTGGTCCCCGGGCGACGAGGCGCCCCCCGCCGCGCAGCGGCCGGTGCTGGACCGGTGGGCGCTCTCGGAGGCGCACCGGCTGGCGCTGGCGGTCACCGAGGCGATGGAGGGCTTCGACACGCAGCGGGCGGGCGCGCTGCTCGCCGCCTACGTCGACGACCTCTCCAACTGGTACGTCCGCCGGTCGCGGCGCCGCTTCTGGGCCGGTGACCCGGCGGCCCTGGCGACCCTGCACGAGTGCCTGCACGTGGTGACGCTGCTGATGGCGCCGATCACGCCGTTCATCACCGAACGGGTGTGGCAGGACGTGTTCCGGCCGTCCTCCTCGCAGGTGCCGGAGTCGGTGCACCTCGCGACGTGGCCGAGCGTGGACCACAGCCTGGTCGACGACCGGCTGGGCCCGCAGATGGCGCTGGCCCGGCGGCTGGTCGAGCTGGGCCGGGCGGCCCGCGCGGACGCCAAGGTGCGCACCCGCCAGCCGCTGAGCCGCGCCCTGGTGGGCTCGGCCGCCTGGTCCCGGCTGTCCGACGAGCTGCGCCGGGAGGTCGCCGAGGAGCTCAACGTCGGGGCCGTGGAGCCGTTGTCGTCCGCGGGCGCGGACCTGGTCGAGCACAGCGCGAAGGGCAGCTTCCGGGCGCTGGGCAGGCGCTTCGGCAAGCGGACCCCGCAGGTCGCCGCCGCCATCGCCGAGGCCGACGCCGCGGCGCTGTCAGCCGCCCTCGGGGCCGACGGCCGTGCCGTGGTGAGCGTCGACGGCGAGGACGTCGAGATCCTCCCGGACGAGGTGGTGGTCTCCGAGCGTCCCCGGGAGGGCTGGTCGGTGGTCAACGAGCAGGGTGAGACCGTGGCCCTCGACCTGGAGCTGACCCCGGCGCTGGTGCGCGCCGGCCTCGCCCGGGAGGTGGTGCGCATGGTCCAGGAGGCCCGCAAGAACAGCGGCTTCGACGTCAGCGACCGGATCTCGCTGGTGTGGCGCGCCGGCGGCGAGACCGCGGAGGCCCTGCACGAGAACGCCGCGCTGGTGGCCGAGGAGGTGCTGGCCACCGAGATGCGCGAGGGGGCGGTGGACGGCGCGCCGGCCCCGTCCGTCGTACGCGACGACGAGCTGGACCTGTCCTTCTCGGTGACGCGGGTCCGACCCGCTCCTGCCCCGCTCGGCTAGGAGTCGCCGCCGTCGTCGCCGAGCAGCGACTTGAGCCGCTCCCCGGACAGGCCGCTCTCCCCGCTTCCGTCGAGGGCCGCCAGCTGCTGCTGGAAGTAGCTCTTCAGCCGGGCGCGGTACTCCCGCTCGAACGCACGCAGGTTCTCCACCTCGCCGCCGAGCCGCTCACGCTCGCGGTCGAGGTCCCCGAACAGCTGCGAGCGGCGCTCGTCGGTCTCCGCGTCGAGCATCTGCACCCGCGTGCGGGCGTCGGCCTCCATCCGCTCGACCCGCTCCCTGGTCTGCGACTCGTGCCGCTCGGCGTCGGTGCGGGCCCGCTCGAGCAGGGTGCCCGCCTGCTCGCGCGCCTCGTCGACGAGCTCGTCGGCGTTGCGGGTGGCGATCTCCAGCAACCGGGCCGCCGCCGTGGACGCCTCGGCCGCCGTGGTGACGGTGAGCGTCTCCCTGGGTGCCGCCGGAGGCGTCGGCACCTGTTCGCTCGCCGCTTCGCGGGGGGTCGCGGGCGGTGGGCCGCCCTGGGTGCCCTCCTCCGCCGCGACGGGCGTGTCGGCCGCCGGCTCGCTGTCCGGCACCGTCTGCCCGGCGGCGACCAGCCGGTCGCGCAGGTCCGCGTTCTCGGCGATCAGCCGGCCCAGCTCGGCCTCGACCTCCTCGAGGAACGCGTCCACCTCGGCCATGTCGTAGCCCTCGCGGCGGACTCGGACCGGCGTGAAGCGCTTGTTGCTCACGTCCTGCGGCGTCAGCGGCATGACTCACCCTTGTCTGTCGGCATCGGCGCCACACGGTACTCCGGCGCGGACGCCCGCCCGCTCCCGGGTCGGAGCCTCACACGGGCACTCTGCCCACCAGCGAGAGCAGGACGTAGACGACCACGAGGACGATGAGGAAGCTGGTGTCGAGGGCGACGCTGCCGATGCGCAGCGGAGGGACGAAGCGCCGGACGAACTTGATCGGCGGGTCGGTGACCGTGTAGACGACCTCGAGCACGAGCAGGACGGGACCGTGCGGAGTCCACGAGCGGGCGAACACCTGCACCCAGTCCACGACGAGGCGGATCAGCATCAGCCACAAGAAGACCTGCAGGGCCCAGAACACGATGCCGACGATGACTGCCACGAGGACGGATCCTATCGGGGACGGGCCCGGCGGCCCGCGGGCCGCACCGCGCGTGCGGGTCAGCTCTGGTTGAAGAAGCCGTTCTCCGCGATCCGCTGCTTGTCCTCGGCGGCGACCGAGACGTTCGGCGGCGAGAGCAGGAACACCTTGTTGGTCACCCGCTCGATGGTCCCGCGCACCCCGAAGACCAGGCCCGCGGCGAAGTCGACCAGCCGCTTGGCGTCCGCGTCGTCCATGTCCGAGAGGTTCATGATCACCGGAACGCCCTCGCGGAAGTTCTCGCCGATGGTCCGCGCCTCGTTGTAGGTGCGCGGATGCAGCGTGGTGATCCGGGACAGCTCGGCCACCACGCTCGGCGAGCCGACCGGCTGCACCGGCTGGGCCGGCTGCCCCGGCTGGGGCCGCCGGCGCTCGGAGATGTTCGCCACCGGGGCCGGGCGCGCCGGCTCCTGGGGACGCGCGGCCTGCTGCTGCTCGTCGTACTCGTCGTAGTAGGCGGGGTCGTACTGGTCGGTGTCGTAGCGCCCGGTGTCCTCGAGCAGCCCGAGGTAGACACCCATCTTGCGCATCGCGCTGCCCATGACTCTCGCCCTCCGGTGCATCCGGCATCCCCGGTTGGGACGCGCCGCTTCGTCGGCGACACTACCGTTC
>JAICKK010000091.1 GCA_025927955.1 Nocardioidaceae bacterium
ACGACGTGCGGCACACCGGCCTCGGCCAGCGCGGCGGAGGCGGCCTCGCGCACCACCTGGGAGGTCTTGTCCAGGTGCTCGTAGACCTCCTGGGTCGCCAGGCGCAGCGTCGCCAGCCCGGCGGTGGTGGCGACCGGGTTCCCCGACAGCGTGCCGGCCTGGTAGACGGGGCCCTCGGGCGAGAGCATCGCCATCACGTCCGCACGGCCGCCGAACGCCGCCGCCGGGAAGCCGCCGCCCATCACCTTGCCGAAGGTCAGCAGGTCCGGGCGCCAGCCCTCGACGGCCCCGTCGACGCCGTACTGGCCGGAGCGGGTCACCCGGAAGCCGGTCATCACCTCGTCGCTGACGAACAGGGCTCCGGCCTCGGTGCACAGCTGCGAGAGCAGCCGGTTGAAGCCGGGTGCCGGTGGCACCACGCCCATGTTGCCGGGCGCGGCCTCGGTGATGAGGCAGGCGATCTGGTCGCCCCGCTCGGCGATCAGGGCACGGACCGCGTCCGGGTCGTTGTAGGGCAGCACGACGGTGGCGGCCGTGGACGCGGCCGGAACGCCCGGTGTCCCGGGCACCGAGTGCGCGTCTCGAAGGGTGGCGAGCCCTGAACCCGCCTCCGCCAGCAGCGAGTCGACGTGCCCGTGGTAGCAGCCGGCGAACTTCACCACCAGCTCGCGTCCGGTGAACCCGCGGGCCAGCCGGATCGCGGACATCGTGGCCTCGGTCCCCGACGAGACCAGCCGCACCCTGTCGACCGGGGTCCGCGCGACGATCGCCTCGGCGAGCTCCACCTCGGGCCTCGTCGGGGTGCCGTACGACGTGCCGCGAGCCACCGCCGCGCGCACGGCGTCGAGCACCTGCGGGTGCGCGTGGCCGAGCAGCATCGGCCCCCAGCTGCCCACCAGGTCGACGTACTCGGTGCTGTCGACGTCGAAGAGGTAGGGACCCTGCGCCCGCTCGATGAAGCGCGGCGTCCCGCCGACGGCGTTGAAGGCGCGGACCGGGGAGTTCACCCCGCCGGGGGTCACCGCCAGCGCGCGCTCGAAGAGGGCGGCGGAGGCCGAGGTGGGGCGCGAGGGCACCGAGCTCACCAGGAGCCCCCTCTCAGGCTTCCCCGCAGCCGGGTGGCGACCTCCGCGGCCCAGTAGGTGAGCACGACGTCGGCACCGGCCCGGCGGATGGAGGTCAGCATCTCGAGGATGGCGGCGTCGCGGTCGATCCAGCCGCGGGCGGCGGCGGCCTCGACCATGGCGTACTCGCCGGAGATGTTGTACGCCGCCACGGGCACGTCCACGGCCTCGCGGACGGCGCGCAGGACGTCGAGGTAGGCCAGCGCCGGCTTCACCATCACGAGGTCGGCGCCCTCCCCGACGTCGAGCAGGGCCTCCCGGACGCCCTCGACGACGTTGCCGCCGTCCTGCTGGTAGGTGCGCCGGTCGCCCTGCAGGGACGAGTCGACGGCCTCGCGGAAGGGGCCGTAGAACGCGGAGGCGTACTTCGCGGAGTAGGCCAGGATCGCGACGCCCGCGTGCCCGGCGCCGTCGAGGGCCGAGCGGACGACGCCGACCTGGCCGTCCATCATCCCCGACGGCCCGACGAGGTCGACCCCGGCCGCGGCCTGGGCGAGGGCCATCTCGGCGTACAGCTCGAGGGTCGCGTCGTTGTCCACCGCTCCCGAGGCGTCGAGCACGCCGCAGTGGCCGTGGTCGGTGAACTCGTCGAGGCACAGGTCGGCCATCACCGGCAGCGCGTCGCCGACCTCGGCGACGCAGTCGGTGATGGCCACGTTGAGGATCCCCGCGGGGTCGACCGCACCGGTGCCGCGCGCGTCCTTGTGCTCGGGGACGCCGAACAGCATGATCCCGCCCAGCCCGAGCTCGGCGGCCTCCGCGGCCGCCTTGCGCAGCGAGTCGCGGGTGTGCTGGACGACGCCCGGCATGCTGGTGATCGCGACCGGCTCGCGGGCGCCCTCGCGGACGAACACCGGCAGCACGAGCTGGCGGGCCTCCAGGGAGGTCTCCGCGACCAGCCGGCGCAGGGCCGGGGTCCGGCGCAGCCGCCGCTGCCGGACGGTCGGGAAGCCCGGCTGCCCGCTCACGTGGCCTTCCTGCGGGCCGAGGGCCGCCGCTCGGACGGGCGGGTGACCGGCTGGCCCGACTCGACCAGCGACACCCGGCGGGCGGCGCCGTAGTCGGCCAGCGAGTCGACCAGCGACTCCACCGACGGGGAGGGGGCGAGGACGTCGACGCGCAGGCCGTGCTCCTCGGCGGTCTTCGCGGTGGCCGGGCCGATGCAGGCGATCACCGTGGAGGCGTGCGGCTTCCCGGCGATCCCGACCAGGTTGCGCACGGTGGAGGAGGAGGTGAACACCACGGCGTCGAACCTCCCGCTCTTGATCGCCTCGCGGGTCGGCGCCGGCGGCGGGGTGGCGCGGACCGTGCGGTAGGCCGTCACGTCGTCGACCTCCCAGCCCAGGTCCAGCAGCCCGGCCACCAGGGTCTCGGTGGCGATGTCGGCGCGCGGCAGGAACACCCGGTTGATGGGGTCCAGCACCTCGTCGTACGGCGGCCAGTCGTCGAGCAGCCCGCGGGCCGACTGCTCGCCGGTGGGCACCAGGTCGGGGCGCAGGCCCCAGGCCACCATGGCCGCGGCCGTCTTCTCGCCGACGGCCGCGATCTTGAGGCCGGAGAAGGCGCGGGCGTCGAGGCCGTACTCGTCGAACTTCTCCCGGACGGCGCGGACCGCGTTGACCGAGGTGAACGCCACCCACTCGTAGCGGCCCTCGACGAGGCCACGGATCGCCTTGTCCATCTGCTGGGGGTTGCGCGGCGGCTCGACGGAGATCGTCGGCACCTCCTCGGGCACCGAGCCGTAGCTGCGCAGCCGCGCGGACAGCGCGCCGGCCTGCTCCTTCGTGCGCGGCACCAGCACCCGCCAGCCGAACAACGGCTTGGTCTCGAACCACGACAGCGTGCTGCGCAGGTCCACCACGTCGCCCACGACGGTGACCGCCGGGGGCGCCATCCGCGCCGCCCGGGCGTCGGCGGCGATCCGGTCGAGGGTGGAGACCACCGTCTCCTGGGCGGTGGTGGTGCCCACCCGGGTCATCGCCACCGGGGTACCCGGGTCGCGTCCCGCCCGCATCAGCGCCGCCGCCACCTCGCCGATCGACCCGACGGCGGACAGCAGCACCAGAGTGCGGTCGACGGCGTACTGGGACCAGTCGACCTTGGCCTCCGAGCAGTTGACCACCGCGACCTCGCGGTGCTTCTTGTCGGTCAGCGGCACCCCTGCGTACGCCGGGACGGCGGTCACCGACGACACGCCGGGGACGATCTCGAAGCCGACGCCGGCCTTGACGCAGGCCTGCGCCTCCTCCGGACCGGACGCGTAGACGAACGGGTCGCCGCCCATCAGCCGGACCACGCGCTTGCCGGTCCGGGCCTGCTTGACCACGACCTTGGCGCGCCCCGCGTGGGTCAGCGGCTGGCCGTCCTGGCCGAACCCGCCGTCGACGACCTCCGCGTCGGTGCACAGGGCGGCGACGAGCGCCGCGTGCTCGGAGGACTCGGTGACGACCACCTCCGCGGACCGCAGCAGGTCCACCGCCCGCACGGTCAGCAGCTCGGGGTCTCCCGGGCCGCTGCCGACGAAGGAGACGAAGCCGGTCCTGCGCGGGGCCCTGGCCCGAGCGGGCGTCCCCTCCCCTGTGGTCTGGGCCGGGATCTGGGCCGGGGTCTGCTCCGGGGTGTGGTTCTTGCTCACGTTCACTCTCTCGGTGCCGGTGGTGGGGCGGGGGGTGGTGCCGGTCCTCGGTGCCGCGGTGGTCCCGCTGGGTTGGCTGGTGGCGCGGGCGCCGGTCTTACCGGCGCGCGTGGTCCTGCTGGTCGTCATGACGCCTGCTCCTCGATCAAGCTCGCTGCCCCCTCGTCCAACATCTCCTGGGCGAGGGCCCGGCCGAGCCGCTCGCCGTCGTGCGGCGGTCCGCTGGTCGACCGGCGGACGGCCGCGGCGCCGTCGCCGGACAGGGCCACCGCCCGCAGCCACAGCTCGTCGCCGTCCTCGCCCTCGGCGAGGTCGGCGAGGGCGCCCACGGGCGCCGAGCAGCCCGCCTCCAAGGCGGCCAGCAGCGCCCGTTCGGCGGCGACCGCCACCCGGGTGCGGGGGTGGTCGACGGCGGCCCGGACCTCCTCGACGAGCTCGGTGTCGGCGAGCCGGCACTCGACCGCCAGCGCGCCCTGGCCGGGTGCGGGCAGCATCTGCAGCGGGTCGAGCACCTCGGTGACGTCGCCCAGCCGGCCCAGCCGCGCCAGACCGGCGCGGGCCAGCACCACGGCGGCCACCTCGCCGTCGGAGACCTTGCGGATCCGGGTGTCCACGTTGCCACGGATCGCGACCACGTCGAGGCCGAGGCCGAGCGCGTGCAGCTGCGCCGCCCGGCGCGGGGACCCGGTGCCCACCCGGGCGCCGGCGGGCAGCTCGCCGAGGGTCAGGCCGTCCCGGGCGACGACGACGTCGCGCGGGTCCTCCCGCAGGGGTACGGCGGCCAGCGCGATGTCGGGGTGCGGCTCGGTGGGGAGGTCCTTGAGCGAGTGCACCGCCACGTCGACCTCCCCGCGCAGCAGCGCGTCGCGCAGCGCTCCGACGAAGACGCCGGTGCCGCCGATCTGGGCGAGCGGAGCGCGGGACACGTCGCCCTCGGTGGTCACCTCGACGAGCAGCACGTCCCGGCGCAGCGCGTCGCGCAGCGCCCGGGCCACCTGCTCGGACTGGGTGCGGGCGAGGGCGGAGGCGCGGGTGCCGACGCGCACGGGCCGCTCGGGGCGCTCGGGGCGGCTGGTGCCTGGTGTGCTCACAGCCCCTCCGCCCGGGTCATCGCCTCGACGGCGTCGGGGTCGAGGGAGAACAGCTCGGCGAGCGCGGCGGCGTAGGACACGGCGCCGGTCTCGTTGGCCAGCTCCTTGACCCGCACCGTGGGCTGGTGCAGCAGCTTGTCGGCGACCCTGCGGACGGCGTGCTCCACCTCGGACCACGCCTGCGGGTCGAGGTCGGGCAGCCGGGAGGCGAGCCGGCGCATCTCGGTGTCGACGATGCCGGTGGCCATGGTGCGCAGGGCCACCACGGTCGGGGTCACCGTGGCCGCGCTGCGGGCGGCCAGGAAGGAGGTGATCTCCTGGGTGACGATCTCCCGGACCGCGCCGACGTCCGCGCCGCCGTCCCAGGCGTTCACCGCACCGGCCAGCCGGGACAGGTCGAGCAGCCGCACGCCGGGCAGCGCCGCGACCGCGGGGTCGACGTCGTGGGGAAGGGCGAGGTCGACGACCGCGAGCGGGCCGGTGACCTCCGCGCGGGCGGCCGCGACCACCTCGAGCGGCAGCACCACTCCGGTGGCACCGGTGCAGGACACGAGCAGGTCGGCGTCGGCGAGCGCCTGCTGGACCTGGGTGAGCGGGACGGCCCGCCCGTCGTACTGCTCGGCGAGGCGGCGCGCGTGCGCCTCGGTGCGGCTGGCGACCACCACGTCGGCCACGCCCAGCCGGGAGAGGGTCGCCAGGGTCAGGCCGGCCATCGACCCGGCGCCGACCACCAGCGCCCGCTTGCCGGCCAGGGGCCCGACGTGGGCGGCGGCCTGCTCGAGTGCCAGCGCGACCAGCGACGGCGCCGCGTGGTCGATGTCGGTCTCCGCGTGGGTGCGCTTGCCGACGCGCAGCGCCTGCTGGAACAGCACGTTGAGCGCCGGACCGACGGTGCCGGCGTCCTGGCCGACGCGCAGCGCCTCGCGGGCCTGGCCGAGGATCTGCCCCTCGCCGAGGACCATCGAGTCCAGCCCGGTGGTGACGTGGAACAGGTGCGAGACGGCGCCGTCGTCGTAGTGGACGTACAGGTGCGGCACCACGTCCTCGGGGGCGCCGCCCTCCCGCTCGGCGAGCTCGCACAGCAGCCGGCACACCGCCTCCACGCTGCCGTGGAACCGGTCCACGTCGGCGTAGATCTCCACCCGGTTGCAGGTGGCCAGCACCAACGCCTCCTGCACGTCGTCGCAGGCGGAGACGGCGTGCAGCAGCTTGTCGACGCCCGGGGCGTCCAGGGTCAGCCGCTCCAGGACCGGGACGGGAGCAGTCTTGTGCGAGACGCCCACGACGAGCACGCTCACGACCTCACCGCCCCGCTGGCGACCGGGGTCCCGTCGAGCACGTCGGCGAGGGTCTTGCGCTGCTCGTGGTAGGCGAGGATCTGCAGCTCGATGGACAGGTCCACCTTGCGAACGTCGACGCCCTCGGGGACCGAGAGCACCGCCGGCGCGAAGTTGAGGATGCTCGTGACGCCCGCGGCGACGAGGCGGTCGCAGACCTCCTGGGCGGCGACCGCGGGTGTGGCGATCACGCCGATCGCCACCCGGTGCCGCTCCACCAGCGCGTCGACCTCCTCGAACGGACGGACCCCCAGGCCGGCCACCTCCTCGCCCTGCCGCCGCGGGTCGGCGTCGAGCAGCGCCACGATGCGGAAGCCGCGGGAGGAGAAGCCGCTGTACTTGGCCAGCGCGTGCCCGAGGTTTCCGATGCCGACGATCACCACCGGCCAGTCCTGGGTCACGCCGATCTCTCGGGCGATCTGGTAGCGGAGGTACTCCACGTCGTAGCCGACCCCGCGGGTGCCGTAGGAGCCGAGGTAGGACAGGTCCTTGCGCAGCTTGGCGCTGTTCACGCCGGCCGCGCCGGCCAGCTCCTCGCTCGAGCAGGTCGCGGTGCCCCGCTCCGAGAGACCGGTCAGGGCCCGCAGGTAGACGGGCAGCCGGGCGACGGTGGCCTCGGGGATGCCGCGCTCGGGCACCCTCACCGACGGGCCGCCGACGCCGTCGGCACCGTGGCGACCGTGGGAACCGTCGGCCGGGGACCCGGTCCGGGGGCTACGCGGCGAGGTCACGGTTCTCCTGACGTCAACCAGACGTGGTGGTCGGTGGCCGGCTCGCGTCGATCCCGGATCCTCCGGGTCCGGGAGCGGCGGGCCGGCAGCGACGTTCACTCTAGGAGTTTGTGAACGGGAGAACAAACCGAGCGCCGGGCACCGCTAGCACAGGTGAGCCGCGTCACCTCCGGCGGGTCTCCTCCTCAGCGCCGCCGACGGCCGAGCGCCGCGCGCAGCCGGTCCGGGTCGACGGCGAAGAAGTCGTGCTGGCGCCCGTCGACGAGCGTCACGGGGATCTCCTCGCCGTACCTGCGGGTCAGCGCTTCGGCCTCGGGACCGGCGGTGATGTCCACCTCGACGTAGCCCTCGCCGAGCTCGGTGCAGACGCTCTGCACCACGGCCCGGGCGTCCTCGCACAGGTGGCAGCCCGGTCGGGTGTAGAGCGTGACCCGGGCGCTCATCCGAGCAGTCCCGGCCGGTCGGGCCGGCGCCGCGCCCGCAGACGGCCCTTGGCGACCTTGCCGATGACGGTGTGCGGCAGCTCCTCGACGACGTGCACCTCCCGGGGGCGCTTGAAGCGTGCCAGCCGGACCGCACAGTGCTCGCGCACCTGCCGCTCCACCTCGTCGACCGAGTACGACGAGCCGGGGACCGGCCGCACGTAGGCGACCACCGCCTCGCCGGTGCGCTCGTCCGGAGCCCCGATGACGGCCGCCTCGGCCACCGACCCGAGCTCGGTGAGCACGTCCTCGACCTCGGTGGGGTAGACGTTGAAGCCCGACACCACGACCAGCTCCTTGACCCGGTCGACGAGGATCAGGTCGCCGTCCCCGTCGAGGATGCCGACGTCCCCGGTGGCGAACCAGCCCTCCGCGTCGGGGGCGTCGGGGCCCCCGGGGCCGTCGGGCCAGTACCCGCTGAACAGGTTGTCGCCCCGCAGCCAGATCTCGCCCGGGTCGTCGCCCGCGTCGGCGCCGCCCGTCTCGTCGAGCAGGCGCAGCTCGACGCCCGGCAGGGGCGCCCCCACCGAGCCCGGCTTGAGGCCACCACGCGAGCACAGCGTCGAGGTGACGACCGGGGCCGCCTCCGTGAGGCCGTACCCCTGGTGCACCTCGAGCCCGGTCCGGGCGGTGAACTCCGCGGCCACGGCCGGCGACAGCGGGGCGGACCCCGACAGCACCAGCCGCACCCCCGCCAGGCGCGCCCGCAGGTCGGGCACGCCGCGCCAGGCGACGAACACGGGCGGCGCGACCGGGAGGACGGTGACCGCCTCGTCCTCGACGACGCCGAGCGTCTCCTCGGGGTCGAACCCGTCGACGACGACCAGGCGGGCCCGCTGCCGCAGCACCTGCCCCAGCACGGCGTTGAGCCCGTAGACGTGGAACATCGGCAGCACCCCGAGGACCACGTCGTCGCCGGTCAGCAGGGGCGGGCGGACCGCCGCGGCCTGCTCGACGTTCGCCAGCAGCGCCCGGTGCGTGAGCATCGCGGCGCGCGGCCGGCCCGAGGTGCCGCTGGTGTAGAGCAGCACCGCCAGCCGTTCGGCGTCCTCGGGCAGCCGCAGCGCCGGGCTCGCCTGCGGGCCGACCCCGGCGACCAGCTGGTCGTACGTCGACTCGCCGGGCAGCCCGGGCGCGGACAGCGCCACCACCCGGGGCACGACGGTCCGGCTGCGCAGGTCCTCGTCCGCACCGACCAGCGCGTCCTGGAGCCCGGCGACGGCCTGGCGGACGGTCGTCAGCGTGGTGACGTCGGCGAGCACCAGCCGGGCGCCGCAGTCCACCAGCATCCGGACCAGCTCGCCGGTGGCCGAGCGCGGGTTGACCGGCACCACCACCAGACCGGCGCGCAGCGCGCCGAGGTAGGCGGCGACCAGCTCCACCCGGTTGGGCAGCGCCACCGCGACCCGGTAGCCGGCCACCAGGCCGAGCGCGGCCAGGCCCCGGGCGACGCGGTCCGCGTCGGCGTCGAGCTCGGCCCACGTCACCCGCCGCCCCGAGCGCGCCTCGACCAGCGCGACCCGGTCCGGGGCCTCGGCGGCTGCCCGCGAGAGCAGCGCGGCAAGATGGGCGCTCACAGCCCGCGAGTCTTGCACACCACCCCGGCGCCCCGTCGCGGCCGAAGCCGCGCGCGCCGGGTGGGCTCTAGGGTGGGCCCGTGACTCCCTCCCGGGCCGCGCGCCGTGCCCGTGCGGTCCCCGACCTCCGCAGCCGCTCGACGCTCGCGGGCGAGGCCGCGGCCGCGGCGGCCGAGGTCGAGAGCTCGCTGCTGACGCCGCCGGACCCGGAGGCGGCGGCGTTCTTCGACGTCGACAACACGGTCATGCAGGGCGCCACCATCTTCCACCTCGCCCGCGGCCTGTACCGCCGGAGCTTCTTCACCACGCGCGACATCCTCGCCGCCGCGTGGAAGCAGGCGTACTTCCGGCTGGTCGGTGTCGAGGACCCGGAGCACGTCGCCAAGGCCCGGGCCTCGGCGCTCGCGTTCATCGAGGGCCATCCGGTCGCGGAGCTCGAGCAGCTCAGCGAGGAGATCTTCGACGAGGTGATGGCGCACCGGATCTGGCCCGGCACGCGGGCCCTGGCCCAGCTGCACCTCGACCAGGGCCAGCAGGTGTGGCTGGTGACCGCCGCACCGGTCGAGATCGCCCGGATCATCGCCCGCCGGCTGGGCCTGACCGGTGCCCTCGGCACGGTCTCCGAGCAGGTCGACGGCGTCTACACCGGCCGCCTCGTCGGCGACCTGCTGCACGGTCCCGCCAAGGCCGAGGCGGTCGCCGCGCTGGCCGAGCGCGAGGGCCTCGACCTGT
This sequence comes from Nocardioidaceae bacterium, assembly GCA_025927955.1. GTDB lineage: Bacteria > Actinomycetota > Actinomycetes > Propionibacteriales > Nocardioidaceae > Nocardioides_B. Next base: position 9,710 of record JAICKK010000091.1, read on the forward strand.
CCCGCTGCTCGGCGTACTCCGACAGCTACAACGACCTGCCGATGCTGAGCCTGGTGGGGGACCCGTGCGTGGTGAACCCGGACGGGCGGCTGCGCGAGCACGCGCGCCGCCAGGGGTGGCGCATCCGGGACTACCGGACCGGTCGCAAGGCGGCCCGGCTCGTCCTGCTCGCGGCCGGCCTCACCGGGGCCGCCTCCGGAGCCGCCGGTGCCGCGCTCGCGGTCCGTCGCCGGGTCGCTCAGCCGAAGACGGGGCCGCGCCGCACGAGCAGCGAGTAGAGCGTCTGCTGGATGGTCTCGCGCACCTGGTCGGTGACGTTGAAGACCAGCATCGGGTCGTCCGCGGCGCCCTCGTCACCCTGTGCGTACATGTCGGTGCGGATCGGCTCACCGAACTCGATGAGCCACTTCGAGGGCAGCGGCACCAGGCCCAGGGGACCGAGCCACGGGAAGAACGGGGTGACCGGGAGGTACGGCAGGCCGAGCAGCCGCGCGAGCGCCGGGACGTTGCCCACGAGCGGGTAGATCTCCTCGGCGCCCACCACCGAGCAGGGGACGATCGGCACGCCGGTGCGCATCGCGGCCGACACGAACCCGCCGCGCCCGAACCGCTGCAGCTTGTACCGCTCGGAGAACGGCTTGCCGATGCCCTTGAAGCCCTCCGGCCACACCCCGACGAGCTCGCCGTCGCTGAGCATCCGCTGGGCGTCCTCGTTGCACGCCAGCGTGGCCCCGCCCTTGCGCGCCAGCTCGCCGATCAGCGGCAGCCGGAAGACGAGGTCCGCCCCGAGCGGGCGGAGGTGGCGACCGACGGCGTCGTGGACGGAGACCATGGTCACCAGCCCGTCGACCGGGACGGTGCCGGAGTGGTTGGACACCACGAGGGCGCCCCCGCTGGTGGGGATGTTCTCCGCCCCGCGGACCTCGACGCGGAACCACCTCTCCTTGAGCGGGCGCACCGCCGCCAGCAGGAGCCGCTCGGTGACCTCGGGGTCGAAGCCGTACTCGTCGACCCGGTAGTCGCCGGTCAGCCGACGGCGCAGGAACGCCAGCAGCTCCGCGGCCTTGCGCTCCCAGTCCTCCCCGAAGACCTCCGCGGCGGCGGCCGCCAGTGCCTGCACCCACTCCCCGGCGGGGATCCCGCCTGCGGGACCCGGCTCGCGCACCTGCGCCGGGGCCGGCGGTGGGGCGGGTGCTGGGGCTGGCGCTGACGTGTCGGGTGCGGGGGCTGACGTGTCCGGCGCTGTGGCTGACGTGTCGGGCGCCCCCGGTCGCGGGTCCCGCGCGGTCCGGGGCCGGGGCACCGTGCCCCGGCCGGGCGCCGTGGCGGACCCGGCGAGGGTCCGGGCCGCCGCCGACGGCTTGCTGCTGCCGCTGCCGCGGCCGGGCCGGCCCCTGGTGCCCAGCGGGACCACCTCGGCGTCACCCACGGCCGGCTCCCGCAGCGTCGGGCACCAGCGCCGGCAGCACGCGGGGCAGCGGCCCCGGGGGCACGCTGCGCGCGAAGTCCGCGAACGCCTCCTCGGTGGTGTACGCCGGGGAGAAGCCGAGCACCTCGCGCATGCGGCTGGTGTCCAGCCCCCGGCCGAACGTGAGCAGCGCGTCGAGCTCCACGTGCATGCGGCGAAGCCGCGGCCGGCGGGAGGCGGTGGCGACCATCCCGAGCGCAACCGGTGGCATCGGCAGGGAGGGCCGGCCGAGCCGGCGGACCGCCTGGGAGAGCATCACGATCCCGTCGCCGGCGACGTTGAAGGTGCCGTGCACGCCGCCGAGAGTCGCGTGCTGCAGGACGCCGAGCAGGTCGGACTCGTGCAGCAGCTGCAGGCGCGCGTCGTACCCCAGGACGGTGGGCACGGCGGGCAGCCGGAAGTACTCGGTGAGCGTCGAGGACACTCCCGGCCCCACGGTGTTCGCGGCCCGGAGCATGGTGACGGCGACGTCGGGGCGGCGCCGGGCGAACCCGCGCACGTAGCCCTCGACCTCGAGCACGTCCTTGGCGTAGCCCGAGCGCGGCAGCCGCTTGGCGCCCATGTCCTCGGTGAACATCGCGGGGTCGCGGCTCGAGGAGCCGTAGACCGCGGCCGAGGACCGGACCACCAGGCGCTCGAGACCCGTCGCCTGCTGGCAGGCGGCGAGCAGCTGCATGGTGCCGATGACGTTGTGCTCCTTCATCGCGGAGCGACCGCCCCGGGCAGCCCGGTCGCCGTAGGCCAGCACGCTGAGGTGGACGACGGTGTCGACGTCCTCACCGGCGATGACCTTCGCGATCACGGGGTTGCGGATGTCGGCGCGCACGAACGCGACCGTGCCCAGGTCCCCGCGGGGCGGCACCACGTCGACGCCGATGACCCTGTCCACGGACGGGTCGGCGGCGATGCGACGCGCGAACCGGCCGCCGAGGCCTCTCGAGACCCCGGTCACGAGCACGACGCGTCCCATGGCTGCCGGCCCGGTGCCGCCTACTTGCCCTGGCGGCGACGCTGGATGCGCGTCTTCTTCAGCAGCTTGCGGTGCTTCTTCTTGGCCATCCGCTTGCGACGCTTCTTGACTACCGATCCCACGACTACGACCCTCCGGGGCGACGACACGACGACCCGGGGCCGACGTACTGACGAGCTGACTGACGGAAAGGGCCAGCCTAGCCGCCCGCCTGGGTGCCCACGAAACGCGAGTCCCGAACGTCCGTCGCGAGGTCGCGGGGGCCGGAGACCACATGGGGCTCAAGTCGCCGCCCCCACGGTCCGACACTCTGGTTGCGAGACGACGTGCGAAACGATTTGCGCACCGACCAACGGTCTCGCCGAGGCCTTGGGAGGGGCTTTGACATGTTCATGACAACGATGCTGCGCCCCGCACGACGAGTCCTCACCGGTGCCCTGGTGGCCGCGGTGGCCACCACGACGCTGGGGGCCCTCGGAGCCGTCTCACACGCCGTGACCGCGGCCCCCGAGCACGCTCACGCCACGGTCTCCGCGATGAAGGAGGGCCGCACCGTGAGCCCGGCCATGAAGGAGGGCCGCACCGTGAGCCCCGCGATGAAGGAGGGCCGCGGCATCGTCGTCCGCCCGGCCATGAAGGAGGGCCGCGGCATCGTCGTCCGCCCCGCGATGAAGGAGGGGCGCACCGTGACCCCCGCCATGAAGGAGGGGCGCGTCCTCACCGTGCTGTCCGCCTGAGCGATGGCGGTGGGCCGGTCAGCCGGTCTGGAAGAAGCTGCGGTGCAGGTACTCGTTGACCGCGTCCTCGGGGACGCGGAAGGAGCGACCGACCCGCACGGCCGGCAGCTCACCGGAGTGGACCAGCCGGTAGACGGTCATCTTGGACACACGCATGACCGCGGCGACCTCCGCCACCGTCAGGAACCGCACCTGCGACACGTCCCCGGTCTTACCCGTGGGACCCGAGCTCGACGCCATGCTGCACCGCACTTTCGCGCACATTCGCCCCCCGGCTTCCCCGCCGGAGACCCTTCGCCTGTGCCTCGTGAGTACAGAGCCTAGTGTGACTGTTGAGATAGGGGGGACATGATCTCCGATTTTTTACGTCCCCCCCGGCGTGTCGACTAGACCTGGCCGCCACCTGTAGTCACCGACGGCGGCTCAGTAGTGCGGGTCCAGGCCGTGCAGCGGGAAGACGGCCTGCCTGGTGGCCTGCACCGCCCGGTCCAGCCAGGCGCCGGGGTCGTAGCCGCGGGACCAGTCCAGGTACGCGGGCGTCCGGCCGTCGGTCATCGACCGCGGCGCGTCCCGACCGAGCAGCTCGCGCACGTGCGCGCGCCAGCCCTCCGGGGTGGCGGTCTCCGGGTCGAGCGGGGCGCCGCCGACGATCGCCAGCAGGTGCGTCCAGACCCGGGGCACCACGTCGGCGATGGCGTACCCACCGCCACCGGTGACCAGCCACCGGCCGTCGCACACCTCGTGCGCCAGCTCGTGCACGGCGAGGTACGCCGCCCGCTGGCCGTCGACGCTCAGCATGAGGTGGGCGAGCGGGTCCTCCGCGTGGGAGTCGCACCCGTGCTGGCTGACCAGCACGTCCGGCGCGAACTCACGGACCAGCGGGGGTACGACGGCGTGGAACGCGCGCAGCCACCCCGAGTCCGACGTCCCCGGCGGCAGCGCGACGTTGACGGCCGAGCCCTCCGCGCCCGCGCCGCCCGTGTCGGAGGGGAACCCCGTCCCCGGGAACAGCATCTGCCCCGTCTCGTGCAGGCTGATGGTCAGCACCCGGGGGTCGTCGTAGAAGATCCGCTCGACCCCGTCGCCGTGGTGGGCGTCGAGGTCGACGTACGCCACCTTGCCGACGCCCTGCTCGAGCAGCCACCGGATGCCCACGGCGACGTCGTTGTAGACGCAGAACCCGCTGGCCCTGCCCGGCATGGCGTGGTGCAGCCCACCCGAGATGTTGGCGGCGTGCAGCACCTCCCCGCTCCAGACCTGACGGGCCGCCTCCACGGTGGCACCGACGATGTGCGCCGAGGCCTCGTGCATGCCCTCGAAGCTCGGGTTGTCCTCGGTGCCGAGGCCGCGCTCCTCGACCGTGCGGTGCGGGTCCTTGCCGGCGAGCCGGACGGCGTCGAGGTAGTCCGGGTCGTGCACGAGGCCGACCAGCTCGTCGCCGGCCATCGGAGCCGGGACGGTCGCCAGGCCGGAGCCGCCGCCCTCCGCCGCGATCACGCCGAGCTCACGGGCCAGCCGCACGGTGAGGTCGACCCGCAGCGGGGACATCGGATGGGCCGGCCCGAAGTCGTAGTCGGTGAGCGTCGGGTCGAACACGACGCACGCGGAGCCGGACATGTCCCGAGGCTACCGTGACGGCCGGCGCCGGGTGGCCGAGCTCGTCGACACCGCTCTGGGCCGGCCACGTCCGCGCGTGAGTGCGGGTGGATCCGACTCCCCCGCCCCCACGCTGGTTGAGGTGCCGAGGCGCTAGCCGAGGCCTCGAAACCACGCTCACGTACGCGCGTGAGTGCGGGTGGAACCGACTCCCCCGCCCCAGGGGCTCCGGCACCTCAACCAGCGTCGGGCGAGGGTCGCTCAACCA
>JAICKK010000238.1 GCA_025927955.1 Nocardioidaceae bacterium
CCCCATCGCCGTCGAGGGCGTCGACCACTACCTGGTGCACGACCAGCAGCTCAAGGGCATGAACAAGCAGGCCATGGAGGAGCTGCCCGAGGGCACCGGGTTCCTGATGGTCCAGTTCGGCGGGGAGGACACCGACGACGCCGACGCCAGGGCCAAGGGCATGCTGGAGGCGCTCGGCGACACCGAGCACGACCCGGAGGTCGCCTTCTTCGACGACCCCGACCTCGAGCACGAGCTGTGGCTGGTGCGGGAGTCGGGACTGGGCGCGACCGCACACGTCCCGCACCGTCCGGACACCTTCGAGGGCTGGGAGGACTCCGCGGTGCCGGTCCCCCGCCTCGGGGACTACCTGCGCGACTTCCGGGCCCTCTTCGAGGAGTTCGGCTACGCCAGCGACACCGGTCCCAGCCTCTACGGGCACTTCGGGCAGGGCTGCGTGCACACGCGGATCCCGTTCGACCTCTACTCCGCCGAGGGTGTGGCCACCTACCGCAGGTTCATGGAGCGCGCCGCCGACCTGGTCGTGTCCTACGGCGGGTCGCTGTCGGGGGAGCACGGCGACGGCCAGTCCCGCGGCGAGCTGCTCACCAGGATGTTCGGGGACGAGGTCGTCGGCCTCTTCGAGCAGGTGAAGTCGCTGTTCGACCCCGGCAACCGGATGAACCCCGGCAAGGTCGTGCGTCCGGCCAGGCTGGACGAGCACCTGCGCCTGGGTGGCAGCTGGTCGCCGGACGACCCGCGCGACCTCTACTTCCAGTTCCCCGACGACGGCGGGTCGTTCGCGCAGGCCGCGAACCGCTGCGTGGGCGTCGGCAAGTGTCGCCAGCACGGCCATGCCGCCGGCGCGGTCATGTGCCCGTCGTACCAGGTGACGCGGGAGGAGGAGCACTCCACCCGAGGCCGCGCCCGGCTGCTGTTCGAGATGATGAACGGCCACGGCGACAGCCCGGTGGGCGACGGCTGGCGCTCGACCGAGGTCCGCGACGCCCTCGACCTCTGCCTGGCCTGCAAGGGCTGCAAGCACGACTGCCCCGCCTCCGTCGACATGGCCACCTACAAGGCGGAGTTCCTCGCCCACCACTACGCCGGCCGGCTCCGCCCGCGCGCGGACTACGCGACGGGGTGGCTGCCGGCCGTTGCCCGGCTCGTCGGGCGCGCGCGACTCGCCGGCGTCGTCAACGCGGCCGGCCACGCGCCGGTCGTGGGCCGGCTGGCCATGGGCCTGGCCGGGCTCGAGAACCGCGAGCCGCCGGTGTTCGCGACGCAGACGCTGCAGCAGTGGTGGGCCGCACGCGACCCCGGGGACCGCCGGGGCGACGGGCACCGGGGCACGGTGCTGCTGTGGCCCGACACGTTCACGAGCTCGTTCACGCCCGCCGTCGGCCGGGCCGCGGTCGAGGTCCTCGAACGAGCGGGCTGGGCCGTCGACATCCCGACCGAGCCGTTGTGCTGCGGCCTCACCTGGATCTCGACCGGACAGCTCGCGGTCGCCAAGAGGGTCCTGGCCCGCACCGTGTCGGCGCTCGCCCCGCACGTGCGCGAGGGCGGCCTCGTCGTGGGTCTCGAGCCGAGCTGCACGGCCGTGTTCCGCGGCGACGCCGCCGAGCTGTTCCCCACCGACCAGGACGTTCACCGGCTGCGCGAGCACACCGTCACCCTCGCCGAGCTGCTGACCGAGCACACCGACGGCTGGCAGCCGCCGCGCGTCGGCGGCGACGGTGGGAGGGTCAAGGCGCTGGCCCAGGTGCACTGCCACCAGCACGCCGTCCTCGGCTGGGACGCCGACCAGCGGCTCCTCGAGGCCGCCGGAGTGGACGTCGAGCACCTCGAGTCCGGATGCTGCGGCCTGGCCGGGAACTTCGGCTTCACCGCCGGCCACGGCGAGGTCAGCGAGGCCATCGCCGAGCAGGTGCTGATGCCGCGGCTGCGCAAGGAGCCTCGCAGCACCGTGACGCTGGCCGACGGGTTCTCCTGCCGGACGCAGGTCCACGAGCTCGACAGCGGGGGCCACGAGGCGGTGCACCTGGCGGAGCTGCTGGCCGCCGGCTACCGCGACGGGCCCGTCGACGGGCTCACCCTCGCGCCGGGCCGCCCGGCCGCTCCGTCGGGTGCCGCCAGGGCGGCCGTCGCGGGCGGGGCGGGGCTCGCCGCGGCCGCCGGCGCCTACGCGGCCTCGGTCGTCGCCCGCCGTACCGCACAGCGCCTTCTTGGGTGACCGACCTCGCTTCTGGGTAAGGCGCATCCGAGCACATGACCGCGACGCCGAGGACGGCGCGCGGACGCATGACGACAAGTCAGGAGAACCAGATGTCAAGCACAGTGGCCGACTACCTCCTCTCCCGCCTGCGGGAGTGGGGCGTGGAGAACGTCTTCGCGTTCCCGGGGGACGGCATCAACGGTCTGCTGGGCGCGTTCTCCCGTGCCGACGACCAGCCGCGGTTCATCCAGTCCCGGCACGAGGAGATGAGCGCGTTCGAGGCGGTCGGCTACGCCAAGTTCAGCGGCCGCGTCGGCGTGTGCATGGCGACCTCAGGTCCCGGGGCCATCCACCTGCTCAACGGCCTGTACGACGCGAAGCTCGACCACGTGCCGGTGGTCGCGGTCGTGGGGCAGACCAACCGCTCCGCGATGGGCGGCAGCTACCAGCAGGAGGTCGACCTGCTGACCCTGTTCAAGGACGTCGCCAGCGACTACGTCCAGATGGTGACCGTCCCCGAGCAGCTGCCGAACGTCATCGACCGCGCGATCCGGGTCGCGCTCTCGCGGCACGCGCCCACGGTGGTGATCATCCCCAACGACGTCCAGGAGCTCGACTACTCCCCGCCCACCCACGAGTTCAAGATGGTGCCCTCCAGCCTCGGCATCGACTGGCCGACCACGGTGCCCGACGACGCCGCCGTACGGCGGGCCGCCGACCTGCTGAACGCAGGCTCCAAGGTCGCGATGCTGGTCGGGCAGGGCGCCCGCGGGGCGCGGGCCGAGGTGGAGCAGGTCGCGGACCTGCTCGGCGCCGGTGTCGCGAAGGCCCTGCTGGGCAAGGACGTCCTCTCCGACGAGCTCCCCTACGTGACCGGCTCGATCGGGCTGCTCGGGACCCGGCCGAGCTACGAGATGATGATGGGCTGCGACACGCTGCTGACCGTCGGGTCCAGCTTCCCCTACACGCAGTTCATGCCGGCCTTCGACCAGGCCCGCGCGGTCCAGATCGACATCGACGGGTCGTTCGTGGGGATGCGCTACCCCTACGAGGTGAACCTCGTGGGCGACGCCTCGGCCACCCTCAAGGCGCTGGTCCCGCTGCTCGAGCGCAAGAGGGACCGCTCCTGGCAGGAGGACCTGTGCGACAAGGTCGCCCGCTGGTGGGAGACCATGGACATGGAGGCGCACGTCGAGGCGGACCCGGTCAACCCGATGCGGATCTTCAGCGAGCTGTCCCCGCGGCTGCCCGACGACGTGATCGTCGCCGCCGACAGCGGCTCGTCGGCGAACTGGTACGCCCGCCAGCTGCGCTTCCGCGCAGACATGCGCGGCTCCCTGTCGGGCAACCTGGCCACCATGGGGCCGGGCGTGCCCTACGGCATCGGCGCCAAGTTCGCCCACCCCGAGCGCCCGGTCGTCGTCTTCGAGGGCGACGGCGCGATGCAGATGAACGGCCTCGCGGAGCTGATCACGGTCAGCCGGTACTGGCAGACCTGGAGCGACCCGCGGCTCGTGGTCGCGGTGCTGCACAACAACGACCTCAACCAGGTCACCTGGGAGCTGAGGGCCATGGGCGGCTCGCCGAAGTTCGTCGCCTCCCAGGCACTGCCCGACGTCTCCTACGCGGGCTTCGCCGCCTCCCTCGGCCTGCACGCCACGACCGTCACCGATCCCGAGGCGCTGGCGCCGGCCTGGGAGGCGGCCCTGTCCGCGGACCGGCCCACGGTGCTCGACGTGCACTGCGACCCCGACGTACCGCCCGTGCCGCCGCACGCCACGCTGGAGCAGATGAAGGACGCGGCGACGGCCCTGCTCAAGGGGGACCAGAACCGCTGGGGCGTGATCAAAGAGGGCATCAAGACCAAGGCGCAGGAGCTCCTGCCGCACCACGCGTCATGAGCACCACAGCGCCGGCCCTGGGCTCCTGCGACGTCCCCGTGACGAAGCTGGAGGCGAGCGCCTACACGATCCCGACGGACGCACCCGAGGCGGACGGGACGATGACGTGGGACTCGACCACGCTGGTCCTCGTGCAGGTGCACGCGGGTGGCCTGGTCGGCACCGGCTGGACCTACGGGCCCTCCGCCGTCGTCGCGCTGGTGAGCGGCAAGCTGGCCTCCGTGGTCGAGGGCCGCAGCGCGCTCGACGCGTCGGCCGTCTACTTCTCGATGTGGGAGCAGCTGCGCAACGCCGGCAGGCCGGGCATCGGCTCGTTGGCGCTCTCGGCCATCGACACGGCGATGTGGGACCTGCAGGCGCGGCTGCTCGGGCTGCCCCTGCACCGGCTGCTCGGTGCGCACCGCGACGAGGTCCCGGTCTACGGCAGCGGCGGGTTCACCGCCTACGACGACCGGCAGACCACCGAGCAGCTGGAGGGCTGGGTGGGCGCGGGCATCCCCCGGGTGAAGATCAAGGTGGGCGAGAGCAGGGGCAGCCGGACGGGCCGCGACACCGCGCGCGTGCGCCTGGCCAGGAAGGTCATCGGCCCGTTCGTGGAGCTGTTCGTCGACGCGAACGGCGGCTACGGCCCCCAGCAGGCCATCCGGTGGTACGACGAGGTCGCCGCCTCCGACGTGCGCTGGTTCGAGGAGCCGGTCTCCTCCGACGACCTCGACGGCCTGCGCAGGGTGCGGGACGCGGTCGGGGCGGACGTGACCGCGGGCGAGTACGGCTACGACCTGACCTACTTCGAGCGGATGTGCGCCGCGCAGGCGGTCGACTGCCTGCAGATCGACGTCACCCGCTGCGG
>JAICKK010000019.1 GCA_025927955.1 Nocardioidaceae bacterium
CTCGGCCGCCCTTCGAGAGCTCATCAGACGCGCCTTCGACGAGTTGGACCTTCACCGACTCCAAGGCGAGACGCAGACCACCAACCTCGCCTCACGACGGGTTCTGGACCGTTGTGGATTCGAGCATTACGGCACGGCGCACCAGTACGCCAAGATCGAGGGATCCTGGCAGACCATCGAGCTCTACCAACTGCTCAACCACAGACACGCATCTACGGGTTAGTCGAAGCCAACCCGAGGAGTGAACCTGCTCGTTATGAGCTCGCACATCGGCACGACGGCGCGTGCAGGGCGGCAGATCACGATGGCCACGCGGATCGCCCCCGGGGCACCGCAACCGCCGCGGCTCCGCGCCTGACGACGCGCTCGAGGCCCCACAGCACTGCCAGCTGGATCTCCAGAGCTCCCGGACAGCGCAACGCCAGATCCGGTCCGCAGCGCCCAACCGCTGAGCCAACGTCCTCAGCACCGCCGCTCGCAGATGACCCGAGCCGCGTCCGCGCTGTTCGAGCTGCGGAGGAACGTGACGCCTGCCTCGACCCGGGCTGTACGACGGACCGCGGCATCTCAGTGCACTCGGCGCTGCGCTCCCACCTGGTCTCCTATCCGTCCAGGCACTCGACCCACTGGACAACCGGCGCTTTCACGCCAGAGGGGAAGTGGATCGACGCGTAGCCGACGCGGACCGGCACCGTTTCCCCGACCTCCAGACACGGCGGCACGCCGTGATCCTGGAAGCCCGTGGCGGAGTCGGAGGCCACGGCGTCAGCAAAGAACGCCAGCTGCTCCCCGGGGTCGTCGGTTTCGAACGAGGTGAGCCAGTTCTGCGTGTTGTGCAGCATCGCTCGACCGACCTTCACGTCGAGGTGCTTGGAGCCGTACGAACTGGAGTTGCCAACCCAAAAGCCCAGCAGCATCGCGCCGACCAATCCGGTTGCGGCAAGGAGCGCGATGCTCCTGGTCGACATGAACGCGACGCCGTCTCGCAATGTGTGCTCCATGACATCCAGCCGGAACCTTGGACGCACCTCGCGCGCGTCCACAGGCGCATCCTGCCTGACTTCAAGGCCGGTGCGTGCACGAATCAGCTAGATCGCGCCTCGGTCACGGCTCTGGCCGCGCGGGATCGCGGTGGCAACGAGGAGGTCTTCGCGGTGGTGGTTGGCCACGACCAGGTCGTCGCCAGCCAATCGGGCGCCGCCTCCCTGGGCCCTGGTGCGCACGTGCTCCCTGAGCGTCGCTTCGTCGGCTCGCAGGCGAACCACGGTGAGAGAAGCTGTCCGCAAGGTCCTCCGCAGGGCAGCCTGAGGCGCCCCGATAGGTGGCCGCTGACGAGCAGGAGTTCGGCGCCGCGCGCAGCCATGAGACCGTGCATCGCCGCGAGCTGAGCGATCGACAGGCCCGAGTCGGTCGCCGGCCGGCTACCTGTGGACCGGAACCCGAGTTGCTGGAAATCGAGGAAGCCAGTTCTGCGGTTCGCACGCCAGCGACGCACAGCCAGGCCGAACGCGATGGTCGACGTGCCGACGGCTCGCGACCCCGTGAGCAAGACGACGTCGAGGTCGGCGACACTGTCGGGCATCGCGCGCAACTGCTGCGGTGGGCGACTCTCCTCGACCACGATCCGTCGAAGGTGGGTGACCGTGTCCGCCGCCCACGGTCCGGCAGAGCGGAAGGTCCTCGCCGACGGGGGGATAGAGCATGCCGAGTTGATCGATGTCGACGTACGCCACCTGCTGTCCTGCTGCCGCGAGGCCCTCGAACAGACCCCCAAGTCGCCAGGGACTTGCCCGCCCCAACGGCGCCACAGATCCACATCGCACGAAGTTGCCGAGCGCTCACTCGCAGGACCGTAGGCGCTCCCGCTCCGCACAGTCCACGGCATTGAGCGAGCACGCGTGATCAGGGGCACGGGACACGGATGTGCGGCCACTCAGCTGGGTGTCGCCCTCCCAGCGGCACAACGTGAACACGCGCTCGGCTGCATGCCCGAACCAACCGACGGAGGGCCGTGGCGGCGTCGCTGATCGGCATTCGGGAGCCCCGTGAGGAGATGGCTCACCGGCCGAGACGTCGTCTATGTCCAGTCGGACAGGTCCGTGGGACCGCGTCTGCCGTGGCTGGCCTGGGTGAGGGTGGTCAGGACTGCGTCCACGTTCGCGTCCCCAACGGCGACTCGCCATCGGCCCACGAGCCGGGTGAACCCGTCGGCGGACAGCTGCAGCATGCGTCGACCCTGCGTCGTCGGCACCAGGATGCGCTCGCGACCGTCGAGCGGGTTGGCCCGTCGTTCGATGAGGCCCATGTCTTCCAGGTTCCTGGCGGTCTTCGCGGCGGCCTGCTTCGAGACGCCGAGACGCTGGCCCAGCTCGACGCTCGTACAGCCGTTGCCGATCGCCTGCATCGCGAATCCGTGCGCGGCGCGCAGGTGCGGGAAGCCGGCATCGGCAAGGTGCTCGTGAACCGAGTCGACGAGACCTCGGAAGGCCGATATCAGCAAGAAGGGCATCGCGTGGTCGGGCGGAAGGTCGGGCACGCCCACAGCCTACGACTTGTGGACAACCCGGTTTACCAGTATGGTCAACCATATTGTCTACCTAGCGAGGAACCATGCCCCATCTCACGAGCTCGTCCGCTCGCAGCTTTCACGTCCACGGAGTCGACTTCCGCTCATACGTCACCACCGCCGCCGGCGCCGCGCAGCTCGGAGCCTGGCGGGCCGAGTTCCCACCCAGAACCATCGGACACGCGCATCGCATGACCTGCGAAGAGGTCCTCTACCTGCTGAAGGGACACCTCGAGGTCGAGGTCGACGCAGAGCAGTTCACCGCCCAGGCCGGTGACGCCGTCCTGGTTCCGGCCCAAGCACTCTTCCGCGTCAGCAACAGCACCGACGAACCGGCTGCCGCGTGGGTCACCACGTCGCTCGGAATGACAGCCATCATGGACTCGGACGGCCAACGCCTCGCACCGCCCTGGGCGCAGTGATCGCCGCTGAGCAGAAGGTGATCTGACGCCGGCTGGTCCAGCCGACCCAGAGGGAGATGGGGGTTGCTGAACTCGCTCGGACCCGAGGCGGGCGTCGTTGCTCGGCACGCTGCGTTCTCGGTCCACTCGTGATGGACCGACGTGGCCTTGACACCCGGGTGTGACGACAGTCACAGTGCCTCTACCTTTTACTTCCCTGAGGAGACCGCGATGGGTGCTCCCCCTGTTGAGCTGAAGAAAGGTCTCTCCCAGCGACACCTCACCATGATCGCGATGGGCGGTGTCATCGGGGCCGGCTTGTTCGTCGGGTCCGGGGTGGTGATCTCCGAGACGGGCCCTTCCTCGTTCATCAGCTACGCGCTCAGCGGGTTCCTGGTCATCATGGTGATGCGGATGCTGGGCGAGATGGCGGTGGCCAACCCGTCGACGGGCTCCTTCGCCGACTATGCCCGGAACGCGCTGGGTGGCTGGGCCGGCTTCTCGGTGGGGTGGTTGTACTGGTACTTCTGGGTGATCGTGATCGGCTTCGAGGCGGTCGCCGGCGCGACGGTGGTCCAGTTCTGGCTGCCCGGGCTACCGCTGTGGCTGGTGTCATTGGTGTTGATGTCGCTGATGACCGCGACGAACCTGTTCTCGGTGAGCTCCTTCGGCGAGTTCGAGTTCTGGTTCGCCGGGATCAAGGTGGCCGCCATCGTCCTGTTCCTGGTCATGGGCGCCCTCTACATCCTGGGCGCCTGGCCGCACAGGAGTCTCGACGTCAGCAACCTGACGGCGCACGGTGGGTTCTTCCCCGCGGGCTCATCAGCGATCTTCGCGGCGATCCTGGTGGTGATCTTCTCGATGACCGGCGCCGAGGTCGCCACGATCGCCGCCGCGGAGTCGCCCGACCCCGGCAAGGCGATCCGCAAGGCCACCAACTCGGTGATCGGCCGCATCGCGGTGTTCTACGTCGGCTCGGTCTTCCTGGTCGTGTGCATCGTCCCGTGGAACTCCAAGCACCTGGCCGCCTCGCCGTACGTGGCGGCCTTCCAGGCGATGAACATCCCGGCGGCAGCCGACATCATGAACGCGGTGGTGCTGACCGCGGTGCTGTCATGCCTGAACTCCGGGCTGTACACATCGTCGCGGATGCTGTTCGTGCTCGCCGCTCGCCGCGAGGCACCGCTGAGCCTGATGCGGGTGAACCGGGCCGGGGTCCCGATGGCCGCGATCCTGGCATCGTCGGTGGTGGGCTTCCTGTGCGTGATCGCAGCAGCGATCTCTCCCGACACGGTCTTCTTGTTGCTGCTGAACTCCTCGGGCGCGGTCATCTTGTTCGTCTACGTGCTGATCTGCATCTCCCAGATCGTGCTGCGCCGCCGTACCGGCTCGGACCGGCTCATCGTGAAGATGTGGCTGTTCCCGGGGCTGTCGATCTTCGTGGCCCTGGGCATCATCGCGATCCTCGCGCAGATGGCCTTCGACCCCGACGCCCGACCTCAGCTGCTGGAGAGCCTGGGCGCCTGGGCCGTGGTGGTGGTGCTGTTCTTCGTGACCAAGCGGGTGAGCGAGCGGCATGCGGCAGAGGTCGCCGAGGCCGCCGCGTCCGTCGCCGAGCCGACCTCCCCGGCCTCTCGAGTGTTGGTGCTGGCCAACGAGACGGTCGAGGGTCGCGAGCTCCTCGACGAGCTGCGGTCCATCGACCGGGCTGGTCGGGCGGAGTACTTCGTGTGCGTGCCCGCCAATCCCATCGACACGGGGACCGCGATGTACGAGGGTGCGGTGTACATGTGGGATGCGACCGTCCAGGCCGCCCAGGCCCGGCTCGATCGGACCCTGGCGGTACTGCGCTCGGAGAACCTCGACGCTCGCGGCGAGCTGGGGAGCTTCAAGCCCCTCAAGGCGCTAGAGGAGGCGGTAGCCGAGTTCGCGCCGGACCGGCTGGTGATCTGCACCCTGCCGGAGGAGCGTTCGGCGTGGCTGCGTTTCGACATCGTCGACCGGGCACGCGAAAGTTACCGCATCCCGGTGACCCACGTCGTCGTGAACCCGGCTACCGTGCCCGCCTGATGGGGCGGCCATGACGATCCTCATCGGCCTGGCGCCCGGGCAGAAGGACGACGCGGCCGTGCACCTGGGCGGGATGCTGGCCCGCTCCATCGGCGAGGACGTCATCGTTCTCGCCGTCATACCGGCGCCCTGGCCGCCAGACCCGTATCAGGCCGACAAGGAGTACCTGGCCCATCTGGAGGTGCGAGCGGACAGGGCCCTGGCGCGTGCCCGGACGAACCTCGAGGCGAGCGTCCGCAACGTCGAGTGCCTGCTGCTGCGAGCCGAGTCGGTGGCCGCGGGCCTGCTGCGCATCATCGAAGAGCGCCGGGTCAGCTCCGTCGCCCTCGGTTCGTCTTCCGCCGGGCTGCTGGGGCGCGTCATGCTCGGCGGCGTCGCCGAACGCATCCTGCACGCCACCGACCTGCCGGTCATCGTGGCGCCCCGCGCCTTCCATGAAGGGAAGGCCACCCGGGTCTCACAGGTCAGCGTGGCGTTCGGCCGCGCCGACCACGACGGTGGGCTCCTCGCCCGCGCCGCCGCGACGGCGCGAACGATGTCAGTGCCGATACGCGTCGTCTGCTTCGCGGTCCGGCCGATGCCCGAGTACGTCGGCGCCATGGAGCCGAGCAACGAGCAGCTGGTCGTCGGCGAGTGGATGAAGCGACTCCGGGACGACATCGCCGCAGCGCTAACCGCGGCGACTCAGCAGTCCGAGCACGTCGGCGGACGGATCGCGACAGCGACACGGGTGGAGACGGTTCTCGGCCAGGGGGGCTCCTGGGCGGAGGCCCTCCACGACGTCGCCTGGCGCGACGGGGACCTGCTCGTCGTCGGCACCAGCCACGGGCCGCTGAGCCGGTTCTTCCTCGGCTCGCACGCCGCCAAGATCATCCGCAACTCACCCGTCCCGGTGATGCTGCTCCCCCGCCGGCACGAGCACGAGTGACGCCAAGCCGCAGACCGCTGGGTGGGCAGTGCGACTCCTGACCGTACGGCAGCACCACCCGATCCGAGCTGGCGCGTGCGGCTGCCTGATGATGGTGCCGTGTCCGCACGAACGGTGGGTGACCGTCCGACGACTCGATCGTGGCGCGGCCTCACCATGGTGTGTCTGGCGGGAACGGTCTGGGGCACCATCGGGCCAGCCGTCCAGCTGGTTCACGAGCGATCACCGCTCTCACCGCCGACGATCAGTGCCTACCGGGCCGTCGCCGCGGTCGCCACCCTCATCCTGGCCGCGCTCGCCACGGGCCGCCACCACGCGTGCTGGTCGCTGGCCCGAGCCCACTGGCGCCGCGTGGTCGTCGTCGGCTCGTTGACCGCGACCTACCAGCTGCTGTTCTTCGTGGCCGTGGTCGCCGCCGGGGTCAGCGTGACGACGGTGGTGTCCCTGGGTTTCGCCCCGGTGCTGCTGCTTGTGGTCACCAGCGCCCAGCGCCGGCGCCTTCCCTCCTTCGGTCGAGTCCTCACGGTCACCACGGCGGTGCTGGGGCTGCTGCTCGTCAGCGTCTCGGGTGTCGCCGACGACGCGTCGCACCCCGCGCTGGGCATCTGCGCAGCGTTGGCATCAGGTGCCGCGTACGCCCTCTCAGCGGACCTCGCTCCACCGCTCTCCCAGCTCCACGACGGGCTCACCGTCACCACGCTGACCATGTCCGTCGCCGCTGCGCTGCTGGTGCCGGCCGGCCTGGTCCTGGCGCACGTCCACGGCGAGGCGATGACGACGACCGACGCCGGATCGTGGCTGCTACTGGTCTACCTCGGGGTCGTGACGATGGCCGTCGCCTACGTGCTGCTGTTCACCGGGCTCCGCACCACACCGAGCGGGGCGGCCGTCGTGGCCACGCTGCTCGAACCCGTCGCCGCGGTGCTCATCGCCGTGTCCCTCCTTGGTGAGCGGCTCACCCCGGCCGTCGCGGTCGGCTCACTACTGATCGTCGCCGCCATCGCAAGCCTAGGAAGTCAGCCCCAGAACCCCCCGCCGCAGTGACAAGCACCCAGTCTGGCCTACGTCACATTCGTCCTGGCGTACGGCTGGCTGCGCCCGCACTCCCGTCGTGGGCCGTGCGCAGCGCGGCGTAGGAGAACTCGACGAGGTAGTCGTTGAGCGCCTGAGAGGCGGCCTCAGCCGCCTCGACGTCGCGTCGGAGGATTGCCCCCAGAATCTCGGTGTGCAGCTTGGAGCCTGCGGTGATCTCGGGCGTGGTGATCCACGACTGGGTGAACCAGAAGCGTCGGGACAGACCCTGTAGAGGGGCCATCGCGTCGGCCAGGTAGTCGTTGGCGGCGCCCGCCACGATCAGCTCGTGCGTGTCCTTCGCGAGCAGGTCGACCATGGCTGCCGTCTGCTTGCGGATCGTCTCGGTCGCCCGGTGACACGCGAGACGTACGGCGAGGGCCTCGAGCACACGGCGCAGCTCGGACCGGCGTGCGGCCAAGCCCCGTCCTCTCCATCAGCATGGACGCTGCACATCTCCACGCAGCTCTCCTCAGCGGCGTGGTGTTCCTGGGCTTCTTCGTCCGGATCCTGATCGACCCGCAGACCGGCACCACGTTCAGCCACCACACGTTCGCTGCCGCGCCGTTCATCCTCGGGATCTCGCTGGCCGCCTCCTGGCAGCTGACCTTCGGCCCCTACATCACCGACTACTCGCGCACCTGCCCGAGAGCACACCGAAGTCGGCCACCATCGGGTGGACCTTCCTCGGCAGCGTCGGCGGCGGCTCACGGCCATGCTGCTCGGCGCCCTCGTCGCGGCCATCGGCGGGAAGGCGTTCGAGAGCGACCAGGTCGGATACCTCGCGCACCTCGGCGGCTACCTGTCGCCGACCTCTTCCCCGTGCCTATGGTCGCCGACAGCCCCTGCCACTTCGAGTGCAGGTACGTGTCCACCCAACGGCTTCGCGGAAGCTCCCCCGTCGGCACCATCGACGTCGTCTTCGCCAGCGTGGAGCGGATCCACGTCGACGACGCGGTGGTCACCGCCGACGGCAAGCTCGACATCTCACGGATCCAGCCGATCGCACGCATGGGCTACTACGACTACACCGTCGTCAAGGACACCTTCGAGATGCGAATCCCGGGCGCCTCCGACGAGGCCGCTGACGACCTCGAGGGGACAGCCTGACAGCGTCGCCGAGAGGCCGGCACTAGGCTCGCGCCATGCGGGACGCGGCGGCCACGGCTGTGGGGCTGCTGTGCGACCTCGTCGGCATCGACAGCGTCAACCCGGGGCTGGTGGCAGGTGCGGCTGGTGAAGGACGGATCGTGGAGCACCTGCACGCTCGCCTGGAGCGCTCCGGCTTCACCGCCACGGTGGTGCCCGCACCCGGCCACGCCGACCGGCCCAGCCTGGTGGCGGTCCCGTCCGGGTGGTCCGACGGGCCCACGGTCGTCCTCAACGGGCACCTCGACACGGTCGGTGTGGCGGGGATGTCCGAGCCGTTCGTGCCTCGCATCGAGGGCCACCGCCTGTATGCCCGCGGCGCCGCGGACATGAAGGGAGGAGTCGCGGCGCTGGTGGCGGCTGCCGAGCACCTGGTGCGCGAGGGAGCGCCGATCCGTCCGGTGCTCGCCCTGGTGGCCGACGAGGAGGACGCTAGCGTGGGAAGCGAGGCGGTGATCGGGGCGCTCGACGACCTCCACGTCCGACCCGACGTGTGCCTGGTCGCGGAGCCCACCGACCTCGCGGTGAGCCGGTCGCTTCGAGGCTTCTGCGTCGTGAGGGTGAGGTTCGCGGGCCGCGCGGCCCACAGCTCGCAGGCGGAGCTGGGCATCAACGCGGTGACGAGCCTCGGCCGGCTGTTGCACGCGGTCGACCAGCGAGCGCCCGCGGTCAGGGCGACCGGGGGTGACCTCATGGTCACGGTGGCGCACGGCGGCGAGTCGCCGTTCGTGGTGCCCGACCATGCCGAGTGCCTCGTCGAGCTGCGGACGACGCCGGACCGGCCCGCCTCCGCAGCGCTGATGGAGGTCCGCGCCATGCTCGAGCCGGACTGGCACGCCGATGCCGAGACGGTCGTGCATCGCGACGGCTGGCAGCTCGACACCACCGGTCCAGCGGCCGACCTGGCGGCGCGCATCGGGGGCGGGCTCGGCACCGGACCGACCTTCGACGCGCCGTACTGGATGGAGGCACCGCTGTGGCAGCAGGTGTGCCCCACCCTGGTGTGTGGTCCCTCCGGTGGGGGACTGCACGCCGCCGACGAATGGGTCGACCTGGGCCAGGTCCGCCGGTTCTCCTCGGTGCTGGTCTCCGTGCTCGGCGACTGGACGCCCGATGGCGAGTGACCCTCGGGGGCTGCGCACCGACGCGCCACTGCTGGACGCGTGGCTACGGTTCCAGGAGAGCCCACCCACGCCGTTCAGCATCCCAGGACACAAGCAGCGCACGGACCTCGTCGGCGACGTGGTGGCCGGTGACGTCCCCCTGTACGCGGGCCTCGACACCATGAAGCTGTCCAGCGGAGTGCTCAGCCACGCCGAAGCCCGGGCGGCGCAGCTGTGGGGGGCGGACTTCTGCCGCTTCTCGACCGGCGGCGCGACCCATGCCAACCAGGCGGTCGCTCTCGCCCTGGGCCGCGAGGGGGACCGGGTCGTGGTCAGCCGGACCTTGCACCGCTCGCTGCTGCTCGGGCTGGTGCTGGCCGGTCTCACGCCGGTGTGGGTTCGTCCGGAGGTGGACCCGGCGACCGGCCTTCCCCTGGGCGTCGCACCCGAGACGGTCCGCAGCGCACTGGAGACCAACCCCGACGTGCGGGCAGTGCTCGTCGGCGACCCGTCGTACGTCGGCACGGCGGGCGACGTCGCCGGGCTCGCCGAGGCGGCGCACGCGCACGGCGTGCCGCTCGTCGTCGACGCGGCCTGGGCCGCGCACTTCGGCTTCCACCCGGACCTACCGCGTCATCCACTCGAGCTCGGCGCCGACGCCATGGTGACCAGCGCCCACAAGACGCTTCCTGCATGGAGCCAGGCCGCCCTCATCCTCGCCCGCACCGACCGGCTCGACCCGGCGCGGCTGGACGCCGGCGTGGAGGCGACCGCGACCACGAGCCCCGCCGGCGCGGTGCTCGCCAGCACCGACGCCGCCCGCGCCCTGCTCGAGCAGGACGGGGAGAGCCTCCTGGACGGCGCCATCGCCGCCACCCGCGGCGCCCGGGACCGGCTCCGCGACGTCGACGGCCTCGTCGTCCTCGGCGGGCCGACGGTCGACCCGTTGAAGCTGACCATGGTGCTGCCCGGAACCGGTGCCGACGGCAACGCCGTCGAACGTGACCTCCTGTCGGCCGGCCTCTCGGTCGAGTCGGCCGACCGCGACGTCCTCGTCGGCGTCGTCTCCCTGGCCGACACACCGCGGACGCTCGACCGGCTGACGACCGTCATCGTCGACTCGATCGAGCGGCACCGCGGCGCTCCCCGCCCCACGGCGGGACCGACGCCCTACCGCATCGACCCCGTCACCGTGCTGTCCCCCCGCCAGGCGTTCTTCGCCGAGTCGGAGACGGTGACCATCGACCGGGCCGTCGGCAGGACCAGCGCCGAGCTCATCGCGCCGTACCCGCCGGGCATTCCCGTGCTCGCGCCCGGGGAGAAGATCACGGCCGACGCCCTGGCCGCTCTCGACGGTGCCAGGGACGCGGGCGTCCGGATCGCCTACGCCGCCGACAGCACCCTCGCCACCCTCAGGGTGACTCGCACCTGACACCCTGCGAGGGCTGCCGACCTGCTGGCAGGATGACGGCATGGCCGACTCGACGGCGCCTTCCCACACGACCCGTCCGCTGAATGTCGACACCTGGGACGACTTCGCCAGGCTCGTCGAGGCGAACAACGGCGTCTGGGGTGGTTGCTGGTGCATGGGCTTCCACCCCGAGGGAGTCGGCAAGGACCGCACGGCGTCCCAGAACCGGGAGGCCAAGCTCCGGCACGTGCGCGCGAGAACGGTCCAGCAGGTCCTCGTCTACGAAGGCGACCAGTGTGTCGGCTGGTGCCAGTACGGCCCACCCGCGGAGGTTCCGAACATCAAGAACCCGAGGGCCTACAACGAGACGCTCACCGCCCCACCGGACTGGCGGATCGGCTGTCTGTTCACCGACAGGCGTTATCGCCGCGAAGGGGTCGCCCGGGCAGCACTGGTCGCCGCCCTGGCGGCCATCAAGGAGGCCGGCGGTGGACTCGTCGAGGCCTATCCGGAGCAGGTCGAGGGCCGGGAACCGCAGCGGGGCGCCTACCTCCACACCGGACCCGAGAGCGTGTTCCTGGAGCTCGGGTTCACCCGCGACCGCAGGATCGCCAAGTGGCGATGGGTGGTGCAGCGACGCGTGCAGCCGTGAGGGACCTCCGTCAACGCTGCCAGGTCGGGGGCCCGGCGCCGGGTATGTCGAAGAGCTTCTCTCGCATGGCGTACATCACGGCGTCCATGCGGGAGTGCAGCTGCAGCTTCTCCAGGATGTTGCGGACGTGGTTCTTGACCGTGTTCTCGCTGATGAACAGCCGCTTGCCGATCTCCCTGTTGCCCAGGCCCTCCGCGACCAGCTTGAGCACCTCGAGCTCACGGTCGGTCAGCCGCGTGTTCACCACCTGCTGCGGGTCGGAGCGAGAGATCTGCTTGAACTCGTCGAGCAGCTTGACCGCCATCGACGGGCTGATCAGCGACTGGCCGTCGGCGACCAGGCGCACCGCTTGCGCGACCTCGTCGATGGAGGAGCTCTTGAGGAGGTAGCCCGACGCGCCGTTCTTGACCGCGTCGTAGAGGTCGGCCTCCTCGTCGCTGACGGTCAGCATGATGATCCGCGCCGTCGGCGTGACCTCCTTGATCGCCACGCAGGCCTCGATGCCGGACCCCTTCGGCATCCGGACGTCCATCAAGATGACGTCGGGCGCGGTGGACGCCGCCAGCTCGGTCGCGGCGACGCCGTCGCCGGCCTCGCCCACGACCTCGATGTCGTCCTCGACCCCGAGTAGCATCGTCAGCCCTTGACGGAACACCTCGTGGTCGTCGACGACCGCGACCCGGATCGGCCCACGGCTCACCGCGGCACGCCGCTCGACTCCTGGCTCATCAGGTCATCATGGCACGGCGTCGGCGATGTTTCTTGATCGGCCGAAGGCCGTCGTGCCCATCAATGGTGGTCACCAGCTCGGTGGTCGCTCGCTCGTGTCCGACTTTCCCTCTTCTCTATGTTCGATGAGGTCGCGAAGCAGGAGTGCCTCGCGACTCGCTCGTTCGATGGTCACTTCGAGGTGCGGCGGCGGATGGGGCAGGGTCGCGCGCCAGCGAGCACCACTGGCGGAGTCCTCGAGCGCCCGCACGGCTGACCAGAGGGCACGCGAGGCCGCGTCATCCACGTCCACCTGCAATCCATCTGGCTCGAAATCATGGCCGATGAGGCAGGCCGGCTTCGTCCCTGTCAGTTCTACGGGGCCCGCACAGATGGGGCATGCGATCGTGCTCATGTCGCATCATGGTCACTCGAGTCGGCCCACGGCAAGCGCTGCCTCGATCGGCTGTCGGACCCTCTACCTACGTCCGACTGCCTTGACAGTCTCCATGGTGGGGTTCTCGGGCGCGGCGGCGAGCTGAGGGTGAGCTCGACGTAAGGCGTGCGATGGCGCGCAGGTAGCGGTTCAGCTCAATCCAGCTGCCAGGCGGTCTCAAGCCCCGGGCGCGGACTACCCTTGACTATGCCCGAGGAGGATTCAGAATCGGATAACGTCGCCGATGACGGCCGGACCGAAGGGTTCGGTGAGCGGTTGTTGGGCTCTCTGCTGGACAGGGCTCACACCATGCCGCCGCAGCTCATCGCGCCTCTGATCGCGCAGGAGATCGCTCGGGTCGGTGGCCGAGACGTGACGGTCCTGCTTCAGGACTATGACCAGATGACGTTGGTGGCGCTGCCCGGTGAGGGGCTGATGGTGGGCCCGGACCAACCCATCGACGACTCGCTGGCCGGTCTGGCGTTCCAGACCGACGAGATCGTGGAGCGGCCCTGGGTTGACGTGGTGCGTCTGTACGTTCCGCTGCTGGACGGCACCGACCGGGTCGGGGTGCTCGTCCTCACTCTCGACCAGATCAGTGAGCACCATCGGCGGTTGATCCGTCGGTTGGCCGGGCTGGTGGCCGACATGCTGGTCACCAAGAGCATGTACACCGACCGGTTCTTCCAGGCGCGTCGACGCAGCCCGATGAGCCTGTCGGCGGAGATGCAGTGGCAGCTGCTTCCGCCGCTGATGATGACCACCCCTCAGGTGGCCGTGGCGGGTGCCCTCGAGCCTGCCTACGACGTGGCGGGAGACAGCTTCGACTATGCGCTCAATGGCGACGTGCTGCACCTGTGCATGATCGACGCCATGGGGCATGGGCTGGACGCCGCCGTGATGGCCACCCTCGCCATCGGCGCCTACCGGCATGCCCGGCGCGTCGACGTCGGCCTGGCCGACCTGTATGCCGCCATGGACTCCGCCGTGGCGGACCAGTTCGGACCGGAACGGTTCGCGACGGCACAGATGGCGACGCTGGACGTGATGTCGGGGCGGTTGCGGTGGGTCAATGCCGGACATCCGTCGCCGCTGTTGGTGCGGGCCGGTCATATCGTGGCTCGACTGGACGGTCCCACCACGCTGCCGGTCGGATTCGGCGGAGCAACACCGGTCGTGACCGAGACGATGCTGCAACGCGGCGACCGTGTGCTGCTCTACACCGACGGACTCATCGAGGAACATGTCCGCGGTGGCGACGAGTTCGGTGACACCCGTATGAGGGAGGTCATCGAACGCGTCGAGGCCGACGCCGTCCCCGTCCAAGAGTCGGTGCGCCGGATCTCGCGCGCACTGATGCTCGAGCGCGGTGGAGCCACCACGGACGACTCGACGCTGCTCATGCTCGAGTGGACTGGCGCACAGGCCGACGACCTCGCTTCCACGGCAGTCGACGCAGCGTCTCTTCCCGGGGCCGGCCCGCATGCCCGCGTGGACGCCTCGTGAACCGGTTCCGCTCCGGCAGTCCAGATGATGACCTGCGGCTTCCGGTGGGGAGCGTCGACGAGCTCGACACCCTGAAGCACATCGTGCTGCCGACGGGTCAGCGCTGGCGTCGACCGTGACTCGATCCAGGCGTTTGCTGGCGGCACCCGCGGGAAACGGTCCGGCATGGAACCCGACGATGCGGCCGTCGACGCCGCCGGCCTGCTGTCCGAGGCCCTCGAGTACTCCGACCGGGCCCGCGGCCACCTCTACGCCTTCCACCAGCTCACCGGGCGCTCCGACTTCCTGGTCGGCGACGCCGTCGACGCGCTCCGCGGGTGCGGCCACGCCGAGCTGGCCGACCGGCTCGAGAGAGAGCTCGTCGGTCGCAACGTGATCGCCGACCGGTGGACGTTCCAGATCGTCGAGGACTACGACGACAACTACTGGGAGCCGTTCCGCCGGCTCGAGAAGGAGGTGCGCGACCAGGTCACCGGCGGTGAGCGGCACCTGCACGAGGCGCGGTTGAAGCAGCGTCGGCGGACCGAGGGCCATCCGCACCATGAGGCCGGCCCCCGGCTCGGGGACTGACGGTGGCGTGGGCCGCGGACGTGGTCGTCGTCGGCGCGGGTCTCGCCGGGCTCACGTGTGCCGATCGGCTCCTGCGGGCCGGACTGGACGTCCAGCTGCTCGAGGCGGACGACGCGGTCGGGGGGCGGGTGCGCACCGACCGGGTCGACGGGTTCCTGGTCGACCGCGGGTTCCAGCTGCTCAACACCGCCTACCCGGAGGCACGCCGGGTGCTGGACTTCGACGCCCTGGACCTGCGCGCCTTCGACCGAGCCGTCGAGGTGTACCACGCCGGGCGGCGGCTCCGGCTCGCCGAGCCGTGGCGGGAGCCCGCCGTCATGCCGACCGCGCTGCTCGGCCCCTTCGGTGGCGCGGTCCAGAAGCTGTCGCTGGCGGCGTACGGCGTCCGGGCGACCGCCTTCCCGGCGGACCGGCTGAAGCGCGAGCCGGATGTGGCCGCCGTCGAGCGCTGGGCCGCCGCCGGACTCACCGGGGACCCCGTCGACCTCCTGCTTCGACCGTTCTTCGCCGGTGTCGTCCTCGAGACGGACATGACCACCTCGAGCCGGTTCGTGACCCTGATGACGCGCATGTTCGCACGCGGGCGCGCCGTGGTGCCGGCACAGGGGATGCAACAGCTCCCACGCCAGCTCGCCGCCCGACTGCCGGCCGACCGACTGCACCTGGGCACGGCCGTGCGCGCGGTGTCCCCTGGTCGGGTCGAGACCGAGGCCGGCTCGTGGTCGGCGTCGGCGGTCGTGGTCGCGACCGACGCCACGGCCGCCGCCCGGCTCCTGCCGGGGGCGGTCACCGCCCCGCCGTGGAAGGGCGTGACGACGTTCTGGCACGCGACCGACGAGCCGCCCACCACCCACCCGACCCTGCTCCTCGACTCCGACGACTCGCCGGTCAACAACACCGTCGTGGTCACCCGGGCCGCCCCGACGTACTCCCCCGGCACGCGTGACCTGGTGGCGACCTCGCTGGTCCACCCGCTGCCGTCGGCGGTCGACGACGACGTCGTACGCCGCCGGCTGGCGACGCTGTGGGGCGTCGACACCCGCGGCTGGCAGCTCGTGGCGACCTCCCAGGTGCCGCATGCGCTTCCCGCGATGCCCGCACCGCACCCCTTCCGCAGGCCGGTGCGGGTGCCCGGCCGCGCCGGACTGTACGTGTGCGGTGACCACCGGGACACCTCGTCCATCCAGGGCGCGCTCGTCTCGGGGCGACGGGCCGCCGACGTCGTGCTGGCCGACCGCGGCCGTCCCGCGCCCGAGGACGCCTGACCCCGATCGTGAGCATCGCGACGGCCACACGGTCATCAACGGTCCCCGACCGCCACCGGGGCGTGCGCCTCAGGCGTCCTCTGCGGGGTCGGAGACGGCAGCGGTCAGCGCGGTGGCATACAGCGACCACGCCAGATAGGGCGTGAGCAGCGCGGCGGCAACGCGGTCCCGCCGGATCAGCTCGGGCCTGGTCCTCCGGTTCGCCGCGACGACGGTGGGCCCGGCGACGACGCGTTGCCGCCACCAGCGACACGTCGGCGGTCGCGAGCGCAGGGCGCAGCCTCCGCCACTGTTGAGGAGTGGCGCCCATCGTAGGAGACTGGCTTCAAGGATCTCTGGCGCCAGCAGTCGAGCGGAGCAGCGATGACACGCCACCACGACGTTGCGAGGCACGACAGCGGCGGACGCCTGAAACGGTGACGCGCGCTCATGAGGTCACGGCGAGGCGGGCACGTCGGCACCGGTCACCGGCCAACAGGATCCGTCACGACGACCAGCCGTGGTCCGCCCGCGTCGCCGACCAGGTGACGGCAGTCTTCGGCTCGTGGGCGTTCATCCTGGTCCAGAGCGTGCTCATCATCGTGTGGCTGGGATACAACGGGTACGCGGCGATCCACTACCTTCACGGCCGTGACTTCGACCCGTATCCGTTCATCTTGTTGAACCTGCTGTTCTCGACCCAGGCCGCCTACGCGGCGCCCTTGATCCTGCTCAGCCAGAACCGGACCTCCGAGCGCGACCGGGTCAAGGCCGAGCACGACTTCGACGTCAACGTGCTGGCGCTGCGAGCCATGGCGGAGCTGCTGGGCGACGCGCCGCGACGCGATGTACGTCGGGATCTGCTGAGCCGGATCGACGCCCTCCTGCAGGACTCCGGATGAACCTCGACCGAAGCCGAGGCCCTTCCCGCATCGACGGCGCCGCTGCTCCTCGCGAGAGTCGTGGCACGGACAGGACCTCACCTCATCGAGTAAGCGGGATGGTGAACGTCTGATGAGCGGTCATCACCCTCGCGACGACAGGGAGCGTCGATGACTGCTGGACGCAAGGTCCAGGTGCGACGGGTCTACGACGACCCCGAGCGCGAGGACGGCACCAGGGTGCTGGTGGACCGGATCTGGCCGCGAGGCATGACCAAGGCGAAGGCCGAGCTGGACGAGTGGTGCAAGGAGGTCGCCCCCTCCACAGAGCTGCGCACGTGGTATGCCCATGACCCGGCGCGGTTCGCGGAGTTCACCCGTCGCTACCGCGAGGAGCTGACGGAGCCTCAACGGGCCGACGCCCTGGAGCATCTGCGTGGGCTGGCCACCGACCGCACGCTGACCCTGCTCACCGCGAGCAAGGCCGCGGACATCAGTGAGGCGGCCGTGCTCGTCGAGCTCCTGGGGTGAGCGCGACGGCTCCAGCGACGGTCGGGGGACCGGTGCCGGTGAGGAAGGGGATGCCCGGGTCCGTGGAACCCAGCGCGACCAGGTAGGTGTGGTAGGCGTGTGGCCGCCGGACGCGGCATCAGCGTCCCTCGCGCCGCCGCTCGTAGCGAAGGAACAGCGTGTCCCCGTCGGCGAGGACGTGACGCAGCGACCATCGGACGAGGTCACTGCCCGGTGGTGAGACGGACACGGGCAGTGGGTCGCCGCCCATCAGCGGCGAGACGGTCAGGCACAGCTCATCGAGCTGGCCGGTCGCGACCAGCTCCCCCAGCCACGTCGGGCCGCCCTCGCACAGCACCACGCGGTGCCCCCGCTCCGAGAGCCGCAACATCGCCACGGCCGGGTCCACGCGTTCCCGGCCCGCCACGATGACGTCGGCGACCCGTCGGGCGCGCTCCATCCGCCCGGGGTCCGCCGTCTCGCAGGTGATGACGATGCTCCTGCCGCCCTGCGGGTCGGCGAACGGCCGGGCGGCCCAGTCCACGTCGAGTGACCTGGTCACCACCGCGAAGACGGGCTCACCCGGCTTGCCCGCGGCCACGCGGGCGGCGACGCGCGCCTCCGGGAGGGAGAGACCGCCGTAGCCCTCCCGTCGCAGCGTCTGCGCACCGACCAGCACGACGTCGGCCAGCGCCCGCATCGACACGAAGAGCTCGGCGTCCGGCTCGGTGGACAGGTCCGCGACCCGGCCTCCGATCGCCGCGGACCCGTCGAGGCCGCCGACCATGTTGGCCATCACCCAGCAGGCGCCGTACGGACGGCTGCGGTCCACCGAGGCGTACGCGGCCAGCGGGTCCCGGAGCTGCTCAGCCGCCCGAAGGATGTCCATGGTGCTCCTGACCTGTCGTGGTGTCGGGCTCGATCGGCGACCGCGAGGGGCGTCGCGCCGGCTCGCGTCCCGGTGGCTGCGCCGGCGTCCCGAGCACGGGGGACGCCGCCGGGATCGCGACGGTTCGCGGATGCGACAGGGAGACCCGCACCTGCTGCCCATGGTGCGTGAGACCCATCGGCTCGCCCTTCACCAAGGTGTACGTCGCGGCCGCAGCGGTCACCTCCACCGCGATGAGCCGTCCGCGGACGGAGATCTTGAACGCCAGCCTGGTCAGCGTCTCGGGCAGTCGAGGCGCGAAGCTCAGGCTTCCGCCCCGGTCGCGCATGACCGCGAGGCCCTCGACCAGCGCGATCCAGCTGCCCGCCAGGGCGGCCATGTGCAGACCGTCGCGGGTGTTGTGCTCGAGGTCCTCGAGGTCCATCAGCGCGGCCTCGGCGAGATAGTCGCCGGCCAGCCCGAGATGGCCCAGCTCGGCGGCCACCACCGCCTGCGTGCACGCCGAGAGCGAGGAGTCGCGGACCGTGAGCCGCTCGTAGTAGGCGAAGTCGCGCGCCTTCTGCTCGGCCGAGAACGCGTCACCGCGCCGGTGCAGGGCCAGGACCAGGTCCGCCTGCTTGACGACCTGCCTGCGGTACAGGTCGAAGTACGGGAAGTGCAGCAGCAGCGGGTACCGGTCCGCCGTGGTGGCGGCGAAGTCCCAGGTCTCGTGGTCGGTGAAGCCGTCGGCCTGGGGGTGCACCTCGAGCTCGTCGTCGTAGGGCAGGACCATCGCCTCGGCCGCCGCCCGCCAACGGGCGATCTCCTCCTCGTCGGTCCCCAGCTCCCGGGCGCGGTCGGGATGCCGGCTCGCCGACTCGGCGGCGGCCCGCAGGTTCTGCTGCGCCATCAGGTTGGTGTAGACGTTGTTGTCGGCGACCGCGCTGTACTCGTCCGGCCCGGTGACACCGTCGATGCGGAACCGGCCACGGCTGTCGTGGTACCCCAGTGACGCCCAGAGCCGTGCCGTCTGCACCAGGAGCTCGACACCGACCCCGCGTTCGAAGGCCCCGTCACCGGTGGCGTCGAGGTAGCGGACGACCGCATCGGCGATGTCGGCGTTGACATGGAACGCTGCCGTGCCCGCCGGCCAGTAGCCGGAGCACTCCTCGCCGTGGATGGTCCGCCACGGGAACGCTGCGCCCTCCAGGCCCAGGCGCCCCGCGCGCTCGGTCGCCGCGGGCAGCGTGGAGTGGCGCCAGCGAAGCGAGTGCGCGACGCTCTCCGGCGCGACGTACGTGAGCACCGGCAGGACGAAGGACTCGGTGTCCCAGAAGCAGTGCCCGTCGTACCCCGGACCCGTCAGCCCCTTCGCGGCGATCGCCCTCCCCTCGGCACGCGCACCGGCCTGCAGCACGTGGAAGAGCGAGAAGCGCACCGCCTGCTGGATCTCCGGGTCCCCCTCGACCTCCACGTCGGCCCGGTCCCAGAACGACTCCAGGTAGGACCGCTGACCCGCCACCAGTCCGTCCCAGCCCGTCCTGCGCGCGGCCGCGAGCGCCGCGTCCGCCTGGTCCCGTACGGCGGGCACCGACCGGGAGCCCGACCAGTCGTAGGCGACGAGCTTGACCAGCCGCAGCCGCTCGCCGGGGCCGAGCGTGGCGGTCACGGTCACCCGACCCAGGTGCGGGAAGCTCTCCGCCTGCACCTCCACGTCGTCCGGACCGTCGACCACGTGGTCCATCACCGCCGCCACGCACAGGCCGCTCTGCCTCGTGGTGTGCACCAGCCCCGCACGCGCCCCCTTCGCGGCATCCTCGCGCTCCACCAGGGGTGTCTCCAGCACGGCCGCGACCCGGGGGTCGCCCTCGGCCGCGGGCAGCTGCTCGTTGGCGACGAGCTCGGACTGCACGACCACCCGAAGCGGGCCGTCGAGGGGCTCGACCTCGTAGCACACCGCCGCGACCGAGCGCTGCACGAACGAGACCAGGCGGGAGGAGGACACCCGCACGGCCCGGCCGGCCGGTGAGACCCAGTCGACGGTCCGGTGCAGCAGGCCGGCTCGGAAGTCCAGGCACCGCTCGTGCGCTCGCACCTCGCCGTAGCGGACGTCGAACGCCTCGTCGTCGACGAGCAGCCGGATCAGCTTGCCGTTGGTGACGTTGATCATCGTCTGCCCCGACTCCGGATAGCCGTAGCCCGCCTCGGCGTACGGCAACGGGCGCAGCTCGTAGACGCCGTTCAGGTACGACCCCGGAAGTCCGTGCGGCTCGCCCTCGTCGAGGTTCCCGCGCCAGCCGATGTGGCCGTTGCCCAGGGCGAAGACCGACTCCGTCTGGGCGAGGACGGCCAGGTCCAGATCCGTCGCGCGCAGGCACCACGGCTCGACGGCGAACAACGGATGGTTGATCACCGCGGCGAGTCTACTGCTCCCGCGGCGCGCTATGTTCGCTCACGGACACGGCGAACGCAGGTCCCGACCCGACGGAGCCCGACGGAGAGTGCGATGAAGACCAAGAAGTGGGGCGATCTGCCCCCACGAGTCCGCAAGACGCTGCTGGTCGCGGGAAGCATCGAAGGCCTCCTCAAGGTCGCGGCGCTCGTCGACCTCAAGCGCCGCCCGGCGGAGAAGGTGCGTGGCTCGAAGCGGGCCTGGGGGCTGGCGATCACGTTCGTGAACTCGTTCGGGGCGGTGCCGCTGGCCTACTTCGCCCGCGGCCGCCGGTAGCCTCCGCCCCCCTCTCAACAGGACGAGGAGACGGCACTGCCGCGCGGACGGCGCCGGTGGGTGCCCTCCGCGCGGCAGGCGCGTGCTACCGGTTCAGCGCCGCGAGAGCGCCTGGACACCGCCGTTGCTGGCGTCGAAGGAGACCAGCACCCGGCCGGCGTGCAGCAACCACGCCGGCTTGCTCACCGGGAACGACACCTGGTGCGTGCCGGCACGCAGGTGCAGCGTCTTCTCTCCGAGCAGGCGGCCGCCCATGTCCGGCGACCACGGCGGCGTGCTGCCGTCGGAGACCGCGCAGGCGGTCATGCCCCAGTCCGGCGGCGGGTCGGCCGCCTTCGTGCACGAGGTCGTCCACACCGGCGTGTAGTGCACGTTGCCGGCGTAGCCGTACAGGTGCGCGGTGCCCCTGCCGCTGGCGGTGACCCGCAGGTGCACGCGTCCGTCACGGACGGCCGGCTTGGTGACCTTCGTGATCCGGTCTCCCGGCGAGGCGGGCACCCGCCCCGCGATCGGCACCCCGTTGCGGGCCGACTGCGCGATGGTCTGCGGTGACTGCGTGCCGTCGAGGTTGGGGTGGCCCACGATCGGTGCGCCCACCGTGGTCGGACGCCCGGCAGGCGGCGTGTAGCCGTCGACCGTCGCCTGTCCCCAGCGGTACGGGTCGGACTGGACGCTGCCGAACGCCGACCACGCCAGCCTGGTGCTGTTGTCGATGTGCCGCAGCGTGGTGGTCCCGTCCGCCGCCGTGTCGTCGTTGTCGTACGGCGTGATGTTCAGACCGATGTGCTGCGGGTTCACCGCGGCCGGCAGGTCCGCCATCGGGATCTTGACCTCGAGGTCGTAGCCGCCACCGGCGTACGAGTGGTCGGTCGTGGTGCTGTTGTCACCGACCCACGTCGCCGAGGACGCGACCTGCACGCCCGGGGCGTTCGGGGCGTCGGCGACCGTGTCGGCCAGCGGCCCGGTGCTGTAGCCCTGGTGGTGGTCGGCGTCGCGCTCCCAGCAGGGACCGTTCGCGCCGTTCCCGTTGGTGTTGCCGGGGTCGTCGGTGAACGGGAACACGCCGAGCTTGAACGTGTTCGCGGTGTCCATGGCGTTCTGCGAGGCGTCGCCGCGCGGGTCAACCTGGATCTCCACCGAGTCGGCCAGCCAGTGCGCGACGCACTCCTGCGGAGTCACGGCGTAGGACTGGTAGTCGTCGACGACGTGCGTGTAGACGTACAGCGCGTCGTCGGACCAGCTCACCTTCGCCCAGTCGTGGTCGGCGTTGGTGCCGTCGTCCACGCCACAGTCCGAGGGCCCGGTGCAGTAGCTCGCGCCCTGCCAGATCCGGCCGAGGTCGAGCTGCGGGCCGGGGTACTCACCCGCGCCGTCCTTGGCGTCCACCGTCGGGGCCTGGCTCGCCTGCGGTATCGCGGTGACGGGCACGACGGACAGCTGCAGGGTCTCCGAGGAGGAGCCACCGCCGCCGAACGTCGTGGTGATCGGCATCGCGGTCTGCTGGTTCGCCGGCAGCGACGAGTCGGTGTTCGTCAGCTGGAAGTCCACGGTCGTGGTGTCACCGGGGGCCAGCGGGCCGTAGTCCTGGCTCGTGCTGTCCACGCTGAAGCCCGACGGCGGGCTCACGGACACCGAGCCGCTCTGCGGGGTCGACGCCCAGTTGTGCACGTCGACCGGGACGGTGATGGTCTTGCCGACACCGATGGACTGCACAGCGTCGGAGCGGCCGAGCCGGCGCGCGGCCGGCGCGGTCTGCTCGAGCCACTGGTCGTACTCCGCCCACTTGCCCCAGCGGTGGAAGCGCCCCTCGACGGCCGGGACGACCTGCACCACGGACTCGGTGTAGCCCGAGAGGTGGCGGTGCCTCCACGTGGCGGCGACCCGGGCCGTCTGCTCGGTCGTCGCGTCCGCTGCGGGCGTGACCGTGAAGGTCACCGTCCGGGCCTGGTGCGGCGCGAGCCGGCCGAGGTGCCGGGCACCGTCAGCCGTCCAGCCGGCAGGCAGCGAGAGCCGGACCGTGCCCGCCGGGACGGCCCTCCCCGGCGCCTGCAGGCGCAGCGTCGCCTTGAACGGCGTCCCGGGCACCACGTAGAAGCTCGAGAAGCTGAGGTGCTCGAGGGTGCCCAGGGGCAGCCCGCCGGGGTCCCTGCGGGTGGCGCCGAACAGGATCGCGTCGTCCCTGCCGGCCCACGGGTTCGCGGTGCCGTCGGGCAGCGTGTCGGGCTGGAAGGGCACGAACGCGTCGGTCTGCGCGAACATCGGGCAGGCCGGCTGCGAGGTGCCCTGGTACATCACGCGGCTCTGCGTCGGGTAGGCCGACCGGCCCTCGTCGGCGACCTGCTGCCAGATCTTGGGCGTGCCCGCGGGCTGGTTCTGCACGTTGCCCTGCGGCCACTTGTACGGCGAGCCGTAGCCGGTCCACACGCCGGTCACCGTCCCACCGGTCGGGCTGGCCGGCACGAAGCCGGTCAGGCAGTTCGCGGAGGTCGTGGTGCTCCCGGTCCCGGTCGTGCTGCCACCGGAGTAGACCTTCTTGACCTGCCAGGTGCTCAGCGCGTTCCGGCCGCGAAGCTGTCCGGGGAACATGTGCGGGTCGGCGGCCGCCTTCATGCCCTCCCAGATCAGCCGGCCGGCGACCTGGTGGTTCCCGTGCCCGGAGGCCAGGGTCGGCGACCACCCGACGTACACGTCGGGCTGGGTGGTCCGGATGATCCGGGTCACCCGGCGCAGGGTCTCCGTGTGGTCCCAGATCTCGTTGGTCAGCGGCGCGCTCTGGTTGTAGAAGAAGTCGACCCGGTCGATGTAGAAGATGTCGACCGTGCCCGACCGGTAGTGCGCCACCCGGTCCTCGTTCTCCCGGCGCAGGCCGAGCGCCGGACCGGACTCGGTGCCGGTGGCGTTGCCGCCGCCCTCGCCCCGGGTGATCTGGATGACGCCGCACCTGGTGCCGTAGCGGTGGTGCCACACGCCGCACGGGCCGATGATGCTGGTGTCGTCGTCGGGGTGCGCCCACTCCCCCATGACGTTGATCTTCGTGCCCTTGGGCGCGACGTACCCGTGCCCGGCGGCTCGCTGCGCGACGTGGTGCGCCTGGGTCGTGCCGCCAGCTCCGGTCGCCGCCTGCGCCGGCACGCCGGCCAGCCCGCCCGCTCCGAGACTGACGGCGGCGGCCCAGGCGGCCGCGATCGCGGTCCTGCTCCTTGCCGATCTGCTCATCCGAGATCCCTCCTGTGATGGGTTCCGACCTACTCCTTGACCGCGCCCGACAGCATGCCCTCGATGAAGCGGCGCTGGAAGGCGAGGTAGACGATGACGACGGGCAGCGCGACGAGCACCGCTCCGGCGGCCAGAAGGGCGACGTCGGAGGAGTGCTGGCCCTGGAAGAAGGCCAGGCCGAGCGGGACGGTACGACGGGCGTCGCTGCTGACCATCACCAGCGCGAGCAGGAACTCGTTCCACGTCCACATGAACGTGATGACCACCAGCGTGGTGATCGCCGGGCGCCCCGACGGCACGAGCACCCGCCACAGGATCGACCAGGTCGAGGCGCCGTCGATGCGGGCGGCCTCGGTGATCTCGCGCGAGCTGCGGCTGAAGTAGGTGCGCATCCAGTAGGTGCCGAAGGCCACCGACTGCGCGGTCTGCGGCAGGATCAGCGCCCAGTAGGTGTCGGTGAGCCCGAGGCCACGGAAGTCGTAGTACAGGGGGATGACCAGCGCCTCCTCGGGGACGGTCAGCCCGAGCAGGAACAGGTAGAACAGCACGCTGACGCCGGGGAACCGCATGGTGCCGAAGGCGTAGGCGGCCATCGTCGAGAGCACGGCGGCCGCCACGACGACGACCACGGTCACGATCACCGACGAGCGCAGGTAGGTCCCGAAGTGGCCGCGCTGCCAGGCGTCGACGAAGTTGTGCCAGTGCAGGCCGTCCGGCAGCAGCAGCCCCGGCTGCGCGTGCTCGTTGCTCGACAGGGCCGTGGACACGATCTGCAGCACCGGCACCAGGGCGATGACCACGAAGAGCACCAGCACCGCGTAGGTGAGGGTGCGGTCCAGGCGCGAGCTGATCACTGCGTGCCCTCCACGAGCCGCGAGACGACGACGGTGAGGAGGAAGATCAGCACCGTCAGGCCGATGCCGACGGCGGCGGCGGAGCCGACCTGACCGATCTCGAAGGCACGGTGGTAGACCTCGTAGGCCGGCACCGCCGTGCTGTTGCCCGGGCCTCCCGCCGTCGTCAGGTAGATCAGGTCGAAGTTGCGCAGCCCGGCCACGATGGTCAGCGTGGCGGCCACCGCGATCTGCGGCCGCAGCGCGGGCAGGGTGACGGCTCGGAACTCCTGCAGCGGGCCGGCGCCGTCGAGGCGGGCGGCCTCGTAGCGCTCCCGCGGGATGGTCTGCACGCCGGCCAGGAAGAGCACCATGCACAGGCCGAAGCCGACCCAGGTGCCGGCCACCCCGATCGCCGGCAGCGCGAGGGTGAAGTCACCCAGCCAGGAGTGCGTGAGCCCGTCCAGGCCCACCAGCCGCAGCGCCTCGTTGAGCAGGCCGCCGGGGGCGTAGATCCAGCGCCAGGTCACCGCGACCACCACCATCGCGAGGACCTGCGGCAGGAACAGCACGGTGCGGAAGAAGGTCAGGCCCCGCACCCGCACCCTCGACATCGCCGCGGCCAGCAGCAGCCCGAGCAGGATCGGCAGCAGCGAGTAGAAGATGAGCAGGACCAGCGCGTGCAGGAACGGGCCGCGCAGGGTCGGGTCGGAGACCAGGGCGGTGTAGTTGCCCACCCCGACCCAGGTGGCGACGGACAGCCCGTCCCAGCTGAACAGGGAGTACCACACCGACTGACCCAGCGGCACGA
Organism: Nocardioidaceae bacterium; assembly: GCA_025927955.1. Lineage (GTDB taxonomy): Bacteria > Actinomycetota > Actinomycetes > Propionibacteriales > Nocardioidaceae > Nocardioides_B. The sequence continues at coordinate 25,663 of JAICKK010000019.1, forward strand.
TGACCATCGCCACGAAGACGACCAGCGCCGGAGCGATGTAGAGGTAGCCGAGTGCGCGCGGTTCGCCCGGCGCCCGTCGCCGGTAGGCCGCGCGCACCCGGTTGGCCATCGAGGGTGGCTCCTCAGCCCTGGTGGAACTTCGAGTAGTCGTCCTGGAGCGTCTGCGTGAACTGCTGCGGCGTCGCCTTCCCGCCGATGAGGTTCTGCAGCGCCGCCGTGATCGTGTCGTAGAACGTCGGGGTCGAGTAGTCGAGGTAGGGCACCAGGCCGTCGGCGGCGCTGATCTTCTGCCAGCCCGCGACCATCTGGCCCTCGATGCTCGAGGACGACAGCGAGCTGGCGGCCTTCCCGGGCACGGCGGGCAGGTTGCCCGTCTTGAGCATCACGTCGGCGGCGTGGGCGTTGGTGATGAAGTTGATGTACGCGGCGGCCACGTCGGGGTTCTTCGACTTCGACGTCACGCTGAAGGCGAGCGACTCGCCGCCCGTGGTCGCCAGCCCCTTGCTGGTCGGCGGCGTCGGCATCAGGCCCAGCGAGGAGCCCATCGGGCCCTTGAGCGTGGCGGCCTCCCACGTGCCGGTGATGTCGAAGACGCCCTTGCCCTGGGCGAACTGCTTGTTGGCGTCGTCGTACCCGATGCCGTTGACGCCGGAGGGGAAGTACCCCTTCGTCGTCCAGCTCTGCAGCGTCTTCGCGGCCTGCACGGTCGGCGCCGACGTCCACTTCGCGCTCCCGGTGCCGAAGACCAGGTTGCGCACCTCCTGCTTGCCGGCGGTCGCGGCCTGGATCACCCCGAAGGTGTGGATCGCCGGCCACTTGTCGAGGTTGCCGAACTGGATCGGCAGCTCGCCCTTGGCCTTGATCTTCGCGAGGTCGGCGGTGAACTGCGACCAGCTGGTCGGGGGCGTGAGGCCGAGCTTCTTCAGCTTGGTCTTGTTGTAGTAGACGCCGACGTACTCGCCCATCTGCGAGAGGCCGTAGAGCTTGCCCTCGCCGAAGTGGGACGCGTCCGAGCTGACCCGGTTGAGGGCCAGCAGCGTGGCCGGGTACCGCTTGGTCCAGCCGTAGGCCTTGGCGTAGGAGTCCAGCGGCAGCAGCATCCCGGCCTTCACGAACGTGACCATGTCGGGGTAGCCCTGGTTGGCCTCGACGACGTCGGGCGGGTTGTTGCCCGACAGCGCCAGCTTCAGCGTCGTCTTGAGGTCCGAGAAGCTCTTCGACGTGCGCTTGATGGTGACGTTGGGGTACTTGGCCTGGAACTCCTTGTTCAGCTGGGTGATCTCCGCGTTCTGACCGCCGCGGACCTCCTGGTCCCACACCGAGAGGGTCACCTTCCCGGCCTTCGAGGGGTCGGTGGAGATCTTCGAGGCCGACTTGGTCTTCGGCTGCGTCGTGTTGCCAGACCCCGGCGCGCTGCAGCCGGCCAGGGCCAGCGCGCCGCAGACCGCGACGGCGGCCAGAGCCCGGGGCGTGAACGGGCGTCGCGAGGAACGCGGCGATGTGGTGCTCATGGGTGGTCTCCTCAGTCTCATCAAGGTGTCGTCCCCAGGTCGGACAGCCGCGCGATGGTCGCCGCGGCCCGGCGGCGGTCGCGTACCGGCGCTGACGGTGCCAGGTCGTCGAGGAACGCGTAGCGCCGACGCAACGATGCAGCGTATGCACCCGAGCTGGTGTCGGCGCGCACGACTCGCCACCAGTCGAGCACATCACCGAGCCCGGGGGCGGCCAGGGACCCGCCGAACTGCTGGACGGCCAGGGCGGAGCAGATGGCGCCGAAGGCCAGCCGGTCGGCCAACGGCCAGCCGGACAGGGTGCCGAGGACCATGGCGCTGCCGAAGACGTCGCCGGCGCCGGTCGGGTCGATCGCCTCGACCCGCAGCGACGGCACCTCGGCCTCCTCACCGGTCGTCGAGTCGATCGCCATCGCGCCGTTGACACCGTTGGTCACCACCGCCAGGGGGACGAGGTCGGCGAGCGCGTAGAGCGCCTCCCGGGGCGTGTCGGTGCCGGTGTAGGCCATGGCCTCGACCGCGTTGGGCAGGAAGGCGTCGCAGACCGACAGCTGGTCGAGGACGCTGCGCGACCACACGCCCGAGTCGTCCCAGCCGACGTCGGCGAACACCTTGGCCCCGTCGGCGCGCGCGAGGTCCACCCACGACCGGTGGTCGCCCCCGACGATGCGGTTCTCGGAGTCGAGGTCGACCATGACGGCCCGGGACCTGGGCGGGCGGCCGATCATCTCGTCGGAGGGCACGGGCGCCGGGTGCCCGTGGGTGACCATCGTGCGGTCGCCCTCGGCCGAGATCGAGACGGTCACCGGGGAGTGCCAGTGCGGGAAGGACCGCGAGCGGGACAGGTCGACGCCCTCCTGGTCGGCCAGCGTCCGCCAGCAGAACTCCCCGTAGACGTCGTCGCCGAAGGCGGCCGCCAGCGAGGTGTGCAGGCCGAGCCGGCTGGCGGCGGTGGCCAGGTTGGCGATGCCGCCCGGGGATGACCCCATCCCCGTGGCCCAGGACTCCACGCCCGGAGGGGGCAGGGCCGGCAGGCCGGTGAAGATGATGTCCAGGAAGACCGTCCCGGACAGGAGCAGGTCGAACGTCGGCTCGCTCGTGCACTCGTCGGTCATCCGCCTCGTCGCCCCATCTGCCGCCCGGCTCGATCACCCTAGGACATCGCCCTCGAGGCGGCAATCACTTAGCGTCAGATCCGCGCAGATCTCCGCGCAGAAGCGTGCAGGCACGCGCAGGCCTTTGGTAGGTTGCCGGCATGCAGGCGCGGCGGGAGGCGGAGATCGTGCGCGTGCTGCGCGCCGGTGGCCCGGCGACCGTGGAGGACCTCGCCCGCACGCTCAGCGTGAGCGCCTCCACCGTGCGTCGCGACCTCGCCCGCCTCGACGCCCGTGGGACCCTGCAGCGGGTGCGCGGCGGGGCCGCGATCACCGCCGGCGCCGAGGATGCCGACCGCGACCTCCCCTTCGAGCGGGTCGTCGAGCACGACGTGGCCGACAAGCGAGCGGTCGGCGCGCGCGCCGCCGCGATGGTGCGTGACGGCGAGGTCGTGCTCCTCGACATCGGGACCACGGTCGTCCAGCTGGCCCGCGAGCTGGTCGGGCGCCCCGTCACGGTGATCACCTCGAGCCTGGCAGTGCTCGACGTGCTGCGCGCGGACCCCGCGGTCGAGCTGATCATGCTCGGCGGGGTGCTGCGCCCGGCGTACCTGTCCCTGGTGGGGCTGCTCACCGAGACCGCACTCGGGCAGGTCCGCGCCGACGTCGCGTTCCTGGGCACCAGCGGCGTGCGCACCGGTGGCGAGGTGCTGGACAGCACCCGGGTGGAGGTGCAGGTGAAGAGGTCGATGATCGCGGCGGCGGACCGCTGCGTGCTGCTCGCCGACCGGCACAAGTTCCCCGGCTCGGGCGGCCTGAAGGTCTGCGACCTCAGTGACCTCTCCGCCCTCGTCACGAACCAGGGGCTGCCCGAGGCGATGGTCACGACGTGCCGCCAGGCCGGGATCGAGGTGGTGTACGCGTGAGGCTCACGATCCTCGGCGGCGGTGGCTTCCGGGTCCCCCTCGTGTACGGCGCGCTGCTGCGCGACCACGACGAGCCACGCGTCGACGAGGTGGTGCTGTACGACGTCGACGCCGGCCGGCTCTCGGCGGTCGAGCGCGTCCTCGAGCAGATGGCCCGGCAGGCGACCCGGCAGGCGACCGGGGCTCACGACGCTCCGCTGGTGGTGGCGACCACCGACCTCGAGGAGGCGCTGGGCGGCACCGACTTCGTCTTCTCCGCGATCCGGGTCGGCGGGCTCGAGGGACGCACGCGCGACGAGCACGTCGCCCTCGACCTCGGTGTGCTGGGCCAGGAGACGACCGGCCCGGGAGGTCTCGCCTACGGCCTGCGCACCGTGCCCGAGGCGATGCGCATCGCCGACACCGTCGTACGCGTGGCACCGCGGGCGTGGGTCATCAACTTCACCAACCCCGCGGGCATGGTGACCGAGGCGATGCAGGCGGTGCTCGGCGACCGGGTGGTCGGGATCTGCGACTCCCCGATCGCGCTGGCGCGGCGCGCGGCGACCGCACTGGGCCTGGACCCGGCCCGGACCCGGGCGGACTACGTCGGGCTGAACCACCTCGGCTGGCTGCGCGGGCTGGTGCACGACGGCGAGGACGTGCTGCCCCGGCTGCTCGCCGACCCGTCGGCGCTGCGCGGCATCGAGGAGGGACGGCTGTTCGGGCCCGACTGGGTGCAGGCGCTGGGGGCGCTGCCCAACGAGTACCTCTACTACTACTACTACGCCCGGGACGCGCTGGCCTCCATCCGCGCGGAGCCGGCGACCCGCGGCGACTACCTGCTGCAGCAGCAGCGCGCGTTCTACGACGCGGTCGCCGCCCGGCCGGCGCGGGCCTACGAGGAGTGGCAGCGGGTGCGGGCCGAGCGGGACGCCACCTACATGGCCGAGGTGCGCAGCGAGGATGAGGCGCGGGACGAGGCGGACGTTGCCGGCGGCGGCTACGAGGGCGTCGCGCTGGCCTTCATGGCCGCGGTGATGCGCGGGACCGCGACCACGATGATCCTCAACGTCCGCAACGGGACCACCGTCGCCGGCCTGCCCCGGGACGCCGTCGTCGAGGTGCCCTGCCTGGTCGACGCGGCGGGGGCGCGCGCGCTGTCGACGACACCGCCCGACCCGCACCAGCTCGGGCTCATGTCCCAGGTCAAGGCGGTCGAGCAGCTGACGATCGCCGCCGCCCGGTCGCGGGATGTGGGGCTGGCGACCACCGCGTTCGCGCTGCACCCGCTGGTCGACTCCGTCTCGGTCGCCCGAGAGCTGGTCCGCGGCTACCGCATCGCCGACCTGTTCGGTGGGGCCTGATGCGTCCTCAGCGCGTCACTGGACCGCGTCGCGCTGGCCGCCGCCGGCACCGCCTCCGGCGTCCCACAGCGGCAGCGGCTGCTCGCTGACCGGGGTGATCTTCGCCGTGCAGGTCTTCATCCCCGGCAGCAGGAACTTGTCCAGCATCTCGAGGCTGTCCGCCTCGACGACCAGGTAGATCTCGTGCTCGGTGAAGGCGCCGTAGACGCCCAGCACCTTGACCTCGCTCACCGAGGCGTCGTGCAGGGACCGCGATCCACCCCTGCCGTAGGGGCAGCTCTCCGGCGAGTGCACCTGCGTGATGTGGAACAGCATGCCCGTCTCCCTCCAGCGCCCTCCAGCTGTGGGCGTCCCCCACCCGTGGACCGTACCGCGAGTTCACGGCCGGCGACAGGGCGGCGAGGGCGGGCGACGCGCTGTCCGGCTGAGGTGGCGAGCTCACAGGTACCAGGGCCTCGACGTTCGTCGAGGACCCCGACCCGCCGCTGGCTGAGGTGCCCGACCCCCGCCGCTGGTTGAGGTGCCCGAGCCCCCAGGGCGAGGGCCTCGAAACCATGGTCACCTGCGCGCAGACCTGACCATGGTCTCGAGGCCTCGGCTAGCGCCTCGGCACCTCGACCAACGTGACGCGGACCCCCGCCGCTGGTTGAGGTGCCCGAGCCCCCCAGGGCGAGGGCCTCGAAACCATAGTCACCTTGGGCGCGGAAGGTGACCATGGTCTCGAGGCCTCGGCTAGCGCCTC
>JAICKK010000176.1 GCA_025927955.1 Nocardioidaceae bacterium
CGGCCTGGTGCGACGCCCACCACGACCTCCAATGGTCCCACGGCGGCCCCACCGACCTGCCCAACGGCCGCCTGCTGTGCCCCTTCCACCACCACAAGGCCCACACCACCGGCTACCGGATGGAACACCTGCCCAACGGCAAGGTCCGCTTCCACCACAGAACGTGAGGGGGCGCGAGCGGTCGGTCTCTCGTTCGCCGGTCCGACGCTGCGGCGTAGCGTCCCGACCATGGCGGTGCTGACGGCGGACCACCTGCTGAGCGGCCCGCGCGGCCGGGGCGTCTGCATGGCAGTGGCCAGGCGGCTCGACGAGGGGATCGTGTCGGCCTTGTCCTCGGCGCGAGACAGCGTTGACGGCTCGCGCCATGACGCTCTCATCCGCGCTCTCGAGGCGGTGGACGCCCTGCCGGTACGGGCGTGGGGTGACCCGCTCTCGTTCCTCGAGGCTCTCGACGAGTCCGTCAGCGGCGCCATGTACTGGCAGCCACCGCACCCGGAGGACGTCGTGTCGGCGGACCCCGAGGTGGTGGCTGCGCTGCGACCCGTCGCCGACGCGGTTGTTGTCGCGCCCGCTGCGGCCTGGTGGAGCACACCGGTGGACCTGGCAACACTGCGGTACACCTGCCGTCACGATGCCGACCCGCCGTCGCCTCCCGTCCTGCTGGGCGCCCGAGAGCGGCTGCGACGCTGGCGCGCGGAGACGGTCGCGGACGACCGCCGCGCCGCCCGCGAGCGTCCGGTCGACCTCGAGGCGTCGTACAGCGGACTCTGGTGGTCGACGCCCGCCATGGCACAGCTGGTGACGACCACCCGGCCGCTTCCCCGGCTCGGCTCCGCCGCCCTGGCGTGGGAGGAGGACAGCTTCGGTCAGGGCAGCGCCGCGGTCTGGTCGATGCAGGCGACCTTCGAGCCTCGCGTGTGGGAGGTCGACCGGCCGGAGGCGTGGACCCGGCTGGTCGACCGGTACCCGCTCGACGTCACCTTCGCGCGCCGCCACGACTGGTACCGGACGACCGGTCTCGCCGGCCGCTGGCGGATCCCGGACTGGGACGCCGTCGCCGAGGACTGGGACGCGGTCCACGTGTCCGTGGCGGGCTACCTCACCACCGCGACCCGCGCGCTGCCCCTGGCCGACGGCGCCTCGGCGACCGTCCTGGCGGGATGGAACCCCGACCAGGCCTGGTGGCTCCGCGACGTCCTCACCACGACGACGCCCCACCCCGAGTCGTGGCGGTGGACGGAGGACACCGACGGCTCGGAACCTGCGTGGCGTCGCACCGACGAGTAGCGTCGGTGCCGGGACACGCCGGTCAGTGCGAGTGCCACGCGTCCTCGGACCTGGTGCGGGAGGTGACCGCAGCCGGCAGCCTGCCGTCGGCGAGCGCCCGGATGCTCACCTGCTCGAACACGTCCCGCAGGCTGCTGCGCGCCGCGATCCAGACGTGCTGGAGCACGTCCGCGGACTCGTTGTAGGACACCGCCTCCGGACGGAGGCCGTAGACGCTGACCAGCGGCCCGTCGACGGCTCGGATCACGTCGGCGACGCTGACGTCGGCGGGGTCCCGCGCCATCCGCCAGCCACCGGCCTGTCCCCGCTGGCTCATCACCACGTCGGCGCGGCGCAGGTCCGCGAGGATCGCCTGGAGGAAGCCGTGCGGGATCTCCTGCAGCTTGCCGAGCTCCTCGGCACTGACCGGCGACCCGTCCTCGCGGCTCGCCAGCTCGATGAGCGCCCGGAGCGCGTAGTCGGACTTCGCGGAGACACGCACCTCTCGAGTCTCTCAGACACCCTGCGAGCCGGGCGTCCAGGCACGACACTGGGGGCGTGCCCGCACCAGAACCCGGCGGTAAGACCGACGGCACCCGGACACGCCAACCAGGTGTGAGCACTCCCGTGAACCCCTCCCCGAGCCGCTGGGCGCGGCCCTGTCGCGAGGACGGGCCGCCAGCCGAGGTGACCGACTGGCGCCGGTGCCGGCTGATCGAGGCCGGGTTCCCGCTGGTGCTGGCCACCACCCTGGCCCGCACCCCCAGCGTCGACCTCCACGCCCTCCTCCAGCTGGTCGACAGGGGCTGCCCTCCCGAGCTGGCCGCCCGGATCCTCGCACCGGTCGAGGAGCCGGCATGATCCCGACCAGCCGGGAGACCGACCTGGAGGAGCCCGTCGACTGGCCCACCGCGCTGCTGGTTCCCGGCGCCCGCCAGGACGACGCGCTGCGCCGCCTGCACCTGCTGATGGTGCGCGCGGCCCGCCACCAGGTGTGGCGCATGCGCGAGCTGCTCGAGGGCCACGGTCCCGAGCTGTACGACGAGCTGGCCAACAGCGCCGCCGACGAGGCCGTCACCGTCCTGCTGGCCAAGCTCGACACCTTCGAGGGTCGCAGCCGGTTCACCACCTGGGCGTACAAGTTCGCGATCCTCCAGGCGGCGACCGAGGTGCGCCGCCAGTCCTGGGCGCAACGCGAGGTCACCCTCGAGGACTGGGAGACGTGGTGCGATCCGCGGCCGGAGCCGGAGCAGGAGGCCGAGGCCAGCGACCTCGCCTCGGCGGTGGAGCGGGCCATGGCGGTCGCCCTCACGCCGTACCAGCGCAAGATCGCGGTCGCGCTGCTGGTCGACCAGGTCCCCATCGACGTGCTGGCCGAGCGCCTGGGGACCACGCGCGGGGCCCTGTACAAGGCGTTGCACGAGGCTCGCGGGCGGCTGCGCGCGCACCTGGTCGCGCACGGGTACCTCGCCGCGGACGGCCGGAGAGGAGGATCCCGATGACGCGACCGGGCAGGCTGACCGATGAGGCCGCGCAGCTGCTGACGCTGTCCACCGAGCCGTGGCTGTCCTGCGAGGACTGCTTCCGGCTCATGGACACCTTCGTCGAGGCGGTCCTGGTCGACCCCGACACGACGGCGTTCCCTCAGATGCGGGTCCACCTGCGTGGCTGCGGCGCCTGTGCGGAGGAGGCGGCGTCGCTGCTCGACCTCCTCGTCGAGGACCGGGGCTCACACTGAACCTCCGGGCCCGCTGCTTCGTGTGAAGGGCTAGGAGGGCGCGGTGACGAGCAACCAGGTTGCCTTGATGCAGCAGCTTCACGACGAGCACGGTCAGGCGCTGTGGGGCTACTGCGTGCGGCTGACCGGGAACGACCGCGCCCGCGCCGAGGACGTGGCCCAGGAGACGCTGCTGCGCGCCTGGCGGCACTTCTCGGTGCTCGACGAGAGCCAGGGCTCGGTCCGGTCGTGGCTGTTCACGGTGGCCCGCAACATCGTCATCGACGAGTGGCGCTCGCGCCGTGCCCACCGGGAGCTGGCGGTCGCGGAGGTCCCCGAGGTCGCCGACCCGAGCGACCGCACCGACCAGCTCCTGCTGTCCTGGGTGGTCGAGGAGGCCGTCACAAGACTGTCGCCGGAGCACCGCGCGGTGCTGCTGGAGTGCTACTACCGTGGCACCCCGGTGGCGGAGGCGGCCCGCCGCCTGGGCATCCCGGAGGGCACGGTCAAGTCGCGCACGCACTACGCGCTCCGGGCGCTGCGGCTGGCGCTCGAGGAGATGGGGGTGGGGGCATGAGGTGCGAGTTCGCCCACCAGGACGGCTCCTACGTGCTGGGCGCCCTGTCCCCGGTCGAGCGCCGCGAGTTCGAGCAGCACCTCGAGAGCTGCCCCCGCTGCGCGCAGGCCGTCCGGGAGCTGGCCGGGCTGCCCGGCCTGCTCGCCCGTGTGGACGCCGAGGTCCTCCAGTCGCCCGCGCCGGAGGACCCGGTCCCGGAGACGCTGCTGCCCGCGCTCGTCCGCGAGGTACGGCGCAGCCGTCGCCGGCGGTCGCTGGCGACCGGCGGGCTCGTCGCCGCGGCCGCAGCCACGGTCGCGGTCGCCTCGCTGTCGGTCACCGGTGTGCTCGGCGGCGACGGGACACCGACGGCGGACCCGCGCCCGGCGACGAGCGTCTCGACGCCGGTGTACCACCCGATGCGCACGGTCGGGGGCGCCCCGGTCACCGGCCGCATCGCCTTCGAGCCGGTGCTGTGGGGCACCAGGCTGGACCTGGTCTGCAGCTACACCGCCGCGCCCTCGCGCTACCAGGAGGAGGGGGCGACGTACACGCTCGTCGTGCGCACCACGGACGGACGCAGCCAGCAGGTTGCGACCTGGCGGGGGGTGCCCGGCCGTACCATGGCGCTGCCGGCCGCGACGTCGGCACGCCGCGGGCAGATCGACTCCGTGGAGGTGCGGTCGGCAGGACAGGCGATCCTCGAGCTCGGTTGAACCGGCAAGTGACCTCGCGCGTATGCACGACCACGAGCACCGGCCACCGACACCGCCGGAGCCACTGGAGAGGGGACCCGATGGACCCGAGGGAAACGCAGACCGGCGAGGGGGTCTCCCGTCGCACCCTCCTGCTCGCAGGTACCGGTACGGCGCTGGGTGGCGTCGTGCTGACGGCCTGCGGCAACCACGACGGCCCGGCCGACACGTCCGCTTCCGCGAGCTCCGGCGGTGGCAGGGACGCGTCGGGCAGCAGGACCCTCACGAAGGTCGCCGACATCCCGGTGGGCGGCGCCGTCTCCGCGACCGGCTCGGACGGCGGGCCGGTGATCGTCTCGCAGCCGTCCGCGGGCAAGGTCGTGGCGTTCTCCGCGATCTGCACGCACATGGGCTGCACCGTGGCGCCGGCCAGGAACATCCTCAAGTGCCCCTGCCACGGGTCGACGTACAACCTGGCCACCGGGAAGAACACCGGCGGGCCGGCTCCCCGCCCCTTGGCGAGGATCCCCGTCAAGGTCGAGGGTGGCGACGTCGTCGAGACCTGAGCGTCCGGGCGACACCCTCGGGTCAGAGGTCGAGGTCGCTGAGTCCCGGGTGGTCGGCCGGGCGCGGACCGTCGAGGTCCCAGCGGAACTTCCGCTCGGACTCCGCGATCGGGACGTCGTTGATGCTGGCGTGGCGGCGCGCCATCAGACCGTGCTCGTCGAAGAGCCAGTTCTCGTTGCCGTAGGAGCGGAACCAGGCACCTTCGGCGTCGTGCCACTCGTAGGCGAACCGGACCGCGATGCGGTCCGCGTCGAACGCCCACATCTCCTTGATCAGCCGGTAGTCGAGCTCCCTGGCCCACTTGCGAGTCAGGAACTCCACGATGGCGGCCCTGCCCGCGAAGAACTCCGAGCGGTTGCGCCACCGGCTGTCCTCGCTGTAGGCGAGCGCGACCCGCTGCGGGTCGCGGGTGTTCCAGCCGTCCTCCGCTCCGCGGACCTTCGTGACGGCGGTGTCCCGGGTGAACGGGGGGACGGGGGGTCTTGTCTCCACGTCGCCGACTCTACGACGACGTCAGGCCAGGCCCTTGATGAAGCCCAGGACGGCCTCCCGGCTCTCGTCCCCGGGTCCGAGCTCGGTCCCGACCGCCTTCACCAGGCGGTGCGAGAGGTCGCTCACCTTGATGTTGCGCCGCTGGGAGTACTCGCGCAGCACGCCGAACGCGTCGTCGGCGTCGACGCCGGTCGCGAGCATCACCATTCCCTTGGCCTGGTCGATGACCGCGCGGTGCTCCGCGATGCGCAGCAGGGCGGCCTGCACGTCGGCCTCGGACTCGACGCGGCGGACCTCGGTGAGGTCGATGAAGAACCCGACCACCTTCTCGACCCGGCCGTGGTCGTCATGGATGCCGCGGCCCACGGACAGCACCGAGCGCACCCGCCCCTGGGCGTCGATGATGCGGTGGTAGCAGCTGAACGGCTCTCCACACGCCACCACGGTCTCGAACACCTCGTACGTGCGCGCCCGGTCGTCGGGGTGCTTGTGGCTGAGCATCACCTCTGTGGTGGCCGGGACCTCCTGCGGGCCGAAGCCGTGCAGCTCGTAGATCCCGTCCGACCACGTCCAGCGGTCCTCGGCCACCCGGTAGGTGAAGTAGCCCACCGGCGGTCCCGCCGTCGAGCCGTCGAACCTCGGGGCCGTCATCCCCTCACCGCTCCTCTTCCGTCACGAACGCCAGCAGGCCTGGGCAACGGCCCCGCCGGCACGGGGGTCCGCCCCGGCAGCCGGAGGGCAGCCGAGGCGGAGGGGCCGGCCGACGGTCCTCTGCTCGAGCCCGAGACCGTGCCGGAGCCGGGGTTCCCCGGCTGCCCCGGGCCATGCCCCTGCGTCGGCGGCACCGGACGAAGGTCGCCGACCCACGGTCCCGACCGCCGGAAGGGCCGCTTGCTCGCGCTGCCCTAGGCTTGCCGGGAGGAGCGCCGCTCCCGTCCTCGAAGGAGTCGTCATGGCTGCGTACCAGATCGGGTACTTCGTCGGAAGCCTCTCGTCCACCTCGATCAACCGGGTGCTCTCCCGGGCGCTCATCCGGCTGGCACCGCAGGACCTCGAGTTCAGCGAGATCCCGATCGGGAACCTGCCGCTCTACAGCCCGGACTTCGACGCCGACTACCCGCCCGAGGCCGCGGCCCTGAAGGAGGCGATCGCGGCCGCGGACGCGATCTTGTTCGTGACCCCGGAGTACAACCGCTCCATCCCGGGCGCGCTGAAGAACGCCATCGACTGGGCGTCGAGACCCTGGGGACACAACTCCTTCCACCACATCCCGGCCGCCGTGATCGGCGCCTCACCCGGCTCGATCGGCACCGCGGTCGGCCAGCAGAGCCTGCGGGCGGTGCTGAGCTTCTGCAACGCCCGGCAGATGACCTCACCGGAGGCCTACATCCACTTCTCCCACGACGTGTTCGCCGATGACGGGGAGGTCGCCGACGACTCGACGGTCTCGTTCCTGCGCGACTTCATGCGCGAGTTCCGCGACCACGTCGAGCGGGTGCTCACCGTGCTGCCACGTCCCTGAGCCCGTCGCCGTACGGAGTCGCGCGGATCGCTTGAGAAACCTACCGACCGGTAGCATACTGATGTTACCGACCGGTACGTCCGGTCGCGCTGCCGACGAAGGTGGGACGATGAGCCACTACAAGAGCAACCTGCGCGACATCGAGTTCAACCTCTTCGAGGTCCTCGGTCGTGACGAGGTCCTGGGCCGGGGTCCGTTCGCGGACGTCGACGCGGAGACCGCCAGGACCATCCTGCACGAGGTCGACCGGATGGCCCGCGAGGACCTGGCGGCGTCGTTCGAGGCGGGCGACCGCACCCCGCCCGTCTTCGACCCCGCCACCGGCACCGCCCCGGTCCCCGAGGCGTTCGCGAGGAGCTACGCCACCTGGATGGACGGGGAGTACTGGCGGCTGGGCACGCCCAGGGAGCTCGGCGGCACCCCGGCCCCCTCCAGCATCAACTGGGCGATGGGCGAGCTGGTCCTGGGCGCGAACCCCGCCCTGTGGATGTACGGCGCGGGGCCGATGTTCGCCGGCGTGATGTTCCGCAACGGCAACGAGCGCGACCAGCAGATCGCCCGGCTCATCGTGGACCGACGCTGGAACACCACGATGGTGCTCACCGAGCCGGATGCGGGCTCCGACGTCGGCGCCGGGCGCACCAGGGCGACCCCGAACGCGGACGGCACCTGGACCATCAGCGGAGTCAAGCGCTTCATCACCTCGGCCGAGGGCGGCCTGTCCGACAACGTCATCCACCTGGTGCTCGCACGCCCGCACGGCCCCGACCTTCCGGAGGGCGTCGGCGGTCCGGGCACCAAGGGCCTGAGCCTGTTCGTCGTACCCAAGCGCCACTTCGACCTCGAGACCGGCGAGCTCGGCGAGCGCAACGGCGTCTACGTCACCAACGTCGAGCACAAGATGGGGATCAAGGTCTCCAACACCTGCGAGCTGACCTTCGGGGACCCGGCGGTCGGCGGGGGCGAGCCCGCGGTCGGCTGGCTGCTGGGCGAGGTGCACGACGGGATCGCGCAGATGTTCCAGGTCATCGAGAACGCCCGGATGATGGTGGGCACCAAGGCGATCGCGACGCTGTCGACCGGCTACCTCAACGCCCTGGAGTACGCCAGGTCCCGCGTGCAGGGCCCCGACCTGACCCGCGTCGCGGACAAGACGGCCCCGCGGGTCACGATCACCCACCACCCCGACGTACGCCGCTCGCTGATGACCCAGAAGGCGTTCGCGGAGGCGCTGCGCGCGCTGGTGCTCTACACCGCAACGTGGCAGGACCGGGTGATGATGGCCGAGCAC
>JAICKK010000092.1 GCA_025927955.1 Nocardioidaceae bacterium
GTGTTTCGATGAGTCGTGGGCATCGAGTACGCCGCCTCGGAGCGTCCGACGCTCGGCGTCGAGTGGGAGTTCGCGCTGGTCGACCGGGCCACGCGCGACCTGTCCAACACCGCCAGCCGCGTCTTCGACGAGGTGCACGCGCGCCTCGGTGACCAGCCGAAGCTGCACCAGGAGCTGCTGCGCAACACCGTCGAGGTGGTCACCGGCGTGTGCGAGACCACCGCGGAGGCGATGGCGGACCTGAGCGGCACGCTGCGGCTGGTCCGGCCGGTGGCGGACCGCCTGGGGGTCGACCTCTACTCGGCGGGGACCCACCCCTTCGCGCAGTGGTCGACCCAGCAGCTGACGCCCGGCCACCGCTACGAGGAGCTGATCGAGCGCACCCAGTGGTGGGGGCGCCAGATGCTGATCTGGGGCGTGCACGTGCACGTCGGCGTGGCGCACCGCGACCAGGTCGTGCCGATCGTCTCCTCGCTGCTGAACCACTTCCCGCACCTGCAGGCACTCTCCGCCTCGTCGCCGATGTGGGCCGGGACCGACACCGGCTACGCCAGCAACCGGGCGATGATGTTCCAGCAGCTGCCGACCGCGGGGCTGCCGTTCCAGTTCGAGACGTGGGCCCAGTACGAGGAGTTCGTCGAGGCCAACCTGCACACCGGGGTGATCGAGTACCTCTCCGACATCCGCTGGGACGTGCGCCCCTCCCCCGCGCTGGGCACCGTCGAGGTGCGGATCTGCGACGGCATGTCGAACCTGCGGGAGCTGGCCGCGGTCACGGCACTGACGCACTGCCTCGTCGTGGACCTCGCCGACCGGCTGTCCGCGGGCGAGCGGCTGCCGACGATGCCGCCGTGGCACGTGCAGGAGAACAAGTGGCGGGCCGCCCGCTACGGCCTCGATGCCGTGGTGATCCTCGACGCCGCCGGCCACGAGCGGCTGGTCACCGACGACCTCGCGGACCTGCTGACCCGGCTCGAGCCGGTCGCCGACCGGCTGGGCTGCGTCGAGGAGCTCCGCTCGGTCGAGACGATCCCGCGTGCCGGTGCCGCCTACCAGCGCCAGCGCGAGGTGGCCGAGCGCACCGGCGGCGACCTGGTGGCGGTCGTCGACTCGGTCGTCGGCGAGCTCGACCTGGGCGAGCTGCCCACGAGTTCGCGCCGAGGGGGAGACACGGGCCTCCGCGGTCGGCAGGATGGCCGTGGGCACGAATGAGAAGGAGGCCCGCATGGCACGCGTGGTGCACTTCGAGATCCAGGCCGACGACGTGGAGCGGGCCAAGGCCTTCTACACGGCCGCGTTCGGCTGGTCCTTCGACGACTGGAGCTCGGTCACGGGCTCGACGTACTGGGGCGTCGTGACGGGGCCGGAGGACCAGCTGGGCATCAACGGCGGGCTGATGCCGCGCCCGACGTCGGCGCCCGCGCCGCAGCAGGGCACGAACGCCTTCGTCTGCACCCTGCAGGTCGACGACTACGACGAGACCGAGCGCCGGATCCTCGACGCCGGCGGGCAGGTGGCGCTCCCGAAGGCGGCCCTGCCCGGCATGGCCTGGCAGGGCTACTACCTCGACCCCGAGGGCAACACGTTCGGCATCCACCAGCCCGACCCCGAGGCCGCCTGAGGCTGGGGCTGGCCTTGGGGGGCCGCAGATTCCCTGGGGCCCCAGCGAAACGGTCACGCCCCCGCCGTTGCAACACAGGGGGTGTGCCAGTTTCGCTGGGGGCCCAGGGAAACGGGCAGCGCCCCCAGCCGGCCCGTCACGACAGCCGCGCCACCATCGGCAGCCGCGAGCGCGACGCGAGCCCGACGACGGCCGCGGTGAGCAGCGGCAGCAGTACCACGACGGCGACCACCAGCAGCCACGGTACGTCGACGAAGTGGCTGGGCAGCGCCGAGCCGTCCGCGGCGCGGGTCGCCGGGGACTCCCAGGACGTCGAGGTCAGCGGGAAGGTGACGGCGATCCCGGGGACGAGCCCGACGAGCACGCCGAGGGCGGCCCCGACGAGCCCGATGAACCCCGCGTAGGCGGCGCCCACCCGGCGCCGGACCAGTGGCGGGGCGCCCACGGCGGCGAGCGTCGCCAGGTCCGGGCGGGCGTCGGAGAGTGCGAGGAAGGTGGCGGTCAGCGTCCCGCCGACCATCAGCACGCCACCGGCCAGGCCGAGGATCAGCAGCACCACCGCGGTCGCCTGGTCCGAGAAGCCGCGCTCGACGTAGACGGAGGAGTCCGGGGCGACGGCCGCCGCCGCCTCGCGGAGCGTCTCCTCCGTCTGCTGGTCGACCGGGGCGCCGGTGACCAGGAGGCCCGCCGGCCGCACCCGCAGGTGCAGGCGCGCGGCGGCTGCCGGCGAGAGCACGGCCTGGACCGGCTGGACCGTGCCGGCCACGGTGAGGAACACGGCGGGCAGCGTCGCCGCGGCCCGCGAGGTGACGTCACCGGTGCTCTCGTCGTACACCGAGAGGTGCAGGGTGGTGCGGCGCCGTCCGGCGGGAGCCTGGCCGAGGACCACGGCGCCGCCGCGGGCCAGGACCGCGTCCGCGCGCCGGGCCTGCGCCGGGTCGAGCCGCAGGCCGAGACCTCCCGCATGGCCGCCGGCGACCAGCACGCTGGCCCGGTAGGCACTCGTCCAGCCCCCGGAGCCGGCGCCCGCGCCGGAGAAGTCGAAGCCCAGGCCGTCCCCGCCGGCGGTCTCCGGGCGGACACCGCTCACCAGCGTGACCGTTTCGGTCGGCAGGGTCCGGTGGACGGCACGCTCGAGGCCGGTCCAGGTCGCCGTGGAGCCGTCCGAGGTCGAGATGACCACCGATCCCACGGGGGCCATCGGCGTGTACGTCGCGCGGTTCTGCGCCGCGTCGCTGCTGGCGCCGATGCCGAGGGCGACCACGCCCGCGACGGAGGCGGCGACCGCGGCCACCGCCGGGGCGGTGCGGCTGCGGTGCCGGGCGACGTCGCGCACGGCGTACCTGGCGCTCAGCGGCAGCCGGGCGGCCACCCTCCCGACCCCGGCGACCACGAGCGGCACCAGCAGGACCATGCCGAGCACGGTGGCGACCGCGGCGGCGGCGATCCGGGTCTCCCCGCCGGGCGAGCGGGCGCCCCACACCGCTCCGGCCACACCGGCGGCGAGCAGCAGCACGCCGAGCACCGGCGAGCGACGCCCGGGCCGGCCCTCGCCGCGGCGGCCGGCGAGCACCGCGACCACGTCGGCCCGGCTCGCCAGCCACGCGGGGGCGAGTGCGGCCAGCAGCGCGCTGAGCAGGCCGAGCACGGCGATCCCGGCGACGTCTCGCGCGGAGACGTCGAAGGGTCCGAACCAGGTGTCGGAGAGGCGCTGCACCAGCGGCTCCACGGCGAAGGCCAGGCCCACGCCGAGGACCGCACCGGACGCCGCCCCGGCCGCACCGAGGACGACCCCGCTGGCCAGGACGGTCCGGCGGACGTCGCGCGCACGCGCGCCGGTGGCGGTCAGCAGCGCCAGGGAGCGCTGCTGACGCCGCGCACCCACGGCGAACGCCGGACCGGCCAGCAGCACCACCTCGATCAGCGCCATCGCCGCGACCAGGGCCAGCACCGCGAGGGTGGCCGGCGAGCCGCCGCCGGAACCGGCCAGCGGGTCCGGCGGCGGGTCGGCCACGACCTCCCGAGAGAGCACGAGCATCCCGCCGCGGTTCATCGCCCGGACGTCGCGCCAGGACACCCCGCCGGGCCGGTCCACCAGGAACGTGCCGTCGCGCGGGCTGCTCGCGAGCCCCAACGCGCCCGGAGGACCCACGACCAGCAGAGCGTCGCGGATGTCGGCGGACTCGACCGTGCCCACGACGGTGCGGGCGCCGACGCCTCGGACGGGAAGCCGGGAGCCCACCGGGAACCCTCGGGCGGCCAGCCGGCCCGAGACCACGACCTCGTCGGCGGTCCTGGGCACCCGGCCCGAGGTCAGCCGGAACAGGCCGCGGGTCATCGGGTCGCTGAGGTCGACCTCGACGGCCGCGGGGACGGCGACGCCGGCCGCGGTGCGCACCTGCACGTCCCCGTCGCGGCGCCGCAGCACCCGCGCGCGGGGGCCGAGCGCCGCGCGGACCGCTCCTGCACTCGCCAGGGGCGCCTTGCCGTGTCCCGACGCGCCGAACGTCTGGGCTGTCGGCGACTGCTGGACGGGACCCTGGAAGCCCTCGAACTCGACCAGGGCGTCGGCGGACCCGAGCTGTCGGTCCACGCCCTCGGCGGTCGACACGTCGGCGGTCCGGTAGAGGGTGTCGAGCGCGACCACGCCCATGACCGGGAGCGCGACCATGAGCAGGACCAGCAGGCTGCGGCCCCTGGCGCGCAGCGCCTCACGCCGCGCGATCCGCAGTGCCGGGCGCCATCCGGACAGTCCGGCGACCATGGCCCTCACCTCTTCCGGGCGTCGAGCAGGACCTCGGCGGCGTCGCTGCGCGTCTCGTCGACCACCACGCCGTCGCGAAGGAACACCACGCGGTCCGCCCACGCGGCGTGCCGGGCCTCGTGGGTCACCAGCACCCCGCCCGTCCCGGCGTCGCAGCGGCCGCGCAGCAGGGCCAGCACCTGCTCCCCGGTCTCGGTGTCGAGCGCACCGGTCGGCTCGTCGGCGAGCACCAGCCGGCGCTGCCCGACGACGGCGCGCGCGATCGCGACCCGCTGCTGCTGCCCGCCGGACATGTCGTCGGGGAACCGGTCGGCCAGGTCCGCGATGCCGACCTCCTCCAGGGCGGCGACCGCGGCCGCCCTGGCCCGCGAGGGCCGCTCACCGTCGAGCTCACGCGGCAGCGCGACGTTCTCGGCCGCGGTCAGCGCCGGGACCAGGTTGAAGTCCTGGAAGACGTAGCCCACCGACCGGCGGCGCAGTGCGGACAGCGCCGAGCGGGACAGGGAGCCGAGGTCGGTGCCCTCGACGCTCACCGTGCCGGAGGTCGGCGAGTCGAGGCCGCCGGCGATGGTCAGCAGCGTGGACTTGCCCGACCCCGAGGGCCCCATCACGGCGACCAGCTCACCGGCGGCGACGGTCAGGCTGACACCGCGCAGCGCCACCACCCTGGCCGCCCCGGCGCCGTGCACGCGGGTGAGGTCGCGGATGTCCAGCACGGCGGTCATCGCCGCTCGCCTCCCGTCACCGGCCGGGCGTGGCGGCCCGCTGCCGGGCCCTGACCCGTTGCGGCGCCCGACGCGGCGTGCTCACGGGCGGAGCGGGCCAGGCGGGCCTCGCAGTGGTCCAGCCAGCGGATCTCGGCCTCGGCGGCGAACACCAGCGAGTCGAGGACCAGGCTCCACGCCAGCGCGGGCGGTCCCTCCTCCCGCGACCCCTGCTTGAGCCGGGTGTAGTCCTGCAGCGCCCGGAGCGTGGCGCTGCGCTGTGCCTGGATGACGGCGGGTACGTCGACCCCGGTGATCGTGACCGCCAGCGCCAGCTTGATCGCGAGCTCGTCGCGGGGCGGCTGCGTGCGTCGTACCGGGGTGGAGAACCACGCCGAGAGCTCGGTGCGCCCCTGCTCGGTGAGGCGGTAGAGCGCGTGACCCTCCTCGTCGGTGCCGGCCGCCTCGACCAGGCCGTCGCGCTCGAGCCGGGACAGCGTCGTGTAGACCTGCCCGACGTTGAGCGGCCAGGTCGAGCCGGTCCGGTCCTCGAACTCCGCGCGCAGCTGGTAGCCGTACATCGGCCCCTGCTCCAGCAAAGCCAGCATCGCCTGCCGCACGGACATGTGCCCGCCTCCTTCGTGGATACGGGGTATGTATATACCCGGTATCTAGTGGTGTGCAAGCGTGGCCCGGTTGGTTTTGCCGTCGGCCGGGTACGCCACGCCCATGACCGACGACATCACCGGGAACAGCAGCCCCGACACCGGCGACAGCGGCGAGCCGAACGAGTCCTACAACACCTACAGCGTCGACGACGAGGACCAGCCGCAGAGCTTCGGCGACAGCCTGGTCGACGACCGCGGCCTCGCCGAGCCGCTCGACGAGGGCTACTCACCGCCGGAGAAGTGGTCCGCGGGCGAGGGCTACGGGAACACCCAGCTCGAGGAGGAGCTCGGCGAGACCCTCGACCAGCGCCTCGCCCAGGAGGAGCCCGAGCCGGACCCGTACGACGAGGCGCGGACCGAGACCGAGGACGTCGGCGGCGAGGTGGGCCGTGAGCGCGCCGGCCGCCTCGTGGACGAGAACGGCGGCATCGGCCCGGACGACGAGCCGGACATGGTGGGCGAGGACGTCGGCATCGACGGCGCCGGTGCGAGCGCCGAGGAGGCCGCCGTGCACGTCATCGACGAGGACTGAGCTGTCTGCGCTCGCTCCGCTCGCGCGTGTCCGGCGCGCTGCGCTGTCTGCGCTCGCTCCGCTCGCGCGTGTCCGGCGCGCTGAAGGCTCGCACCTTCCCTCGCTCGCTCGGCGGCTCCCCCGCTCCGCTCCTCCGCCGCCTCGCTCACTCAGTCCAGGCGCGACGGCGCGCCGGACGCGTTGACGGCGCCGGGTGGGCGGGGTCAGCGGGCGGCGGCGCCGGCCTCCTCGTGGTGCGTGCCGCGCTCGCCGGAGTCGGTGAGCCGGGCCTCCTCGGCGGCCTGCGCCTCCAGCTCGGCGCGCCGGGTGGCGGCGATCAGCTCGCGGGTGGCCTCGTAGTCGCCGGGGCTGCTGACCAGGTCGGCCGCTCCCCGCTTGAGCCGCTGCAGCGCGGCCCGGGCGAAGATCTGCTGCATGGTCGTGGTGCGCTGGGAGCGCCCGCGGCCCAGGAAGCTCACCGCCCAGTGGCCGAGGGCGCCGACGCGGTTCTTGAACCCGGTCATGTACAGCAGGTGCACGACCAGCCACAGCAGCCAGGCCACGAACCCGGTCAGCCGGAACCTCCCGATCAGCGCCACCGCCCGGAACCGGGAGATCGTCGCCATGCTGCCCTTGTCGAAGTACTTGAACGGCCCCTGCGCGGGCTTGTCGGAGAGGCGGCGCTCGATCTCCTTGGCGGCGTACTTGCCACCCTGGATCGCGACCTGCGCGACCCCCGGCAGGTGGTCGAGGCTGATCATGTCGCCGACGACGAACACCTCGGGGTGGCCGGGCAGGGTGAGGTCGGGGTTGACGCTGACCCGTCCCGCGCGGTCGACGGCGGCTCCGGTCTGGTCCCCCAGCAGCCGCCCGAGCGGGTTGGCCTGCACGCCCGCCGCCCACACCTTGGTGGTCGCCTCGATGCGCCGGCGGGTGCCGTCCTTGTCCTGCACCTCGATGCCCCACTCGTCGACGTCGACGACCATGGCACCGAGCTGCACCGAGACCCCGAGCTTCTCCAGGGCGACCTTCGTCTTCGCGCCCAGCTTCTCCCCGAACGGCGGCAGCACCTGCGGGGCGGCGTCGAGCAGGATGACCCGGGCCTGCCGGGTGTTGATGCGCCGGAAGTCGTGCTGGAGGGTGCGGTGCGCGAGCTCGGCGATCTGGCCCGCCATCTCCACGCCCGTCGGGCCCGCGCCGACGACCACGAACGTCAGCAGCCGGTCGATCTCCTCCTCGTCGTCGGAGATCTCGGCGAGCTCGAAGGCCCCGAAGATCCGGCCGCGCAGCTCCAGCGCGTCGTCGATGCTCTTCATGCCGGGCGCGAACTCGGCGAACTGGTCGTTGCCGAAGTAGGACTGGCCCGCACCGGCGGCCACGATCAGCGAGTCGTACGGCGTCACGGTGACCCGGTTCAGCACCTGGGAGGTGACGGTCCTCGCGGCGAGGTCGATGTCGGTGACCTCGCCGAGGATGACCCGCGCGTTGCGCTGGCTGGAGAGCACCTCCCGGGTGGGCGGCGCGATCTCGCCCTCCGAGAGGATCCCGGTCGCGACCTGGTAGAGCAGGGGCTGGAACAGGTGGTGCGACGTCTTGCCGACCATCGTGATGTCGACGTCGGCGCGGCGCAGCTCCTTGGTGGCGAACAGGCCACCGAACCCGGACCCGATGACCACGACCCGGTGGCGACTCCCCTGACCGCCCCCGTGACGGGTGCCGGGACGCTCGCGCGCGACGCTGTGTCCGTCCTGGATGTTCCTGGGCTCTGACATCTGACCTCTCCCCTGACTGACAGGGCTTCTCGGGTTCTTCCTACCCACTTCCGGCCCATCTTCGACGCCGCCTTCGACGCCCATCTTCGACCCTCACCGTGCACAACGCATCCGAGGCCCCGCGCCTTCGCCGTGAGGGCCCGTCCAGCCGTGATCTCGCTCACAGCCTGTCATCACCTACCCGTCCGGCGTCCGCGGACACACCCGGCCCACCCGCGCACGGTTGCCCGCTCCCGGGCCGGGAACATGGCAGGGGTGAGCAGTCACTTCGACCTGGCGGTGATCGGCACCGGCTCGGGCAACTCCATCATCGACGAGCGGTTCGCCGACCGTCGGGTCGCGGTGCTCGAGCAGGGCACGTTCGGCGGGACCTGCCTCAACGTCGGGTGCATCCCGACCAAGATGTTCGTCTACCCGGCCGACCTGGCCCAGGGCGCCAGGCACGGGCCCCGGCTCGGCGTGGACACCTCGTTCGGCGGCGTCCGCTGGCGGGACATTCGCGACCGCATCTTCGGGCGCATCGACCCGATCTCCGCCCGCGGCCGGGAATGGCGCCTGGCGAACCGCAACGTGACGCTGTTCGAGGGGCACGCCCGCTTCGTCGACGTACGCACCCTGGACACCGGGACCGGGGAGACCATCACCGCCGACCAGGTGGTGATCGCCGCGGGGTCGCGACCCGTGGTCCCCGACATCGAGGGCCTCGACGGCGTGCCCTTCCACACCAGCGACACCGTGATGCGCCTCGACGACCTGCCCGAGCGGCTGCTCGTGCTGGGCGGTGGGTACGTCGCGGCCGAGCTCGCGCACGTCTTCTCCTCGTTCGGCACCCGGGTGAGCGTGGTGAACCGCTCGTCGCGGCTGCTGCGCGGCCTCGACGACGACATCTCCCGCCGCTTCACCGACCTCGCCCGCCAGCGGTGGGACGTCCGGCTGGAGGCGCAGGCCACCAAGCTCGAGAGGTACGACGGGGGCGTGCGCGCGCACCTCAGCGACGGCAGCACCGTCGAGGCCGACGTGCTGCTGGTCGCCGTGGGACGCCGGTCCAACGCCGACGGGCTCGACCTGGACAGGACCGGCGTGGCGGTCGACGCGGAGGACGTGGTCGTGGTCGACGACCACCAGCACACCAACGTGGAGGGGATCTGGGCGCTGGGCGACGTGGCCAACCACCGCCAGCTCAAGCACGTCGCGAACCACGAGGCGCGGGTCCTCCAGCACAACCTGCTGCACCTCGACGACCCGGGGGCCATGGTCCGCACCCGTCGCGACGTCATCCCCAGCGCGGTGTTCTCCGACCCCCAGATCGCCAGCGTCGGCCTGTCCGAGCGGGAGGCCGTCGAGCGGGGCGTCCCGCACGTGGTGGCCGAGGAGCTCTACCGCGACGTGGCCTACGGGTGGGCGATGGAGGATCTCACCAGCGTCGCGAAGATGCTCGCCGACCCCCACGACGGACGGATCCTCGGGGCGCACATCATGGGCCCGCAGGCCTCGAACCTGCTGCAGCCCGTCGTGCAGGCGATGTCGTTCGGGCAGACTGCCCACGAGCTGGCCCGGGGGCAGTACTGGATCCATCCCGCGCTGATGGAGGTCGTCGAGAACGTCGCGCTCGGCATCACGCTGTCCCCCGCTGGTTGAGGAGCCGAGCCCACGCTGGTCGAGACCCCCCGCTGGCCGACGCCCCCCGCTGGTTGAGGAGCCGAGGCGCTAGCCGAGGCCTCGAAACCGCGGTCGGGTCTGCGCGCGGGTGCGGTGGTTTCGAGGCCCTCGCCCTGGGGGCTCGGGCACCTCAACCAGCGATCGGGCTCGGGCACCTCGACCAGCGATCGGGCTCGGGCACCTCGACCAGCGATCGGGCTCGGGCACCTCAACCGGCGCGTCAGCGCGGCTCGACCAGCACCTCGGCGATCGTGTCCAGGCGCGGGTGGAGGTGGTCGTCGGCGACCACGACGCCCTTGTACCAGCGCAGGGCGAGCCCGTCGGGGCGGTCCTCGACGACCGCGATGCTGTTGTCGAACCACGGCCCTGCCAGGTTGCGCCACCGGAAGGGCGGGCTGGCCACCTTGGCCGTCCGGGCGACGAGCTTGCCCAGCGGCCCGGCGACCGCGTAGGCCAGCGCCGCGGTGGCGAACCGCATCCGGACCGCCAGCGGGTTGCGGATCGGTGAGCAGACGGCCTGCACGATGCGGCTGCCGTCGGCCCAGTGGTCCCGCCGGGCCTCCGCGACGTAGGAGTGGTGCACGTCCCCCGACAGGAACGTCACCGTCTCCGGCGGGCGGCCCCTCCTGCCGTCGGCGACCTCGACGGCGAGCCCGGCCACGTGCTGGAACGCCTCGCCGAAGGCCGCCCAGTGCTCGAGGTCCACGGCGCGGCGCAGCCGCTCGCCCCAGGCCGCCGCCCGCCGGCCCCACGCGCCGTTGGCCACCGCCTCGTTCCACGCCTCCAGGTGGTGCAGCCCCGGAGGCAGGAGGAAGGGCAGCGACGTGCCGATGAGCAGGTGCCGGACGTCGCCGCGCATCTGCTCGTCGAGCCACGCCGTCTCCGTGTCGTCGAGCAGGTGCCGCCGCGTCGGGGTCAGCACCCGGGCGGCCCTCGAGTCCACCACGACCAGCCGGACGTCGCCGAAGTCGCGCGCGTAGCTCCACGAGTAGGAGCCCGGAGAGGCATCCACCCGGGCGGCCAGCGCGTCCAGGTCCTCGGTGAGGTCCACCTCGCCGGGGCCCTCGTGGCTGACGACCCGCTGCCACAGCGGCTCCCGGTCGCGCTCGTCCGGCGAGAGGTTGCCGAGGTGCTGGTACACCCAGTACGACGCGAGCCCGGACACGATCCGCTCCTGCCACCAGCTCGTCGCGGCCATGTCCTGCCGCCACTCGTAGGAGGTGTTCCAGTCGTCGCGCACGTCGTGGTCGTCGAAGATCATCGAGCTCGGCAGCGTGGAGAGCAGCCACCGGTTCAGCGGATCGGTCCAGGCGAGCTCGTAGAGGTGGGCGTACTCGTCGAAGTCCTTGAGCTCCCTGCCCGGCGGCTGCGTGATGTCGCGCCGGGAGGCGATGAACTGCTGCATGCGCGGCGTGGTCTCGTCGGCGTAGACCTGGTCGCCGAGGAACAGCACCAGATCCGGCCAGCGCATCCCTGGGTCGGCGACGTCGGTGGCCATCCGCAGCGCCAGCGCCCGCAGCGCGTCGACGCCGTGGGACCGGTTGCCCTCGCGGTCGTGCCCGACGCTCGTGCGGCAGGACCCGAACGCCATCCGCAGCCGCTTACCCGGCCTCAGCGTCGCCAGCACGCTCGCCGGCAGCTCGGCGCCCTCCCCCTCGGCCGGCGGCCAGACCCGCGCGCCGTCGACCTCCACGCCGTACGGCGTGACGGAGCCGGGCTCGAGCCCGTCGGCGACCACGAGCGCGTAGTGGTGGCCGTGGACCGCGAACGTCCGGGCGCGCCACTCCCGGCCCCCGGCGCGCACGGTCACCTCGGCGTGGTCGCGGGTCTCCACCCAGACGGAGGCCGAGGTGTCGTCGACGTACCGGACGAGGGGTCCGAGGACCAGGGGCTCGTGGGTCACCGGAGCAGTTCTACCCGAGGCGCCCGACGTTCTCCCAAGGTGGGTCGGGCGGGGTTACGCACGGCCGCACGCGGGTACGAGACCTCCAGGCACAAAGAGAGCTCGGTCTTCCGTGCGGCACCCACCAGGCGAGCCGAGGGGTCGGATGGACGTCACATCGAGGGCGCGGCAGGTCGGCCGCCGCGCGGACAGCAGCGAGTGGCTGGACGCGGCGGTGCGCGTCGGGCTCGTCTCGTACGGGGTGGTGCACCTGCTGATCGCCTGGTTGGGCCTGCGCCTGGCCTTCGGCAACGGAGGCGGCTCGGCCTCGAGCCAGGGCGCCTTCCACCAGCTGGCGCAGAGCACGCTCGGCCGGGTCTCGCTGTTCGTGGTCGCGTTCGGCTTCCTCGCCCTGGTCGTCTGGCAGGCGGTCGAGGCCGCGCAGGGCCACCGGGACGAGGACGGCGGCAAGCGGGTCCTCAAGCGGGTGACGTCGGGCGGCAAGGCGGTCGTCTATGCGGTCCTCGGGTACTCCGCGTTCTCGACGGCGCAGGGCTCCTCCTCGGGGGGTGGCGGGACGCAGGGCTGGACCTCCCGGCTGATGGGCGCCCCCGGCGGCCCGGTGCTGGTCGCGGTCGTCGGCCTCGGGGTGCTCGCCGTCGCCGGCTCCCTGGCCTACCGCGGCTGGACCGAGAAGTTCCGCTCCAAGCTGGACGCCGAGGGCCAGAGCGGCGGGACCGGGCGCGCCTACGTCCGCTTCGGCAAGGCCGGCTACCTGGGCAAGGGCGTCTCGCTCGGCGTGGTCGGCGCGCTGTTCGTCACCGCCGCGCTCACCCACGACCCGCAGCGGTCCGGTGGGCTCGACCGGGCCCTGCACACCTTGCTGCAACAGCCGTTCGGCGCCGTGCTGCTGGCGGTGGTCGCCGTCGGGCTGGCGTGCTACGGGCTGTTCTGCTTCGCCTGGGCCCGGCACCTGGACCGGTAGCCGCAGATGTCTCGGGGAGCGCACCACGACGGCAGGGGTTTCAACACCCGCTCTCGGGGCAGAAAAGCCACGATGCAGCCGCAGCTCCCCCCTCCGCACGGGACGCGGCCGAGGGGCGTCGTGCCTCCGGACGCGCCGGCGTGCGCGATGCCCGCACGGCCGTCCTCCGGGGAACGCCCGGCCCGCCGATGAGCACCACGCTCCAGCTGCACCCCGAGCCACGTTCGGTGGGCCAGGCGCGCGCTTGGGTCGTCGACGAGCTGGCCACGATCGGCCGCGAGGACCTCGCCGACTCCGCGGAGCTGGGCGTCTCCGAGCTGGTCACGAACGCGATCCTGCACGGCGACCCGCCGATCGTCGTACGCCTCGGAGGCACGTCGGCGCACCCGCGGGTCGAGGTCCACGACCGCTCCACGATGCCGCCCTCGGTGCGCGACCTCACCGACGACGCGCAGCTGATGGCGACCGTGGGCAGAGGCCTGGGCATCGTCGCGATGTACTCCAGCACCTGGGGCGCCGAGGTCTCGGTCGGCGGGAAGGTGGTGTGGTTCGAGCCCGCGGTCGACCCGAACGTGGCCCGGGGCGCGACCAACGGCGAGATCTTCGACCTGAGCCGGCGCCTGGACGCGCTCGTCGCCGCCGCCGGGGAGCCGGAGGGGCTGGTGACGGTGCGGCTGCTGGGCCTGCCGGTGAGGGCCTTCGTCCGCTACCGGATCTGGTACGAGGAGCTGCGGCGCGAGCTGCGGCTCCTCGCGCTCAACCACGGCCCCGACTACCCGGTCGCCTCGGAGCTCTCGCAGCTGACCCTGCAGGTCGCCCGGGAGCACCGCCAGGCACGCGGCTTCGCGCCGCTCGACGCCGCGATCGCCGCCGGCCACGCCAGCGTCGACCTCGAGTTCCACGTCCCGCCCTCCATGCCGGCCTCGATGGGCCGGCTGAAGGTCATGCTCGAGGAGGCGGACGCGTTCTGCCGCGAGCAGCAGCTGCTCACCGTCGAGCCGACCCACGAGCTGGTGATGGTCCGCTCGTGGTACCACGGCGAGTTCGAACGCCAGGGCTGGGGCGAGCGGGCGCTGCCGTGGCCGGGCGGGTACGACGCCTGAGCCGGCTCACCCGTAGCCGAGGTCGTCCAGGCGCTCGTCGTCGATGCCGAAGTGGTGGGCGATCTCGTGCACCACGGTCACCCGGACCTCGGCGACCACCTCCTCCTCGCTGGCGCACACGGCGAGCGTCGGGTTCCGGAAGATCGTGATCCGGTCCGGCAGCTGCATCGTGTAGCCCAGGTCCCGCTCGGTCAGCGGCGTCCCGACGTACACCCCGAGCAGGTCCGGCATGTCATCGGGAGGGTCGTCCTCGACGAGCACCACGCAGTTGTCGACGAGCGCGGACAGCTCGCCCGGCACCTCGTCGAGCGCCTCCACGACCAGCGCCTCGAAGCGGTCCCGCGGCATGTCGAACACGTCACCATTGTGGCGGTCCCGGTCGGCGAGGCCGGGTTGGTCGGGGCGCCGATCCGACCCCTATGCTGGTCCGACCCCGGGCGGCGCTCGTGCAGGACGGCCGTCTCGAGGGCCAGGCCCCCATCGTCTAGCGGCCAAGGACCCCGCCCTTTCACGGCGGTAGCACGGGTTCGAATCCCGTTGGGGGTGCGCCTGGATTCGGAAGCCACGAGGGGTATGGGTTAGCCTGTGTCCGCCCGGTGGGTTCCGCCGGCAGCAACAACCTGGCCCCGTAGCGCAGTTGGTTAGCGCGCCGCCCTGTCACGGCGGAGGCCGCGGGTTCGAGTCCCGTCGGGGTCGCCATCGCTCGCTTTCCCGGCCCGCCCGGGTCCGGATGCATCCTCGGGCGGTCAGCGGCCGTGGAGTGGTCCCTCGCCCAGGCCCGCCTCCCGGGCCGGGACGAGGGCTTGAGCGCGGTCGGGGACGTCGAGCTTGGCGAACACGTGGTTCCGCACCGTCTTCTCCGACACCACGAGACGACGGGTGATCTCCGCGTTGGACCAGCCCCGCGCCA
>JAICKK010000115.1 GCA_025927955.1 Nocardioidaceae bacterium
CATCGTGTTCATCGACGAGATCGACGCCGTCGGCCGGCACCGTGGCGCCGGCATGGGCGGCGGCCACGACGAGCGCGAGCAGACGCTGAACCAGCTGCTGGTGGAGATGGACGGCTTCGACGTGCGCGGCGGCGTGATCCTCATCGCCGCGACCAACCGTCCCGACATCCTCGACCCGGCCCTGCTGCGACCGGGTCGCTTCGACCGCCAGATCGGCGTGGACGCCCCCGACCTCGCGGGCCGGCACATGATCCTGCAGGTGCACTCGCGCGGGAAGCCGATGGCGCCCGGCATCGACCTGCTGAGCGTGGCACGCCGCACCCCCGGCTTCACCGGAGCCGACCTGGCCAACGTGCTCAACGAGGCGGCGCTGCTGACGGCCCGCCGCAACCAGAAGGTGATCGTCGACGACGCGCTCGACGAGGCGATCGACCGGGTGATCGCCGGCCCGCAGAAGCGCACCCGGCTGATGAGCGAGAAGGAGAAGCTCATCACCGCCTACCACGAGGGCGGCCACGCCCTGGTGGCCGCGGCGCTGCCCGGCACCGACCCGGTGCACAAGGTGACGATCCTGCCGCGTGGACGCGCGCTCGGCTACACGATGGTGCTCCCGGACGAGGACAAGTACTCCCAGACCCGCTCGGAGATGCTCGACAAGCTGGCCTACATGCTGGGCGGCCGGGCGGCCGAGGAGATGGTGTTCCACGACCCGACGACCGGTGCCGGCAACGACATCGACAAGGCCACCTCCCTGGCCCGGGCCATGGTCACCGAGTACGGCATGACCGAGCGGCTGGGCGCCATCAAGCTCGGCGACAACAGCTCCGAGCCGTTCCTCGGCCGGGACATGGGCCACCAGCGCAACTACTCCGAGGACGTCGCCGCGATCGTCGACGAGGAGACCAAGAAGCTGCTCGCGAACGCGCACCAGGAGGCGTTCGACATCCTCGAGGAGAACCGCGACGTGCTCGACCAGCTGGTGACCGAGCTGCTCGAGAAGGAGACCATCGACAAGGCGGAGATCGCCCGGGTCTTCGAGCCGCTGCGGCGCCGGTCGGCGCGGCCCGCGTGGACCGGTTCGCCCAGCCGCGAGCCCTCCGACATCCCGCCCGTCGACGTACCCGCCAAGGCGGCCACCAACGGCACCGCCCCGCAGAACGGCCAGGGCGCGGTGATCCTGACCCCGCCCGGCAGCGGCGGGGACGTGCACGGCGACCCGAACGTCCGCGGCGAGTAGGGCCCGGCCGTGGTCGACCGCGTGACCCAGGAGCCGCGCGTGCGCATCCCCGACTTCGACCAGCCCCGCGCGGAGGCGGCGGTGCGGGAGCTGCTGTTCGCCGTGGGGGAGGACCCCGACCGGGAGGGGCTGCGGGACACCCCCTCGCGGGTGGCGCGCGCGTACGCCGAGCTGCTCGCCGGCATGCGGATGTCCGCGGAGGACGTCCTCACCACGACGTTCGACCTCGGTCACGACGAGATGATCCTGGTCCGCGACATCGAGCTGTGGTCGATGTGCGAGCACCACCTGGTGCCGTTCACGGGAGTGGCCCACATCGGCTACATCCCCAACGAGAACGGCCGGATCACCGGCCTGTCGAAGCTCGCCCGGCTCGTCGACGTCTACGCCAAGCGGCCGCAGGTCCAGGAGCGGCTGACCACCCAGGTCGCGGACGCGATGATGTCCATCCTCGAGGCACGCGGCGCGATCGTCGTGGTCGAGGCAGAGCACCTGTGCATGACGATGCGCGGCGTCCGCAAGCCCGGGTCCAAGACCGTGACGTCCGCCGTCCGCGGCTCGATGCACCATGCCGTGACCCGGGCCGAGGCGATGAGCCTGATCATGGCCGGCGGCCGCTGAGCGCCCAGGCGCGCGGTCGGTACAGTCCTGACGTGCACCCCTTCCCACTCAGGTACGTCGACGGCCTGCCCCGGCCGCCGCGCAGCCTGGTGATGGGTGTGCTCAACGTCACCCCGGACTCCTTCTCCGACGGTGGCCGCTACCTCGACCCCGCGCGGGCTCTCGAGCACGGCCGCCGCCTGGTGGCCGACGGCGCCGACCTCGTCGACATCGGGGGCGAGTCCACCCGTCCCGGAGCGCGCCGCCCCAGCGAGGACGAGGAGCTCCAACGGGTGCTCCCGGTGATCGAGGGACTGGCCGGTGACGGCGTGCTGGTCTCCGTGGACACCATGCGGGCCCGGGTCGCGGAGGTGGCCCTCGGCGCGGGGGCGGTGCTGGTCAACGACGTCTCCGGCGGCCGCGCGGACCAGGAGATGCTGCCCATGGTGGCGCGGCTGCGCGCGCCGTACGTGCTGATGCACTGGCGCGCGCACGCCGAGGAGATGTCCCGGCACACGTCGTACGTCGACGTGGTCGAGGACGTGGCCGCGGAGCTCGCCGAGCAGCTCGAGGTGGCGCGGCGCGCCGGGGTGGAGCCGGGGCGGATCGCCGTCGACCCCGGCATCGGGTTCTCCAAGACCGCCGACCAGAACTGGGCGGTGCTCGCGGGGATGGCACGGCTGCACGATCTCGGCCATCCCGTGCTCGTGGCCACCAGCCGCAAGAGGTTCCTGGGCACCCTGCTGGCCGACGAGCGCGGTGAGCCGCGACCGCCGGGCGAGCGCGATGACGCGACCACCGCGACCACGGCGCTCGCGGCCGTGGCGGGTGCCTGGTGCGTCCGCTCGCATGCCGTGCGGTCCACGGCCGACGCGGTGCGGGTGGCGAGCCGATGGGCGGCGGCCTCGAGCGAGGACCCGGCTCGTGCCTGAGCGGGCAGAGGACGGCCCGTCCGAGGGTCCCGAGGACCTGGACGCGACCCGTGGGCAGGTCCGGGCGGTCCTCGACCGGTTCTACGCGGCCTTCGAGAGCGCCGACCTCGACGCGATGCGGTCGGTCTGGCTCGACGACGACCGGGCGACCTGCGTGCACCCCGGGGCGCTGCCCGTCCGGGGGGCCGCGGCGGTCGGCCGCTCCTGGGCGCTGGTAATGGCGAACACGCCGTACCTGCAGTTCATCCTCACCGACGTCGACATCGCCGTGGCGGGGGAGACCGCGTCGGTGTCGTGCACCGAGAACGTGCTCACCGCCGAGGAGGGCGGCCCCCTGGACTCGTTCGGCGCGGGACAGACGGTGAGCACGAACATCCTCGTCCGGACCGAGCGCGGCTGGCGGCTGTGGGTCCGCCACTCCTCGCCGGTCGTCCCCGTCCAGGTACTGTCGGCTGGCGATGACCAGGACGAGTGACGAGGCCGGCGACCAGACGCGTGGGTGCAGCGACCGCCTGGCCGTCCGGGGAATCGAGATCACGGGCTACCACGGTGTGTTCGACTTCGAGCGGCGGGAGGGCCAGCGCTTCGTGGTCGACCTCGTGCTGGGCCTCGACACCCGCCCGGCGGCGCTCTCCGACGACTTGCAGGACACCGTCGACTACGGAACCCTGGTCACGGCGGTGGTGCACGCCGTCGAGTCCGACCCCGTGTCGCTCATCGAGTCCCTGGTGCAGCGCATCGCGGACGTGTGCCTGTCCGACGCCCGGGTGGCGTGGGTCGAGGTGACGGTGCACAAGCCCGAGGCCCCGGTGCCGGCGACCTTCGCCGACGTCACGTTGACGGTCCGCCGCACGCGGCCGGCGGGGCCCCTCGGCCCGCCGGAGCCGGGCGTGACCCGCGCGACCACAGACCCGACCAGGACCGGAGAAGACCGTGACTGAGACCCCGAACCCGAACATCGTCGACACCGACACGTTGACCGGCGAGATGCACCCCGTCCGCCGGTGCGTGCTCTCGATCGGCTCCAACCTCGGCGAGCGGCTGAGCAACCTGCAGGGCGCGGTCAACACGCTGGCCGACACGCCCGAGGTCTGGGTCACCTCGGTGTCCCCGGTCTACGAGACCGCGCCGGTGGGCGCCCCCGAGGGCTCGGGTGACTTCCTCAACGTCGTCGTGCTCGCCGACACCACGCTGTCGGCCCGCACGCTGCTGGAGCGGGCCCTCGCGATCGAGGACGCCTACGGCCGCGAGCGCAACGGCGAGCACGGCAGTCCCCGGACCCTCGACGTCGACCTGATCGTCGTCGGGGACCGGCGCTCGGCCGAGGAGGACCTGGTCCTGCCCCATCCGCGCGCCCACGAGCGGGCCTTCGTGCTGGCGCCGTGGTACGACGTGGAGCCGGACGCCGAGCTTCCGGACCAGGGGTCGGTGGCCGTGCTGCTGGAGAAGGCCGGCGACCAGGAGGTCCGGCTGCGCGACGACCTGAGCCTGCAGCTCCAGTGACCCCGAAGTGAGCCGGGAGCCCCAGCTGCCTTCGGGCGGCCCCGACCAGGACCCCGACGACCGCCCGCCGCCGACCGGACGAGTGCGCACGACGAGCGCCGCCGCGGTGGCCGGCTTCGCCGTCGTCGGCCTCGTGCTCGGCTGGCTGCTGCGTCCGGTCAGCGTCGCGGTCAACGGGACGGCTCCCACGGTGAGCTGGCTGCCCGCCGTCACCTTGCTGTTCGTGGCGCTGATCGTCGGGTGGCTGGCCTGGTCGACGTTCCGGACCGTGCACCGGCGGCGTGGCCACCTGGAGCCGCACCACGCCGTCAACCGGCTGGTGCTGGCCAAGGCGTGCACGCTCGGCGGCGCGCTGGTGGCCGGCGCGTACGCCGGCTATGCGATCAGCTGGGTCGGCCTGACGGAGGCGCTGCTGGCCCGGGAGCGGATGCTCCACGCCGCGCTGGCCGCCCTGGCGGGAGCGGCGCTGGTCGTCGGGGCCTTGCTGCTCGAACGGGCGTGCCGGACCAGGCGCGACGACCGGTAGGCGGGTCGAGCGCGGGCTCGGGATGCGGATCGTGACGATCCAGGGGGCGGGTGGTCAGCCGGGCACCGGGCGCGTCGTCCCCGCAGGTGCCGGGGTCGGGGCGACCGGTCCCTCGAACCGTGCCTTCAGGGCATCGAGAGGGTGGCGCGGACCATGTTGTGGTCCGAGGGGATGACGCCCCGGATCTTCATGGTGGCCGGGTTCATCGAGCAGACGACCTTCCACTCCTTGACGAGCAGCGAGTTGGAGGCGAACACCCAGTCGATGGTGTTGCCGATGCGGTCGTGCTGGTCCTCGTAGCCGAAGGACGCGACGTTGCGGTTGTAGCCGTTGTAGGAGTTGAGCCAACGGTTCGTGAGCACCAGCGGCCGGGGGTCACGCAGGTTGTTGGTGCCGTACTGCTGGTTGGAGGTGTCGCCGTAGCCGGCGGCCTTCATGGCCGGGATCATCTCGGCGGCCACAGGGTCGAACTTCTGGGTGTTGTAGTCGCCCACGGCGACGACCGGCAGGTCGCCCTTGACCTGGTTGGTCTCCGCGATCAGCTCCTCGAGCTGGGCCCGGCGCACGGTCGAGGACGTCGGCGTCAGGTGCGTGTCGGTGAGCAGGAACTCGCGCCCGCTGGCCTTCGTGCGCAGGACGGCGTACGCGAGGAACTGCTTGTTGCCCGGCCCCTGCGCCTGGTACTGGTAGGTGCCCTGGGAGACCATCGAGATGGTGCTGGTGTTGTAGAGGATGCGCGTCGCGTTAGACGCCTGGTTGTCCTCGTAGACGCATCCGGCCGAGGACAGCGCGTCGACGCAGTTGTAGCCGGCGGTGTTGGTCACCTGCCAGCTGCCGCCTGCTCGGTTCAGGCCGTTGCGCAGGTCGAGGTACTGATTGGGGCCGTCGACGAGGCGGGGTGCCCAGTGCTTGCTGGGGTTCGCCTCCTGGACGCCGAGGACGTCGAGCCTCTCGCTGCGGATCTCCGAGATGACCGCCGTACGGCGCACGCGCCAGGGCTGCTCGTCGCCCTGCGTCTTGTCCAGGCTCACGCTCGACAGGTTCATCGTCGCGACGCGGACGTCGGTGGGGCTCGGCGCCGCCGCGCCGGACAGCGTCGTGGCCGATGCGGAGCCGGCGGTCGACGGCACGGCGGTGGCGAGCCCGGGCAGCAGTACCGCGGCGCCGAGCAGGCAGGACACGATCTTCTTGTTCACGGCGAGCTTCTCCCAGGTCGTCGACACCCGCGGGGCGGCCGCGGCGGTGTGATGAGCGAGACGGGCGACCGGATCGCGTCAACGGCTCTCCCGCGCCTCGACGCCGGTCAGCACCCGACCTCTGTCGTATCGGCGCTCCGACCCCCCGACTTGACCCCCGCTCGTTAAAGCCTTGGTCCGCGCCGGCGAGGCTGCGGTCACCGGGACCACACCGTGCGCGGCGGGCCGGGTGCGGAACACTGGGCCTCGTGACGACCAGTGCCCGGCCCCCCTCCGGACCCCCCGGCCCCCCTGTCGCCGACCTGCCGGACGGGTGGCGCGTCCGGGTCCCCGACGAGTCCGACGCCGGCGCGCTGGCCGCGCTCGTGCGGTCGGCCGAGCGGCACGGCCGCGGCTGGCCGGGCGCTTCGCGCGAGGCCCTGCTCGTCGAGGTGTCCGAGAGTGGGGCCAGGACCCGCCGCAACGTCGCCCTGCGCGACCCGGAGGGGACCCTGAGGGCCTGGGGGGGCGTGCACGACCGGGTCGCGGGCCGGATGCTGCTCAGGGTGGTCGTGTCGCCGGAGCTGGACGACGCGACCGCCGACCGGGCGGCCGCGGCGCTCTTCGCGTGGGGCGACGACGCCGCCCGGCAGGTGGGGCGTGCCCGCGGCCTGAGCAGCCAGCAGGTGGACAGTGGCGCGTTCGCCGACGACGCCCGCCAGCACCGCTGGCTCCGGACCGCGGGCTACCGGAAGGTGCGCACCTGGTGGCAGATGAGCCGCCCGGTGACGCCCGAGGATGCCCGGCTCGACGCGGAGGTCCGGGCAGGGGTGCGGATCCGCGCGGTGGTGGGTGGGGCCGACGGGATGCCCGAGGAGCGCGACCTGCGCACCATCCACGACATCCTCGAGAGCGCGTTCGCCGACCACTTCAACTCCCACGAGGAGACCTTCGACGAGTTCGTGGTCCGCCTGCGGGAGAGCCCGGGGCACCGGTGGGACCACTGGTGGGTCGCCGAGCTGGTCGGCGGGCCCGCCCCCGAGCCCGCCGGCGCGCTCGTGGGGTCGGTGAGCGGAGGCGACGGGGACGGCCCGGACGGCAGCTACGTGGAGTACCTCGGCGTCCTGGGGAGTGCCCGCGGCCGGGGCGTGGCGAAGTCGCTGCTGGCCACCGTGGTAGCCGACGCGGCGAGCCGCGGCCGCGACCGGGTCGGGCTGGAGGTCGACGCCGACTCCCCCACGGGTGCCGAGCGGCTCTACACCTCGCTGGGCTGGCGGACCTCCTACGTCACCGAGTCCTGGCACCGGCACGTGGACCTGGATGACTGAGGCGGTGACGGCGGCGAGCAGCGTGGCGCGTCGGCTCGGCCGCCGCCTGGCGCGACGCGGGACCGGGTCGGTGTCGGCGGTGGTGCGCGTCCACGTGGACGCCGCCGACGGTTCGCTCGACGCCTACGCCGGCGCGCTGCTCGCGGCGGCCCCGGGTCGGCTGCGTGAGGTGCTGCTGGTCGCCGCGGCCGGGGACCCGGCCGCCGACGACGTCGTACGACGGACGCGGGGGCCGCGCGGGGTGCGCGGCGTCGGCGCGTCCGACCTGCCGCCCGGCCCGGACCCGTGGGTCGCTGCGGGCACGCAGGTGCGCGGGGACCGCGTCCTGTTCCTGGAGGCCGGCGACGAGCTGGCGTCCGGTGCTCTCGAGGCGATGTGCGCGGCTCTCGACTCGGCCGGCGGCGACGTCGCGGTCGGGATGAGCCAGCTCGGGCGCGGCGGACCGCGACGGCGTCCGCCGTGGGACGCGACGACGGCTGCGGCCCGTGGCGTGCCCCTGACGCGGGTGCCGGGCGTCGTCGCCGACCCGTCGCCGGCGGGGAAGCTCTTCCGCACCGCGCTGTGGCGCCACGCCGCCGACGCCGGTCCCGCGCCCGCCGAGGTGGTGTGCGTGCGCGCCCTGGGCTCCGCCTCGGCCATCGACGTGGTGCCGCAGCCGGTCCTCGAGCGCCACGACCCGCAGGCCACGCGCCCCGTGACCGAGCAGGACCGCTTCCGCGCCGAGGGGATGCGGGGCCGGGCCGCCACCTGGCGCGCCGTCACCGCGGAGCTGGCCACGGCGCCTCACGAGGTCCGGGACGCGTGGCTGGTGGGCCTGCTGACCCAGCACGTCTGGCCCGCCTGCCACGACGCGGTCGCCGCCGGCGAAGCGTTCGCCACCGTCCTCGGTGCGGCGGTCCGCGACCTGCTCGCCGGCCTGCCGCCGGGTCTGCTCGCGGCGGTCCCCCTCGACGCCCGGCTGGCGGCCGTGGCCGCGGCGGAGGCGCCGTGGGCCGAGCTCGCGCTGGTGCTCGACCACCTCGCCGACCATCCGCACGGGCTGCCGACGGATCCCGGCGACGGCCGGCCGGTCGCCAGGCTGCCCGAGAGCGTCCCCGCGGCCGCCGGCTACCTGACCGAGGAGGTGCGCGCGGTCCGCGAGGTGGACCGGGTCCTGCGCTCCCGGGTCACGCTGCACCCGACCGACGCCGGCGTCGAGGTCGTCGGTGCCGCTTTCGTCGACCACGACCCGGACGCGCTGCCCGGGCTGCGGCTCGTGCCGCCGGACGGCGAGCCGGCACCCGTGGAGCCGGAGCGGCGCGTGGACCCGACGATCGACGAGTGGGCCGCCCGCGGCCACGAGGACCGTTCCGGCTCGGGGTTCCGTGCGCTGCTCGAGCGGACCGCTCCGCTGGACGGCCGGCCGTGGACGGTCGTGGTGGAGATGGCCGGACGGGTCGACCGGCACCACGTCAGGCCCGTCCTGCCGCCGCGGGCCGACGTCCTCGTCGAGCACCTCGACGCAGCCGGCGACACGCTGGTGGTCGGGCTGCGCGTCGCCGGCCCCCGGCGGCCGGCGACGGCACGGCTGGTCGGCGGCAAGGCGGCCACGGGGCCCGTCGCGGTGCCCGGGTCGGCTGGGCGGACCGCGGTCGTGCTGCCCCTGCGGCACGACCTCTTCGGCGCCCCCGCGCTCCTGCCGGCCGGCGGCTACCAGCTCGACGTGCGGGCCGCCGACGGCTCCGCGCTCCCGGTGGGTGTGGCGCCCGGCGTCCCCGAGGTGGTCACCGACCGCCTCCGGGTCGACGCGCGGCCCGCGCCAGGCGGGGCCCGGCTGGTGGTCGGCGCCCCCCTCGACGCCGCCGCGCGCAGCGCCTTCGCCCAGCGCGCCCTGCGCGAGGAGGCCTACCCCGCCGCCCGCCTCGGAGCGCGGAGCCGCACCGTGCTCCTGGAGTCCTTCCGAGGCGCCTCGACGGGGGACAACCCCGGAGCGGTCGGCCGCGCACTCGCCGAGCGCAGTGCCGCCGCGGGGCTCGACCTCGACCTCGCCTACGTCGTGGACGACCCGAGCGTCACGGTGCCCGACGGTGCCCGCGCCGTCGTACGCCGCACCGCCGCCTGGTACGACGCCCTCGGCACCGCCGCCGCCTACGTGAGCAACGCCGCGGCGCCGTACTGGTTCGAGAAGGCACCCGGCCAGCTGCACGTGCAGACCTGGCACGGCACGCCGCTCAAGCGCATCGGAGAGCACCGCGGCGCCGGGGACTTCGCCACCTGGCGGCACCGGCGGCGGCTCGCGGCCCAGGCCAGCGGCTGGGACGCGATGGTGTCCTCCGGCGGCTACGTCTCGGAGATCTACCGCGGCGCGTTCGGCTTCACCGGACCGGTGCTCGAGGTCGGCTACCCGCGCAACGACGTGCTGCTGTCGGCCGAGGCGGAGGAGCTGCGCGCGGGGGTCCGGGGCCGTCTGGGGCTCGAGCCGCACGACCGGGCGGTGCTGTACGCGCCCACCTGGCGAGAGTACGTCGGGGTCCGGGACCCCAAGCCGCTCTACCTCGACGCCGAGCTGCTGACCGCCGCCCTTCCGGACGCGGTCGTCCTGCTCCGGGGCCACTACAACAGCGTCCGGCAGGACGACGTGTTCGTCGGGCGGCCCCGCATCCGCGACGTCACCCGCTACCCCGACATCGCCGACCTGTTCCTGGCCGCGGACGCCCTGGTGACCGACTACTCCTCGGTGATGTTCGACTTCGCGCTCACCGACCGGCCGCAGGTGCTGCTGGTGCCGGACCTCGAGCGGTACCGCGACGTCGAGCGGGGGTTCTACCTCGACCTCGAGCGCCAGCGCCCCGGGCCGCTGGTCCGGACCACCGCCGAGGTCGCGGAGGTGCTCGCCGGTCCGGACCGGCACGCGGCCGAGCGGACCGCCTTCCGCCGCGACTTCTGCCCGCTCGAGGACGGCCGGGCCTCCGCGCGGGTCGCCGACTTCGTCCTCGAGCGAGTCAGGTCGATGGGTTGATCTCGGTTGGCGCGCGTTGGTCGAGGTGCCCGAGCCCCAAGGGCGAGGGCCTCGAGACCTGGTGGCCTTGGGCGCCGGACCTGCCCGTGGTTTCGAGGCTCGCACTTCAACCAGCGGTGGGACGACCGTGGTCGGGTGCGGCGCTCGTTGGTCGAGGTGCCCGAGCCCCACGGGCGAGGGCCTCGAGACCGGGTGGCTGAAGCGCCCCAGGTTTGATGCCGCTCCTGTTTGAGTCCAGGAGGATGTGCACCATGCCGAAGAAGATCGATGAAGAGCTGAAGGCCAGAGCCGTGCGTCTGGTCCATGACCACCAGGGTGAGTACTCCTCGCTGACGGCCGCGGCGGGGGTGGTGGCCAAGCAGCTTGGGGTGGGTAAGGAGTCTGTGCGGCGCTGGGTGATCCAGTCCCAGGTCGACGGTGGTCAGCGTGCCGGCGCGTCGAGCGAGGAGCTGACTGAGATCAAGGCGCTCAAGGCCAAGGTCCGTCGCCTCGAGGAAGACAACGCGATCTTGAAGTCCGCGACGGTTTTCTTCGTCGGGGAACTCGACCCCCGCAACCGCTGATCATGGGCTTCATCGACACCATGAGAGCCGAGGGCCACGCGGTCGAGTCGATCTGTCGGGTGCTGCGTGAGCAGGGCTGCCAGGTCGCTGCGCGGACCTACCGCAGCTGGAAGAGAGCAGGGCGAGTCATCGCAGCGAGAACGATGACTGATGCTCAGGTCGTGGACGCGGTGCGTGACATCGGCTGGACGACCAAGATCGACGCCGATGGCGTCAGGGTGCGCAAGCTGGCGCCCGAGGGGCTCTACGGGCGCCGGAAGATGACCGCCTACCTGCGACGCACCGCGGTCTGCGACGCTTCGGCCGGCAGTGTGGACCGAGCGATGCGGACCCTCGGCTTGTCGGGAGTTCGGCGCGACAAGGGGATCCGGACCACCATTCCGGCCAAGGACGGCATCCGGGCCGGGGACCTCCTTGACCGCGACTTCACCGCCGCGGCACCCAACCGGACCTGGGTCACCGACTTCACGTACTGCCGCACCTGGGCCGGATGGGCCTACGTCGCGTTCATCGTCGACGTCTACGCCCAACGGATCGTGGCCTGGCACGCCGCGACGACCAAGCAGACCGACCTGGTGATGATCCCGCTACGGATGGCGCTGTGGCAGCGCAGCCGCGAGGGACACCCCACCGACCCCGGCGAGTTGATTCATCACTCGGATGCCGGGTCTCAATACACGAGTCTGCGGCTGACCGAGCACCTCGCGCTCGAGGAGATCCGGCCCTCGATCGGGTCGGTTGGGGACGCCTACGACAATGCCTTGATGGAGTCCATCAACGGTCTCTACAAGGCCGAGTGCATCCGCACCACAGTGTTCCATGACGGCCCGTACAAGACCATCGCCGACGTCGAGTACGCCACCGCCGGCTGGGTCGACTGGTACAACAACCGCAGGCTCCATTCGACCCTGGGAAACGTCCCGCCCGTCGAGTACGAGCAAGCCCACTACGCTGCCCTCAACCGAGAGCCGCGCCCCGTATAGGAACGGCCGAGAACCTGGGGCGCTTCAAACCGGGCCTACCTCACCAGGGGTGGCGGGCACTACATCCACGCCGAGAAGCTGCGCCACACCAACGCCGAGGCCGCCGCCGCACTGGCCCGGGCCGGCCGGTACCGCACCGTCGCGGGGAACCTGCGGGTCAAGGAGGTC
>JAICKK010000140.1 GCA_025927955.1 Nocardioidaceae bacterium
AGCGCCTCGCCACCTCAACCAACGGACGCGGCCCCACGCTGGTTGAGGTGCCCGAGCCCCCAGGGCGAGGGCCTCGAAACCACCCGCACCGACGCGCGGACCTGACCACGGACAGCCTCCGCGCGGACGTGACCGTGGTTTCGAGGCCTCGGCTAGCGCCTCGGCACCTCAACCAACGACGCGGCCCCACGCTGGTTGAGGTGCCCGAGCCCCCAGGGCGAGGGCCTCGAAACCAC
This sequence comes from Nocardioidaceae bacterium, assembly GCA_025927955.1. Taxonomy (GTDB): domain Bacteria; phylum Actinomycetota; class Actinomycetes; order Propionibacteriales; family Nocardioidaceae; genus Nocardioides_B. Next base: position 237 of record JAICKK010000140.1, read on the forward strand.
CGGCACCGACGCGCGGACGTGACCGTGGTTTCGAGGCCTCGGCTAGCGCCTCGGCACCTCAACCAGCGGGGTCGCGTGGGCGCCGACGTGACCTGTTTCGTGGCCTCGGCTGGCGCGTCGGCACCTCAGCCAACGACGTGGACCCCGCTACGGTGTGGGCCAAGGACTGCGGCGACCTCGCCGACATCGCCTACGGCTTCGAGGAGACTCGAGGGACCTCTCCGGTCACGCCCTGGTGGACATCCGGAACGACTCGGCCGAGCCCGGCTCGCCGCTGCCCCCGGACAGCCCCGGCAACCGGCTCAAGGCCTACCTGCTCGACGTACCGGACCTGCTGGTGACCAAGCAGGTCAACTCCTCCTTCCACGGGCACCCGGACCTGCACGCGTGGTTGCAGAGTGAGGGCATCACCGGCATCGTCGTGTGCGGGACCACCACCAACCACTGCTGCGAGACGACTGCGCGGGTGGGTGGCAACCTCGGCTACGACGTGCTGTTCGCGCTGGACGCGACGCACACCTTCGACCGGACCGGCCCGGACGATACGACGCGGTCAGGCGACTTACGGGGCGAGGGCGTGCTCGACGGCAGCGTCGACGTGGATGCGGGTCGTGGGAAAGACCGGGACCGGGCTGTCGGCCTGGCCGACGAGGAGCTCGATCTCGGTGCAGCCGAGGACGATTCCCTGTGCGCCGCGCTCGACCAGCCGTGAGATGACGTCCTGGTAGGCGGCTCGGGAGGACGGCAGCACGATCCCCTTGCACAGCTCGTCGTAGATCACCCGGTGCACCAGCCCACGATCGGTCTGGCCGGGGACCAGAACGGCAAGCCCGTGCCGCTCGAGCCGCTCGCGGTAGAACGGCTCGTCCATGGTGAACCCGGTGCCCAGCAGCCCGACGGTGTGCAGGCCGGCTGCCCCGACCGCGGCGGCCGTGGCGTCGCCGAGGTGCAGCAGCGGGATGGACACCGCGGACTGCACCTGGTCGTAGACCTTGTGCATGGTGTTGGTGCACAGCAGCGCGACGTCGGCTCCGGCCGCTTCTAATGACCTGGCCGCCTCCGCCAGCCGGTGCCCGGCGTCGTCCCACCGGCCCTGCGTCTGCATCTGCTCGATGTCGGCGAAGTCCACCGAGTACAGCACGCACTCGGCCGAGTGCAGGCCACCGAGACCGGCGGCGATGCGCTGGTTGAGCAGCTGGTAGTACAAGGCACTGCTCTCCCAGCTCATCCCGCCGATCAGTCCGATCCTTCGCATCAGGGTGTCCCCCCTTCGGTGGTGGTCATCGGGGTGCTCGTCGGCGAGCCGGGCAGCGTCGAGATCATCAGGCGGCGTGCTCCGCCGGTCGCGACTGCATCGTGTGCCCGCCGGCGACGGTGCCGCTTCAGTCGCATGCTGCTTCCACTTGGCTGCTCCTCCGCGAAGAGGTCCAGTCTGGCCCGGGCCTTGTCGCGGGGCTCCCGTGCAAGGCAAGATCCTCTTGTCAGGTGGAATCCCTGTTCCGACATACGGAAGAGTGAGCCGACGATGAGCCTGCTGATCGGATTCGACGACACCCCTCCCGGTCTGGACGCGCTGGCCCTCGGCCTGCAGCTGGCGGGGGAGACCGGGGACCCCGTCACCGTGGCCACCGCGTACCCCGACGACGAGCACGGACTCATGGTCGCGATGAACGACCGGCAGTGGGTGGACGACGTGCGCCGGGTCGCCGAGCGGAAGCTGGAGCGGGCCCGGGAGGTGGTCGGCGAGCGACCCGATGTCGAGCTCCGGACGCTCGGTCCCTCCTCCGCGTCCCGTGCCCTGCACGAGCTGGCCGAGAGGACCGCGCCGCACGCCATCGTGGTGGGCTCCAGCGAGCACGCCGGTCTCGGGCGGGTCTCTCCGGGCAGCACGGTGGAGCGGCTGCTGCACGGCGCGCCCTGCCCCGTGGCGGTCGCGCCGCAGGGCTACCGCGAGCACGCCCGGCCGGTCCGGCAGATCGCCGTCGCCTACGACGGCACTCCCGAGTCCGACGACGCTCTGGACGTCGCCGTCCGCCTGGGCCGGGCCCTGGGCGCCGGCCTGCGACTGGTCGGGGTCGCCCGCCGCCCCGACCAGGCGCTGCAGTCGGCCGTTGACGAGGCCCTCGCAGCGCTGCCCGCGGACGTGCACGCCGAAGGGACGGTCCTGGTCGAGGACGACGTGGTGGCCACGCTGGCCGAGCTGCCGCAGCCACGCCCCGACCTGCTGGTCTGCGGCTCGCGCGGCTACGGGCCGGTGCGCCAGATCCTCCTCGGCTCGGTGTCCACGCGGGTGATCCGGCGCGCGGCGTACCCCGTCCTCGTCGTACCTCGCACCGGTGTCCGGACCGACCCGGCCGGCGCCCGGCCCCGCATCGCCCAGCCGACCGAGGAGGCATCATGAGCACCCCACGCGTGAGCGACACCGCGCCACTCAGCCCCGCCGAGTACGCGCTCGTCAGCGACCGGCTGTACAACGAGGACCTGGCGCCGGCCACCGAGCGCAACTGGCGGATGTACAGCCTGTTCGCGATGTGGATGAGCGACATCCACTCGATCGGCGGCTACACGTTCGCCGCCGGCCTGTTCGCGCTCGGCCTCGTCGGCTGGCAGGTGCTCCTGGCCCTGATCATCGGGATCGCGCTGGTCAACGTCGGGATGAACTGGATCGGGTACGCCGGGCAGAGGACCGGTGTGTGCTACCCGGTGCTCGCGCGCGCGAGCTTCGGCGTGTTCGGCGCGAACATCGCGGCCCTGGTCCGCGCCGTCATCGCGATCTTCTGGTACGGCATCCAGACCTGGCTCGCGTCGGTGGCGCTCATCGTCCTGCTGGTGCGCGTCATCCCCGGGCTGACCCCGCTGACCGACGGCGGCTTCCTCGGCCTGTCGCCGCTCGGCTGGATCGCCTTCCTCACGCTGGCTGCGTTGCAGCTGCTGATGTTCAGCCGGGGCATGGAGGCCGTCCGCCGGCTCACCGACGTCGCCGGCCCCGCCATCTGGGTGGTCATGCTGATCCTCGCCGTCTGGGTGCTGGTCCGCTCCGGCGGCAACATCAGCTTCAACTTCTCCGACAAGCACCTGACCGGCGGGCAGGCGCTCCACGAGTTCCTGGCCGCGATCGCGTTGACGGTGGCGTACTTCTCGACCCTCATGCTGAACTTCTGCGACTTCTCCAGGTTCGCGCCCAGCCGTCAGGCGGTGAAGGTCGGCAACTTCTGGGGGCTGCCGGTCAACTTCATCGCGTTCTCGGTCGTCTCCGTGGTGGTCACCGGCGGCAGCCTGGCGATCTACGGCAAGTACATCTTCGACCCCGTGGAGCTGGTGGGACGCATCGACAACACCGCCGCGGTCATCCTCGGCGCCATCACGTTCACGGTCGCCACGATCGGCATCAACATCGTCGCGAACTTCGTCTCGCCGGCGTACGACCTGGCCAACGCCGCCCCCCGGCACATCAACTTCAAGCGGGGTGGCGTGATCACCGCGATCCTCTCCGTCGTGGTGCTGCCGTGGAAGGTGTTCGCCAACCCGGTCGCGGTGAACTACTTCCTGGGCGGCCTGGGCGCGTTCCTCGGACCGTTGTTCGGGATCATCATGGTCGACTACTACCTGATCCGTCGCGGCCAGGTCGACGTGCCGCAGCTCTACCGCGACGACCCGGAGGGCACGTACGTCTACAGCCGGGGGTTCAACCTCAAGGCGGTCGTGGCGTTCGTCATCGCGGCGGTCGTGGCCGCGACGGTGGCGCTCGTCAAGACCTTCTCGGGCGCGGCCCCGTTCTCCTGGTTCATCGGAGCCGCTCTCGGCGCGGTCGTCTACTACGCGCTGTCACGTCACCAGCGTGAGGAGGCGCTGCCGCGCGCCGGTGCCGTCGCCCGGGACTGAGCCGCCGCCCTCCCGAAAGCCGCCACGGCCGACCCGGGCCCCGGGTGATGTACTGGCCCGAGGCAGGGTTCTCGTGACAGGTTTCTTGTGGGCTCTCAGGTAGGTCCCGAGGGTCGTCCGACGGAGGTCTTGGTGACATTCAGACGAGTCGCGATCGTGAACCGGGGCGAGGCCGCGATGCGGCTCATCCACGCGGTGCGGGAGATCAACGCGGCGGGCTCCGGCCCGGTCCAGACGGTGGCACTGCACACCGAGGGTGAGAGCCACGCGACGTTCGTGCGCGAGGCCGACCTGTCCTACAACCTGGGACCGGCAGCGGCGCGGCCCTACCTCGACCTGGCCGTGCTGGAGCGGGCCCTGGTCGACACCGGCGCCGACGCCGTGTGGCCGGGCTGGGGGTTCGTGGCCGAGGACCCGTCGTTCGTCGACCTGTGCGACCGGCTCGGGGTCACCTTCATCGGGCCCAGCGCCGAGGCGATGCGCAAGCTCGGCGACAAGATCGGCTCGAAGCTGATCGCCGAGGAGGTCGGCGTGCCCGTCGCGCCGTGGAGCCGCGGCGCCGTGGAGGACCTCGAGGGTGCGCTCGCGGCCGCGGAGGACATCGGCTACCCGCTGATGCTCAAGGCCACCGCCGGTGGCGGGGGCCGGGGGATCCGGATGGTGGCCTCGGCGGCTGACCTCCAGGACGCCTACCAGCGCACCAGCGACGAGGCGCTGCGAGCCTTCGGCAACGGCACGGTCTTCCTCGAGCGGCTGGTCACGGGCGCCCGGCACGTCGAGGTGCAGATGATCGCCGACAAGCACGGCACCGCCTGGGGCATCGGCGTGCGCGACTGCTCCATCCAGCGCCGCAACCAGAAGGTGATCGAGGAGTCCTCCTCACCGCTGCTGAGCCGCGAGCAGACCGACGAGCTGAAGGCCGCGGCGGAGCGGCTGGCGCTCGCGGTCGGGTACTCCGGTGCCGGCACGGTGGAGTTCCTCTACCACCCCCAGGAGAGGAGCTTCGCGTTCCTCGAGGTCAACACCCGCCTCCAGGTCGAGCATTCGATCACCGAGGCCACCACCGGGCTCGACCTCGTCAAGGCGCAGATCCACGTGGCCGGGGGTGGCCGGCTGGAGGGGGAGAAGCCGGCCGAGATCGGCCACGCCATCGAGGCGCGGCTGAACGCCGAGGACCCCGACCGCGAGTTCGCGCCGGCCCCGGGGCGCATCGTCAGGCTCGAGCTGCCGACGGGCCCGGGCGTCCGGGTGGACACCGGCGTCACCGAGGGTGACACGATCCCGCCCGACTTCGACTCCATGATCGCGAAGATCATCGCCGTCGGCCCCACGCGCGAGGACGCCCTGGCCCGCCTCCGCCGGGCCATGCGGGAGACGACCGTGGTGATCGCCGGCGGCGTCACCAACAAGAGCTTCGTGCTCGACCTGCTCGACCAGCCGGAGGTCGTCGACGGCACCGGCGGCTGGGCCGACACCGGCTGGATCGACCGCGTCCGGGGCCAGGGCAGGCTCGTCGCCCACAAGCACGCGGGCGTGGCGGTCGTGGCCGCCGCCGTCGGCGCCTACACCGGCGAGCTGCGGATCGAGGTCGCCCGCCTGCTGGAGACCGCGCGCGGCGGTCGTCCGCAGGCCCAGCACCAGGCCGGCCGACCGGTCGAGCTCAAGCTCCGGGGAACGACCTACCAGGTGGCGACCGTCAACACGGGGCCGTCGCGCTACCGGGTGACGGTCTCCGCGGGCGGGGCCGGCCAGACGGTCGACGCCGAGCTGGACCCGATCGACGAGTTCCACCAGCGGCTCGTGGTCGACGGGCGTCGCTACCACGTGGTCACCGCCACCCACGGCCCGAGCACCTTCGTCGAGATCGACGGCGTCGCCCACCGGGTCAGCCGTGACGAGGGCGGCGTGCTGCGCTCGCCGGCGCCGGCCCTGGTCGTCGCCACGCCCGTCGGGGTCGGCGAGGAGGTCGAGGCGGGCGCTCCGGTCCTCGTGCTGGAGTCGATGAAGATGGAGACGGTGCTGCACGCGCCGTTCGCGGCCCGGGTCAAGGAGCTGTCCGTGATCACCGGCAGCCAGGTCGAGACCGGTGCGGCGCTGGTCAAGCTGGAGCCGGTCGGTGACGGCAGCGAGGAGGCCGCAGCGACGTCCGGTGAGGGCCCCGCGCTCGACCTGGCCGCAGCCGCGGAGGAGCCGTCGGCCGCGGTCCGGGCCGCCCGCGCCCGCGCGGCCCTCCAGTCCGTGGTGCTCGGGTACGACGTGCCGGCCGACGACCAGAACGCGGCCCTGACGGACTACCTCGCGGTCCGCCAGGAGCTGCAGGACGAGGGGGTCCCGGTGATCCCCGACGAGATCGAGCTGCTCGGCACCTTCGCCGACCTGCTCGAGCTCAGCCGCAACCTGCCCGCCGAGGAGGAGCGGCACACCGAGCTGGTGGTGCACAGCTCGCGCGAGCACTTCCACACCTTCCTGCAGAGCCTCGACGTGGAGCGCGGTGGCCTGCCCGAGCAGTTCCGCGACCGCCTCCTGCGGGTGCTGCGCCACTACGGCGTCGAGGACCTCGAGCGCACCCCGGCCATGGAGGAGGCGGTCTTCCGGATCTTCCTGGCGCAGCGGCGCTGGACCCCCGAGATCGCGCTCGCGTCCGCGGTCCTGGGCCGGTGGATCGACGAGCCGCCACCGAGCGGCGAGCTCGCGGGACGCGCCCGCCAGCTGCTCGAACGGCTCGGACGGGCCACCTCGCTGCGGTTCCCGGTGGTCGGGGACCTGGCGCGTAGCGTGCGCTTCCGCTGGTTCGACCAGCCCGCCGTGGACGCGGCACGGACCCACGTCCTCGCCGGGGTGCGCGACGAGCTCGCCGCGCTGGCGGCGGACGGAGTGCTGGCGGACCGGGCCGAGCGGATCGACGCCCTCGCGGCGATCCCGGAGCAGACGGTCAGGTTCCTCGCCGAGCGGCTGGAGGACGGCATCCCGGCCCGCGAGCCGATGCTCGAGGTGCTCGCCCGGCGTCACTACCGCGAGTACGACCTCCACGACCTGGAGACGGTCGAGGACGGTGAGCGACCGTTCGTGGTCGCCGACTACACCCTCGACGGCCGGCCCACCCGCCTGGTGTCGACGGTGGGCACGGTCGCCGAGCTCGGCGCGCCGGCGGGCGGGCTGGTGGCGGAGGTGGCCGCCCACGTCGCCGCCCGGCGCGCGGAGCAGCAGCCGGTCGTGGACCTGTACCTGCACTGGCCCGACGCGCCGGACTCGGCGGACGCCGCCAGCGAGCGCCTCCGACCGCTCGTCGAGGCGCTGCCGTTCGCGCGCGACGTGCGCCGGATCTCCGTCGCCGTCTGTCCCGGCGCCGGACGGCCCGTCGGCTACTTCGCCTTCCGGCCCACCGAGGACGGAGGCGTCGCGGAGGACGAGCTCACCAGGGGCGTCCACCCCATGGTCGGCCGGCGCCTGAACCTCTGGCGGCTGCGCAACTTCCACGTGACCCGGATCGAGGCGCCCGAGGACGTCCTGCTCTACGACTGCGTCGCGCGGGAGAACCCCGCCGACCGGCGCCTGGTGGCGTTGGCCCAGGTGCGCCAGCTCGCCGTGGTCCGCGACGAGGACGGCACCCTGGCGCTTCCGCACGCCGAGCGGGCCGTGGAGAGCTGCCTGGAGGCGATCCGGCGCGCCCGGGTGGCACGAGGCGCCGCCGGCGCGAAGCTCGACATGAACCATGTGTGGGTGCACGTCTGGCCGGTGGTCGAGATCGACGGGAGCGGCCTCGCGGCCCTCGGCAACAAGATCCGGCCGCTCACCGACGGCGCCGGCATCGAGGAGGTGCTCGCCCAGGGCCGGGTGGCGGTCCCGGGCGGCGATCCGGTCCCCGTCGCGGTGCGGTTCGGCGTGCAGCCGGGGGCGGGCGTGGTCTCCACCGTCGAGGAGCCGCCCACCGAGCTCCTGCTCCCTCTCGACGACTACGCGGCCAAGGTGGTCCGGTCGCGTCGCCGCGGTCTGGTTTACCCCTACGAGCTGGCGAGCGTGCTCGCCGGTCCCGGAGGAACCCTCGTCGAGCACGACCTGGACGACACCGGCGCCCTGGTTCCGGTCGACCGACCGCGAGGGCTCAACAAGGCGGGCATCATCGCCGCCGTCGTCACCACGCCCACCCCCCTGCACCCGGAGGGCATCACCCGCATCGTGCTGTGCGGCGACCCCACGAAGTCACTGGGCTCGGTCTCCGAGCCGGAGTGCCTGCGCATCATCGCCGCCCTCGACCTCGCGGGCCGCATGCGCGTCCCGGTCGAGTGGTTCGCGCTGTCCGCCGGGGCGCGGATCTCGATGGACTCCGGCACCGAGAACATGGACTGGGTCGCTGCGGCCCTTCGGCGGATCGTGGAGTTCACCCAGCAGGGCGGGGAGATCAACGTGGTCGTCGCCGGCATCAACGTCGGGGCGCAGCCGTACTGGAACGCCGAGGCGACGATGCTCATGCACACCAAGGGCATCCTCGTCATGACCCCCGACAGTGCCATGGTGCTGACCGGCAAGCAGTCCCTCGACTTCTCCGGGGGCGTGTCGGCGGAGGACAACTTCGGCATCGGCGGCTACGACCGCGTGATGGGGCCCAACGGCCAGGCGCAGTACTGGGCGCCGAACCTGGCCGGGGCGTTCGAGATCCTGTTGGCCCACTACGAGCACACGTACGTCGTACCAGGGGAGCTCGGGCCACGCCGTGTGAGCACGACTGACGCCTCGGACCGCGACATCTCCTCCTACCCGCACGACGTCGCGGACAGCGACTTCCGCACGGTGGGGGAGATCTTCTCGTCGGGAACGAACCCGGACCGCAAGAAGGCCTTCGACATCCGCACGGTCATGCGAGCCCTGGCCGACCAGGACCAGCCCACCCTCGAGCGGTGGGCCGGCATGGCCGACGCGGACACGGCCGTCGTCCAGGACGCGCACCTCGGCGGCTACCCCGTCTGCCTGCTCGGCATCGAGTCGCGGCCGGTGCGCCGGCGCGGCTTCCCGCCGACCGACGGCCCCGACACGTACACCGCCGGGACGCTGTTCCCGCGGTCGTCGAAGAAGGCCGCCCGCGCGATCAACGCGGCCAGCGGCAACCGGCCTCTGGTCGTCCTCGCGAACCTGTCGGGGTTCGACGGCTCACCGGACTCGATGCGCAACCTGCAGCTGGAGTACGGCGCGGAGATCGGCCGCGCCATCGTCAACTTCCGCGGGCCCATCGTCTTCTGTGTGATCTCGCGCTACCACGGCGGTGCCTTCGTGGTGTTCTCCAAGGCGCTCAACCCCGACATGACGGTGCTCGCGCTCGAGGGGTCGTTCGCCTCGGTCATCGGTGGCGCGCCCGCCGCCGCCGTCGTCTTCACCGGTGAGGTGGACAAGCGCACCGCGGCGAGCCCGGCGCTGCGGGAGCTCGAGGCCCGCATCGGCGAGGCCTCCGACTCCGAGCGCAGCAGGCTCGTCGTCGAGCTGGCCGAGCTGCGGGCGGCGACCAGGTCGGAGAAGATCAGCGAGGTGGCCGCGGAGTTCGACGCGGTCCACAGCATCCACCGAGCGGTCGAGGTCGGCTCTGTCGACGCGGTGATCCCGGCCGCGCGGCTGCGTCCGGAGATCATCGCCGTCCTCGAGCGCTACGCCGAGAAGAGGGCCGGAACCGCCTGACCGTGCGGCGCGTCGGTTGAGGTGGCGAGGCGCTGGCCGAGGCCGACGCCCGTTGGTTGAGGTGGCGAGGCGCTAGCCGAGGCCTCGAAACCATGGTCACCTGCGCGCGTACCTGACCGGGTTTCAAGGCCGCACGTTGGTTGAGGTGGCGAGGCGCTAGGGATCCGCTGATTTTTTGGGGTCAGCGGGGTGGGAACCGGCTGGGTTCCGGGGTGCGCGAAATGATGGGGCATGCGTAGCGAGCAGCCGAGTTTCACTGAGGTCGAGTACGGCAACCGGCGGCGGGTGTCGCGTCGGGAGC
>JAICKK010000003.1 GCA_025927955.1 Nocardioidaceae bacterium
GGGTCGCCCTCCTGGCCCTCATGGCTGCGCGTGCCCGAGGAGGCCAACGCGCTCGTGCCGTCGCTGTGGTCGTCGACGGCCCGCAAGGGCGAGCAGGGGACCCTGCAGGTCGGCGGCGTGGACGTGCGGGACCTGGTCGCCCAGCACGGGTCGCCCGCCTACGTGCTGGACGAGTCGGACTTCCGCATGCGTGCCCGGGCGTTCCGCGAGGCCTTCGACGGCTACCAGGTCTTCTACGCCGGCAAGGCGTTCCTGTGCACGACCGTCGCCCGGTGGGTGGCCGAGGAGGACCTGAGCCTCGACGTGTGCACGGGGGGCGAGCTCGCCGTCGCGCTGCGGGCCGGGTTCGACCCGGCGCGGATCGGCTTCCACGGCAACAACAAGAGCGCCGACGAGCTGCGGCGCGCGGTCGAGGCGGGTGTCGGCCGGGTCGTCGTCGACTCCTTCCACGAGATCGAGCGGCTGGCCGCCCTCACCGCCGAGACCGGCCGAGTCGCGCAGGTGATGGTGCGGGTGACCGCCGGCGTCGAGGCGCACACCCACGAGTACATCGCGACCGCCCACGAGGACCAGAAGTTCGGCTTCTCGATCACCTCCGGTGACGCCCTGGAGGCCGTACGACGGGTGCGGGAGGCTCCTGGTCTGGAGCTGCTGGGGCTGCACTCGCACATCGGCTCCCAGATCTTCGACACCTCCGGGTTCGAGGTCGCCGCCCGGCGGGTCCTCGCCCTGCACGCGCAGGTCTCCACCGAGCTGGGCGTCACGCTCCCCGAGCTCGACCTCGGTGGCGGCTTCGGCATCGCCTACACGACCCAGGACGACCCGTCGGACCCCGCGCAGCTGGCCACGGAGATGACGAAGATCGTCGAGCACGAGTGCCGGGCGCTGGAGGTCGCGGTGCCGGCGCTGTCGATCGAGCCGGGCCGGGCGATCGTCGGGCCGGCGATGTGCACGGTCTACGAGGTGGGCACCGTCAAGGAGGTGCGCCTGGACGCCGGGGCGTCCCGCACCTACGTCTCCGTCGACGGCGGGATGAGCGACAACATCCGCACGGCCCTGTACGACGTGGACTACTCGTGCACGCTCGCGTCGCGGCGCTCGGAGGCCGAGCCGGTGCTGGGCCGCGTCGTGGGCAAGCACTGCGAGGCGGGCGACATCGTGGTCAAGGACGAGTTCGTCCCCGGTGACCTCGCCCCCGGCGACCTGCTGGCGGTGCCCGGGACCGGCGCCTACTGCCGTTCCATGGCCAGCAACTACAACCACGTCCCGCGCCCGCCGGTGGTCGCGGTCCGCGACGGCACCAGCACCGTCCTGGTGCGCCGCGAGACCGAGGACGACCTGCTCAGGACGGACACGGGCGGCTGACCCGGGCACCATCTCAGGCAGCGGACGACGTCTGTGGTTTGCTGCGGCACGTCTGGAGATGGCCGAAGATGGGACGTCGCGCGGGGACCGACCGGCCCCGCCGCCCGAGAACCGGCCCGGAGGGAGCGACGCGTGGACAGGCCCCGCAAGGAGCCGCTGGGACTCGCCCTGCTCGGCTGCGGCTCGGTCGGCAGCCAGGTCGTCCGGCTCCTGCGCGCGCAGCACGACGACCTGAGCGCCCGGATCGGCGCGCCGCTGCGCCTGGTCGGGGTGGCCGTGCGCCGTCCCGACGCGCCGCGGGCGGCCGACGTCCCGGCCGCCCTGCTCACCACCGACGCCGAGGCGCTGGTCAGCCGCGACGACGTCGACCTCGTCGTCGAGGTGATCGGCGGCATCGAGCCGGCCCGCTCGCTGATCCTGGCGGCGCTGGAGAACGGCGCGTCCGTCGTCACCGCCAACAAGGCACTGCTGGCCGAGGACGGCGCCACCTTGTTCGCGGCCGCCGAGAAGGCGCAGCGCGACCTCTACTTCGAGGCGTCCGTGGGCGGCGCCATCCCGATCCTGCGTCCGCTGCGCGAGTCCCTCGCCGGTGACCGTGTGCGCCGGGTGACCGGGATCGTCAACGGCACCACGAACTTCATCCTCGACAAGATGGACACCCTGGGCAGCGGGTTCGCCGAGGTGCTCGAGGAGGCCCAGGAGCTGGGATATGCAGAGGCCGACCCGACCGCGGACATCGAGGGCTACGACGCGGCGTCCAAGGCGGCCATCCTCGCCAGCCTCGCCTTCCACACCCGGGTGACGGCCGCCGACGTCTACCGCGAGGGCATCTCGGAGGTCAGCGCCGCCGACGTGGCCTCAGCGCGGGAGATGGGCAGCGTGGTCAAGCTGCTCGCGATCTGCGAGCTGCGCGACGGCCCGCACGGACCCGCGGTGTCGGCCCGGGTGCACCCGGCGATGATCCCGCGGGCGCACCCCCTGGCCAGCGTGCGCGAGGCCTTCAACGCGGTGTTCGTGGAGAGCGAGGCCGCCGGGCAGCTGATGTTCTACGGTCCCGGGGCCGGTGGTGCGCCCACCGCGAGCGCCGTCCTCGGCGACCTCGTCAGCGCCGCCCGCAACCGCCTCGACGACGTGCGGGGGGCCGGCGAGTCGACGTACGCCCAGTGCGAGGTGCTGCCCATGGGCGAGACCCAGACCCGCTACCACGTGGCCCTCGACGTCGACGACCGTGCGGGGGTGCTGGCCGCCGTCGCGCTGGCCTTCGCCGAGCACGGCGTGTCGATCCAGACGGTCCGCCAGGAGGGTCACGGGCAGGAGGCGCAGCTCGTCGTGGTCTCGCACCGCGCGAGCGACGCCGCGCTGTCGGCCACCGTCGAGTCCCTGCGCACGATGGACTTCGTCCACGAGGTGTCCTCGGTGATGCGGGTGGAGGGCGACCCCGAGTGAGCGGGACCGGCGACGTGAGCGCGCCCACCGCCGCGCGGTCCGTGGGCGCGCCCCAGTGGCGGGGGGTCATCGAGGAGTACCGCGACTGGCTGGACCTCCCCGACGGCACGCCCACCATCACCCTGCGTGAGGGTGGCACCCCGCTCGTGGACAGCCCCTGGCTCTCGGAGCTGACCGGCGGCGAGGTGTGGCTCAAGGTCGAGGGCGACAACCCGACCGGCTCGTTCAAGGACCGCGGGATGACCGTGGCCCTGTCGGTGGCGGTGGGCGAGGGCGCGCGCGCGGTGGTCTGCGCCTCCACCGGCAACACCTCGGCGTCGATGGCGGCCTACGCCGCGCGCGCCCGTGTGAAGCCGCTCGTGCTGGTGCCTCAGGGCAAGATCGCGGCCGGCAAGCTGGCCCAGGCGATCGTGCACGGAGCGCAGGTGATCATGGTGCGCGGCAACTTCGACGACTGCCTGCGGCTCTCGCGCGGGCTGGCCGAGAGCTATCCGGTGGCCCTGGTCAACTCCGTGAACCCGATGCGGCTCGAGGGCCAGAAGACGGCGTCCTTCGAGATCGTCGACTTCCTCGGGGACGCGCCGGACGTGCACGTGCTTCCCGTCGGCAACGCCGGCAACATCTCGGCGTACTGGAAGGGCTACCTCGAGTACCAGCGGGCCGGCCGGGCCGGCAGGACCCCGCAGATGCTCGGGTGGCAGGCGGCCGGCGCCGCCCCGCTGGTCTCCGGCTCCCCGGTGGCCGCACCGGAGACGGTGGCCTCCGCGATCCGCATCGGCAACCCCGCCTCCTGGCGCCTGGCGGTCGAGGCCGCCGAGCAGTCGCGCGGCTGCTTCCGCGCGGTTCGCGACGAGCAGATCCTGGCCGCCCAACGCGAGCTGGCGGCCCGCGACGGCGTCTTCGTCGAGCCCGCCTCGGCCGCCGGTGTGGCCGGGCTGCTCAGCGAGGTCGCCGCCGGCATCAGGTACGACGGGCAGCGCGTCGTGGTCACCGTGACCGGGCACGGGCTCAAGGACGTCGACACCGCACTGTCGACCTTCACCGACCTCGTCGACACCGTGGTCGACGTGGACGTGGACGCGGCGGCCGAGGCCGCAGGCCTGCGGTGAGCGTCTTCCTCACCGGTCCGGTGTCGGTGTCCGTGCCGGCCACCAGCGCCAACCTCGGTCCCGGCTTCGACGCGCTGGGGCTGGCCCTGGGGCACCGCGACCGGGTGACCGCGCAGGTGCTGGACGGCGGCGGCCCCCGGATCACTGTCCGGGGGATGGGGGAGGGGACCGTTCCCCTCGACGAGCGCCACCTCGTGCATCGCGCGATGAGCGCGGCGTTCGCGCGGATGGGCGCCGCCCTGCCCGCCGTACGCCTGGAGTGCGTCAACGTCGTGCCGCACGCCCGCGGGCTCGGCTCCTCCTCGGCGGCGATCGTGGCCGGGGCCTGCCTGGCGCGGGGTCTGGTCGCTGGCGGGTCGCTGCTGATGGACGACGACGCGCTGCTCGACCTCGCCGCCGAGCTCGAGGGCCATCCCGACAACGTCGCACCGGCTCTGATGGGCGGCTTCACGATCGCCTACCGGGACGGGGTCCGGTTCCGCGCCACCGGAGTCGGTGTCGACCCCCGGGTGCAGGTCGTCGTGTTCGTGCCGCCGGCCGGTGTCGAGACCGAGGTGGCCCGCGGGCTGCTGCCGGACCTGGTGCCGCACGCCGACGCCGCCGCTGCCGCCGGACGCGCGGCCCTGCTCGTCGCCGCGCTGAGCCAGCAGCCCGAGCTGCTGCTCGCCGCGACCGAGGACCGGCTCCACCAGGACTACCGGGAGCCGGCGATGCCCGACTCCCTGCACCTGGTCCGGCGCCTGCGCTCCGACGGCCTGCCCGCGGTCGTGTCCGGCGCCGGGCCCTCGGTCCTGGTGTTCACCGACCCCCACCAGCAGGACGAGGTCGCCCGGCGGTCGCCCGAAGGCTGGCAGGCGCTGGCCCTGTCCGTGGACCGGTACGGCGCGCAGGTGCAGCTCCCCGACGAGGCCTCTCGCCGCTGACCCGGCGAACGTCGCCGCTCGTCGAGGTGGTGCGACTCCCGGGATGCGGGCGAGATTCTAGTGCTAGGCTGCGCATGCGCCGGTGATCCGGGGTTGCGGCTCCTGCAACCCGCCGCATCACGCAGGTCGCAGTCATCTCTCCCGCACCCCCTCCTCGGCGGCGTCTCGCGACGTCCGTGCGCCGGAGCTCCGGGGCGGGGCGGGACACCACATGGAACGCGGCCGCCGGCAGGAAGCCGGATCGGCCCGATACGTGGGAAGGACCTCACGTGACCGACACCACCGCCACCACACCGCCGACGGGTTCCGACGCGGCTCCCCAGAACGGCACGGGCGGCCGTCGCCGCGCCTCCGGGCTCTCGGGCATGCTGCTCCCCGAGCTGAAGCAGATGGCCGGTGGTCTGGGGATCAAGGGCGTCGGCGGGATGCGCAAGAGCCAGCTCGTCGACGCCATCAAGGCCGCCCAGGCGGGGATCCAGGCGGGCAGCCGGACCGCTGTGACGCCGACGGACGCGCCGCCCACGACCGGCGGTGAGGCTCCGCCAGCGTCCGACGGCGGGCCCCAGCGGCAGGAACAGCGGCAGGAACAGCGGCAGGACCGTGGCCCGCAGGACCAGGAGCGGCAGCCCGTGGCCCGTGCCCGGCAGGTACGTCGCGCCGAGCGCCCGCAGGGCCCCCCCGGGGACCGTGCCCGCACCGGGGAGCCGGGGGAGACCCCCACGGCCGGGACCGGCCCGCAGCAGCGGGTCGAGACCCCGGCCGACGACCGGGACCAGCGGGGCAGCCGCGAGGAGCGCAGCCAGGGCGCGGACGGCAGCCGGGTCGACGACCGGGCCGAGGACCGGGCGAGCCGCGAGCAGCGCAGCCAGGGCCGCGACGACAACCGGGGCCCCGACCGCGGCGACGAGCGCGGTGAGGGCCGTGACGGCCACGGCGACCGGAGCGACCACAGGACCGACACCCGCGCCGCCGACAACCGGGGCAACGACCGCGGGAGCGACCGGGGCAACGACCGCAGCCGCAGCGACGAGGACGGCGGGACGCGGGGCCGCAACCGCCGCCGACGCGGCCGGGACCGCCAGGACCGTCAGGACCGGCCGAACCGGCCGGAACGGCCGGACCGCGCCTCCCGCGGCGGCCGCGGCGAGCCGGACACCCAGGTGCTCGAGGACGACGTGCTGGTCCCCGCGGCCGGCATCCTCGACGTGCTCGACAACTACGCCTTCGTGCGGACCAGCGGCTACCTCCCGGGGCCCGACGACGTCTACGTCTCGCTGTCCATGGTGCGCCGGCACGGCCTGCGCCGCGGCGACGCGGTCACCGGCCAGGTGCGCCAGCCCCGCGAGGGCGACCGCAAGGAGAAGTTCAACCCGCTCGTGCGCATCGACACGATCAACGGCGCCGACCCGGAGGTGGCCAGGCAGCGGGTGGAGTTCGGCAGGCTCACCCCGCTCTACCCCTCCGAGCGGCTGCGGCTCGAGACCGAGTCGACCAACATGATCGGCCGCGTGATCGACATCGCCGCGCCGATCGGCAAGGGCCAGCGCGGCCTGATCGTCTCGCCGTCCAAGGCCGGCAAGACGATGATCATGCAGTCCATCGCGAACTCGATCACCACCAACAACCCCGAGTGCCACCTGATGGTCGTGCTGGTCGACGAGCGTCCCGAGGAGGTCACCGACTTCGAGCGGTCGGTCAAGGGCGAGGTGATCTCCTCGACCTTCGACCGGCCCGCCAGCGACCACACCGCGGTCGCCGAGCTGGCCATCGAGCGCGCCAAGCGCCTGGTCGAGCTGGGGCACGACGTCGTCGTGCTGCTCGACGGCATCACCCGGCTCGGTCGCGCCTACAACCTCGCGGCCCCGGCCAGCGGCCGGATCCTGTCCGGCGGCGTGGACTCCGCGGCGCTGTACCCGCCCAAGAAGTTCTTCGGCGCCGCCCGCAACATCGAGGACGGCGGCTCGCTGACCATCCTGGCGACCGCGCTCATCGAGAGCGGCTCGAAGATGGACGAGGTGATCTTCGAGGAGTTCAAGGGCACCGGCAACATGGAGATCCGGCTGCGACGTGACTTCGCGGACAAGCGGATCTTCCCGGCCATCGACGCCGTGCAGTCCGGCACCCGCCGCGAGGAGCTCCTGATGAGCCGCGAGGAGCTGGCGATCGTGTGGAAGCTGCGCCGGGTGCTCTCCGGGCTCGACGGCCAGCAGGCCCTCGAGCTGCTGCTGGACCGGCTGAAGAAGACCTCGACCAACTACGAGTTCCTCACCCAGGTGCAGAAGACCACGCCGACCACCGGCAACGGCCGCGAGCACGACCGGGACACGCACTAGTCCCGCGGCGCGTCATCCGCGGGAAGAAACGCCTAGGTGCGCGCGTTGGGTACGGTGCCGGGTGGCGCGGCGGCCGCGGCCCCTGGCACACTAGACGGTCGGCTCCGGTTCACGTCCTGCGGGACGACCCGGCGGCCGGAGACCCGAGAGGACACCATGAAGAACAACATCCACCCGGAGTACACCACCACCGAGGTGACGTGTACCTGTGGCAACACCTTCACCACCCGCAGCACCGTCCGGGGCGGCACCATCCACTCCGACGTCTGCTCCCAGTGCCATCCCTTCTACACCGGCAAGCAGAAGATCCTCGACACCGGTGGTCGCGTCGCCCGCTTCGAGAAGCGCTACGCCGCGATGCAGCAGAACAAGAAGTAGGCGTCGGCGGCGAGCGCCGGTCCCCGCACCGCGGAGGCCGGCGCTCGCCACGTCACCGGTACGCGTCGACGAGGAGCTGGGCAGATGTTCGAGGCAGTGACCGGTCTGGTGGCCGAGCACGCCGAGATCGAGCAGCGGCTCGCCGACCCGGGGATCCACGCCGACCAGGGGCTGGCCAAGCGGCTCAACCAGCGCTACGCCGAGCTGTCCGCGATCGTGCGGGCCTACGACGAGTGGCTGCGGCTCGGTGAGGACATCGGGGCCGCGCACGAGCTCGCCGGCGAGGACCCCGAAGGTGAGCGCGAGCTCGCCCTGGAGGCCGAGCAGCTGCAGGCCCGGCGGACGACGGTGGAGGAGCGGCTGCGCCACCTGCTGGTGCCCCGCGACCCGACCGAGGCCAAGGACGCCCTGCTGGAGATCAAGTCCGGGGAGGGCGGCGAGGAGTCGGCGCTGTTCGCGGGCGACCTGCTGCGGATGTACACCCGTTACGCCGAGCGCCGCGGGTGGCGGACCGAGCGGCTCGACGCGACCGAGTCCGACCTCGGAGGGTTCAAGTCGGTCACGGTGGCGGTGAAGGCGCGGGGGACGAGCGAGCCCGGTGAGGCGCCGTACGCTCTGCTGAGGTTCGAGGGCGGGGTCCACCGCGTGCAGCGGGTCCCGGTGACCGAGAGCCAGGGCCGGGTGCACACGTCCGCGGCCGGGGTGCTGGTGATGCCGGAGGCCGAGCCGGTCGACGTCACCATCGAGGACAAGGACCTCCGCGTCGACGTGTTCCGGTCGTCCGGGCCCGGTGGCCAGTCGGTGAACACCACCGACTCCGCGGTCCGGATCACGCACCTGCCGACCGGCATCGTGGTCAGCTGCCAGAACGAGAAGAGCCAGCTGCAGAACCGCGAGCAGGCGATGCGCATCCTGCGGTCGCGGCTGCTGCAGGCCGCCCAGGACAGCGCGGACGCGGTGGCCTCGGACGCTCGCCGCTCGCAGGTGCGCACGGTGGACCGCTCCGAGCGGATCCGCACCTACAACTTTCCGGAGAACCGGATCTCCGACCACCGCACCGGCTACAAGGCCCACAACCTCGACCAGGTCCTCGACGGCGACCTCGGCCCGGTGATCGGCTCCTGCGTGGACGCCGACCTCGCGGCCCGGCTGGGCGCGCTGGAGCCGCAGGCGCCATGACCCGCCGCCTGCTGCGCGAGGCGGCGGCCCGGCTCGCGGCCGCCGGCGTGCCCAGCCCCGACCACGACGCCGCCGAGCTGCTCGCTCACGTCCTGGGCACCGGCCGGCCCCTGCTGCGCCCCGCCGACGACCCCGCCGACGACCCCGCCGACGATCTGAGCCCCACCCAGGCGACCGCCTTCGCCGAGCTGGTGGGCAGGCGTGCGGCGCGCGAGCCCCTGCAGCACCTCACCGGCACCGCGGCCTTCCGCTACGTCGAGCTCGCGGTGGGCCCCGGCGTGTTCGTCCCCCGCCCCGAGACCGAGCTGCTCGCCGGCTGGGCGGTCGAGCAGGCCGCCCTGGCGGTCCGGGAGGGGCGGGTCCCGGTGGTGGTGGACCTCTGCACCGGGTCCGGCGCCGTGGCCCTGTCGGTGGCCACCGAGGTGCCGGCGGCCGCTGTGCACGCGGTCGAGCTCGACGAGCCGGCGTGGGCCTGGGCGGCGCGCAACCTCGCCGGCTCGGGGGTGGACCTGCGTCACGGGGACATGGCCGACGCCTTCCCCGACCTCGAGGGTCGCGTCGACGTGGTGGTGTGCAACCCGCCCTACATCCCCCTGGAGGCCTTCGAGTCGGTTGCTCCCGAGGCCCGCGACCACGACCCTCAGCTCGCGCTGTTCGCCGGCGACGACGGCCTCGCCGCCCTCCGCGTCCTGGAGCGTACGGCGGGCCGGCTGCTGCACCCCGGCGGCGTGGTCGGCGCCGAGCACGCCGACGTGCAGGGCGAGTCCGCGCCGGCCGTCTTCGTCGCGACCGGCCGCTGGTCCGACGTACGCGACCATGCGGATCTGGCGGGCCGGGACCGCTACCTGACGGCGCGGCTGGCACGATGAGCAGGTGAGCCCGGACAGTGACCGAGACGGCGAGGCGAGGCGACCCACCCGACGGTTCCGGACCACCGACCCCGACGAGCGGGAGGCGGGCATCGCCAACGCCGCGCTGGCGGTGCAGCGCGGGGAGCTGGTGGTGCTGCCCACCGACACCGTCTACGGCATCGGTGCCGACGCCTTCGACGCGGAGGCCGTCCGCCGGCTGCTGGCCGCCAAGGGGCGCGGCCGCGAGATGCCGCCGCCGGTGCTCGTCTCCGCGGCGACCACGCTGGACGCCCTGGCGGTCGGGGTGCCGGCCTACGCCCGCACGCTCGTGGACGAGCTGTGGCCCGGGCCGCTGACCCTGGTGTGCCGGCAGCAGTCCTCCCTGCAGTGGGACCTCGGTGACACGCGGGGGACCGTGGCGGTGCGCATGCCGGACCACGCGGTGGCCCTCGAGCTGCTCTCGCGGACCGGCCCGCTGGCGGTGAGCAGCGCCAACCGCACCGGACTGGCGGCGGCGACCGATGCCGACCAGGCCGAGGAGATGCTGGCGGAGTCGGTCACGGTCATCCTCGACGACGGGCCCACCCCGGGCGCCCTGGCGTCCACGATCGTCGACGTCACCGGCGAGCGGGGGCGGGTCCTGCGGCTGGGCGCGCTCGGCCTCGAGCGGCTCAACGAGATCCTCGCGCCGGTGGGTGCGGAGATCACCGACCAGGGCTAGGGAAGGCGTGCGCGAGTACCTCACCGTCTTCCTGGTCGCCGCGGTCGTCACCTACCTGCTCGGCGTGGTGGCCCGCGAGGTGGCGCTGCGGACCAACGCGGTCGCGCGGGTCCGGGCCCGCGACGTGCATGCGGTGCCGATCCCGTACTTCGGCGGCGTGGCGATGCTCGGCGGGCTGAGCGCGGGCTTCCTGGTGGCCCACCGGCTGCCGTTCCTGTCGCTGAGCGGGCACCAGGTCTTCCACGACTCGGCGGTGGTGCTCGGCGGCGGCGCGATGATCTGCGCGCTGGGCGTGGTCGACGACCTCGTCGAGCTCGACGCGCTCACCAAGCTCGGCGGCCAGGTGCTCGCCGCCGGCTTCCTGGTGGTCAACCAGGTCCAGTACTACAACTTCGCGCTCCCGGGTCACGGACAGTTCATCCTCGTGGGGCCGCAGGGCGCCCTGCTCAGCGTCTTCGTGGTGGTCGCGACCGTGAACGCCGTGAACTTCGTCGACGGGCTGGACGGGCTCGCGGCCGGTGTCGTCGCGATCGGCGCGGTGGCGTTCTTCGTGTTCGCCTACAAGCTCGCCGACGTCAACAACGAGACGCTCGCGATCAGCGCGGCGCTGCTGTGTGCGGCGCTCGGCGGCGCCTGCGTGGGGTTCCTGCCGCACAACTTCTTCCCGGCCCGGATCTTCATGGGCGACTCGGGCTCGATGCTGATCGGCCTGATGCTCTCCGGGGCGGCGATGACGCTGACCGGCCAGTTCGCGGCCGTCGACATGACCCAGGGCGCCGGCGGCTCCCAGGCCAGCCTGCTGCCCACGCTGCTGCCGATCGTGCTGCCGATCGCGATCCTCATCGTGCCCTTCGTCGACCTGGTGCTGGCGGTGGTGCGCCGTACGCGGGCAGGCAGGTCGCCGTTCTCCCCCGACAAGCACCACCTGCACCACCGGCTGCTGGAGATCGGGCACTCGCACCGGCGCGCGGTGCTCATCATGTGGCTGTGGGCGGGGCTGATCGCCTTCGGGGGCGTGCTCGCCAGCCTGTACGCGGGTCGGGTCACCGTCATCGTGCTGGGCGTCTGGGTGGTGCTCACCGTGCTGCTGACCTTCGCGGTGCCCCGCGTGCAGCGGCCCGTCTCGCGCTGAGACCGGCGCTTGTGCTAGTTTTCACAAGCAGCTTCCAGCCAGGGCTCTCGGGCCCCGACAACGAGGACGGCCGCCACCATGACGACCGCGCGAGACGACCGGGTCCCCCGGCCGCCCGCTGCCGTTTGCCGCAGATGGCGCTGTGGTAGCGTCGCGGCTTCGGCACCGGCGGCATGTGCCCTCCTGGGCGGGGGGACGCGCGGGACGACCTCGTACGACGCCGTTGCACACGTCGATCCGAATGGCGCGGGTGAATGGACCATGGCAACAGCGATCCCCCTCAGGCGGGGCTGCGCGGCCGTGACCTGCTCGGCCTCGGCGGCTTCCTCGTCGCGGCGGTCGTCGGCGGCCTGGTCGTCGGCCTGCTGCTCGACCACGCCCTCGGCACCTCTCCGGTCTTCGTGCTCGTCGGCATCGCGGTCGGGATCGTCTCCGCGGCCGTCGGCTTCTGGTCCAAGGTCCGCGCCGCGCTGCGCGAGTGAGCGGCCCCACCCGCGCCGTACGACGAGAGGGAGGTCGCGATGACCCAGCCCCAGGTCCACCCCACCGCCACGCCGGCCTCGGCCGAGCCCGCGACGCTGCCCGTCCGGCCCGGCCTGCTGCGCGTGCTGCGCGACCAGCGCAAGGTGGTGGGCGCCGCGGCCATCGTGGCCGCCGCCTGCTTCTGGGTGATGGTGCCGCTCGGTGAGTGGCGCACCGCCGCGCTGACCGCCGGCGGCGTCCTGCTCGCGCTGCTCAACCACCTGGCCAGCGAGCTGTGGCTGGCCCGTCTCATCGGATCCGGGGCGGAGCCCTCACGCGGCCGGATCGCGGCGTCCGCAATCACCCGGCTCGCGGTCCTGTCCGTGGTCGCGGTGGGCGTCGCGGTGCTCTTCTGGCCCGACGGCATCGGGCTGCTGCTCGGGCTGGCCATCTTCCGTCTGATCGCGCTGGTGATGACCGGCATCCCGCTGCTGAAGGAGCTGAAGGGTCGATGACTCCAGGGATAGTGCCCCACGAGATCGACATCCATCCGGGCGTGCACCCGACCGGCACGCTCTTCGGGATGACGCTCAACCTGGACACCATCTGGGTGACCGTGGTCGCCGGTCTGATCCTGATCGCCCTCGGCTTCTGGGCGCGCAGCCGGCTGACCAAGCCGGAGGTCGACCACGTTCCGAGCAAGCTGCAGCTGGTCTGGGAGACCGTGGTGGGTGAGGTCAACACCCAGGTCGAGGCGAACCTGGGCAAGGTGAACCCGTTCGTCGTACCCCTGGCGGTCGCGCTGTTCTTCTTCATCCTCATCGCGAACTGGATCGAGGTCATCCCGACCCAGCTGAACGGCAACCTCCGGGCGCACCTGCTGCCCTCGCCGACCGCGGACACGAACCTCACCTACGCCATGGCGATCATGGTGATGGTCGGCGTGTGGAGCTTCGGCATCAGCCGGCAGGGGCTGTGGGGCTACCTCAAGCACTTCTACGGCCAGAGCATCTTCCCGGACAAGCCCGTGGTCGACACCCCCATCCGGATCGTCTTCACGTTCCTCAACATCCTCGAGGAGCTGGTCAAGCCGGTCACCCTGGCGCTTCGACTGTTCGGCAACATCTTCGCCGGCGGCATCATGCTCGCGCTGATCGGGGCGCTCGTGAGCATCGCTCCGGTGCACATCCCCGTCGGGGGCTTCTTCACCGTGATCCTGAACATCATCTGGAAGCTGTTCGACACGATGTTCCTCGGTGCGCTGCAGGCGTTCATCTTCGCCCTGCTGACCGTGCTGTACTTCGGCATGGCGGGGGCGGGCCACGGCGAGGACGAGGGCCACGACGCGGCCGGGCCGATCGACAGCTCGACCGACGAGTTCCGCCGGCCCGAGGAGGAAGCCAGGGACGGGGCCACCGTCCTCGCCTAGCACCACCCGCACGAGGAGAGCCACCCACGGCTCGCACACGTACGCCGGTCCGCCGGCGCCAAACCAAGGAGAGAGATGGCCGTAACAAACACTCCCAGCGCGATCAGCATCGCGGGAGCCTTCATCGGCGGTGGCCTGGCCCTCGCCGGCGGCGCGATCGGTGCCGGCATCGGTGACGGCCTCGCGGGCTCGTCGTACATCCAGGGCGTCGCCCGGCAGCCCGAGGCCCAGGGCCGGCTGCAGACGATCTTCTTCCTGACCGTGGGTCTGGTGGAGGCGATGTTCTTCATCAACCTCGCGTTCATGGCGCTGTTCGTCTTCGTGCTGGGCTGACCCGGATCCGACGCGAGTAGCAAAGGAACCCACCCATGGCAACCCCTGTCCCCCTGGCCAGCAACTTCCTCGTCCCCAACGGCACCTTCTTCGCCGAGCTGATCGCGTTCGCGATCATCGTGTTCATCCTCGCCAGGTACGTCATCCCGCCGATCAACAAGGCCATGACGGACCGGCAGAACGCGATCCGCAAGGAGTTCGCGGACCTGGAGTCGGCGCAGGAGGATGCCCGCAGGACCGAGAAGGAGTTCCGCGACCAGCTGGCCGAGGCCAAGCACGAGGCGGCGAGGATCCGCGAGGACGCCCGCGAGCAGGGGGCCGCCATCATCGCCGACATGCGGCGCCAGGCGCAGGAGGAGTCCGACCGGATCCTCCGGCACGCCCGGACCCAGCTGGAGGCGGAGCGGTCCCAGGCGGTGGCCTCGCTGCGCAACGAGGTGGGCAGCATGGCGACCGAGCTCGCCGGCCGCATCGTGGGTGAGTCGCTGCAGGACGAGGGCCGCCAGTCCCGCACGGTGGAGCGCTTCATCTCGGCGCTCGAGCAGGAGTCGGCCTCGGCGCCTGCGTCCACCACCACCGGAGCGAGCTGACATGCACGGCGCCTCGGAGCACTCGCTGCGCGGGCTGCTGGAGCGCACCGAGGAGGTGCTCTCCTCAGGGGCGGACGCCTCGACGGTCGGCAACGACCTGTTCGCCCTGGCACTGACGCTGGACCACGCGCACTCGCTGCGGCGGGCGCTGACCGAGCCCGTGGTGCCCGCGGAGGCCAAGAGGAGGCTGCTGCACTCCCTGTTCGACGACAGGCTGGGCGCCGAGGCGCTGCGCGCGGCCGACGCGGGCGTGGGCGTGCGCTGGTCGAGCACCCACGACCTGTCCGACGCGTTCGAGCAGGCCTCCGTGGCCGCGCACGTCGCCAAGGCCGACGCGGCGGGGCGGCTCGACGACCTCGAGGACGACCTCTTCCGGTTCTCGCGCATCGTGGAGGCCAGCGCCGCGCTGCGCGAGGCCCTCAGCGACCCGTTCGCGCCGGTCGAGGGCAAGCGCCGCCTGGTCGAGGACCTGGTGGGCGACAAGGTCGAGCCGACCACCACGACGCTGCTCGCGCAGGCGGTGTCCGGCCGGCACCGGTCGCTGACCACGGTCCTCGGGCTGTACCAGAGGATCGCCGCGGCCCGCCGTGACAGCATGGTGGCGACGGCGTGGGTCGCGGCCCCGCTGAGCGAGGAGCACCGGGAGCGGCTGACCCGGGCGCTGTCCGCGCAGCAGGGTCGCAAGGTCCACCTCAACGTGGTCGTCGACCCCGAGGTGCTCGGGGGCGTGCGGGTCGCGGTGGGCGAGGAGGTCCTCGACTCCACGGTGTCCACGCGCCTGCGAGCGGCGCAGCGACGGCTCGAGCGTTGAGCCGGCACCCCGTGGACGCACCCCAGCAGGACCAGCGCAACAGCACAGACACTGACCCCGGCCACCGTGCCGGCGGGCCCAGACGAGAGAGCAGAGGCACGCTATGACCGAGCTGACGATCCGCCCGGAGGAGATCAAGGAGGCGCTCGCCAGGTTCGTCTCCGACTACCAGCCCGAGGCCACCAGCCGCGAGGAGGTCGGCTCGGTCGCCGAGGCCGGCGACGGCATCGCCCGCGTGATCGGCCTGCCCTCGGTGATGGCGAACGAGCTGCTGGAGTTCGAGGACGGGACGCTCGGGCTCGCGCTGAACCTCGACACCCGCGAGATCGGTGTCGTCGTCCTCGGCGACTTCGACAAGATCGAGGAGGGCCAGACCGTACGTCGGACCGGCGAGATCCTCTCGGTCCCCGTGGGCGACGCGTTCCTGGGCCGCGTCGTGGACCCCCTGGGCACCCCCATCGACGGGCTGGGCGACATCGAGCCCGACGCGCGCCGGGCGCTGGAGCTGCAGGCACCGAGCGTCGTGCAGCGCCAGTCCGTGCACGAGCCGATGGCCACCGGCATCAAGGCGATCGACGCCTTGACCCCCATCGGTCGCGGGCAGCGCCAGCTGATCATCGGCGACCGGCAGACCGGCAAGTCCACCATCGCGCTGGACACGATCATCAACCAGAGGCAGAACTGGGAGTCCGGCGACCCGCAGCGGCAGGTCCGTTGCATCTACGTCGCGATCGGCCAGAAGGGCTCCACCATCGCGGCCGCCCGCGGCGCCCTGGAGGCCGCCGGAGCGCTCGAGTACACCACGATCGTGGCGTCGCCCGCGTCGGACTCCGCCGGCTTCAAGTACCTCGCGCCCTACACCGGCTCGGCCATCGGCCAGCACTGGATGTACGACGGCAAGCACGTGCTGATCGTGTTCGACGACCTCACCAAGCAGGCCGAGGCCTACCGCGCGGTGTCGCTGCTGCTGCGCCGCCCGCCGGGCCGCGAGGCCTACCCCGGTGACGTGTTCTACCTCCACAGCCGGCTGCTGGAGCGCTGCGCCAAGCTGTCCGACGACCTCGGGGCGGGCTCCATGACCGGGCTCCCGATCATCGAGACCAAGGCCAACGACGTGTCGGCCTACATCCCGACCAACGTCATCTCGATCACCGACGGCCAGATCTTCCTCCAGTCCGACCTGTTCAACGCCAACCAGCGACCCGCCATCGACGTCGGCGTCTCGGTCTCGCGGGTGGGCGGCGCGGCGATGACCAAGGCGATGAAGAAGGTCACCGGCTCCCTCAAGGTCGACCTGGCGCAGTTCCGGGCCATGGAGGCGTTCGCGATGTTCGCCTCGGACCTCGACGCCGCGTCCCGCCAGCAGCTCGACCGCGGACAGCGGCTGATGGCGCTGCTCAAGCAGCCGGCCTTCTCGCCGTACCCCGTCGAGGAGATGGCCGTCTCGCTGTGGGCCGGCACGTCCGGCAAGCTCGACAACGTGCCCACCGACGACGTGCTCCGCTTCGAGCACGAGTTCCTGGAGTACCTCCGCCAGCAGGAGTCCGGCATCCTCCAGACGATCCGCGAGACCCGCGACTGGACCGACGACACCGGACAGGCGGTCGAGAAGGCGTTCGAGAGGTTCGCGGGCATCTTCGAGACCTCCGAGGGCGAGTCGATCCACGTCGGTCGCGAGCAGCACGAGCCCCTGCCCGACGACGCCGTCGAGCAGGAGCAGATCGTCAAGCAGAAGCGGAACTGACCCATGGCCGTGTCCCTGCGTGAGTACCGCGCGAGGATCCGATCCGTCGAGTCGACGAAGAAGATCACCCGCGCGATGGAGCTCATCGCCGCCTCGCGCATCATCAAGGCCCAGCAGCGGGCGCAGGCGGCGGCGCCGTACGCCCGCGAGCTGACCCGTGCCGTCTCGGCGGTGGCGACCTACTCCAACGTCGAGCACCCGCTCACCACCGAGCCGCAGGAGAGCAACCGCGCCGCGATCCTGGTGGTGACCAGCGACCGCGGGCTGGCGGGCGCCTACTCCTCCAGCGCGGTGAAGGAGGCCGAGCAGCTGGCCGAGAAGCTGCGCGGGGAGGGCAAGGAGGTCGACCTCTACGTCTCCGGGCGCAAGGGCGTGGCCTACTACTCCTTCCGGCGGCGCGAGATCCAGGACTCGTGGACCGGGCACTCCGACCAGCCGACCTACGAGGTGGCGCGCGAGATGGGCGAGGCGCTCATCGACGCGTTCATCGCCGGCACCGACGCCCAGCGGGCCGAGCGAGGCGAGCGTGGCGAGGGTGGTGGCGGCACCCAGCGTCCTCCGGTCCAGGAGGTCCACATGGTCTACACGCGGTTCCGGAGCATGCTGGTCCAGGAGCCGACCGCGGTGCGGCTGCTCCCGCTGGAGATCGTGGAGAGCGAGGAGAGGCCGACCGAGGACGACGTCCTGCCGCTGTTCGAGTTCGAGCCGGGTCCCGCCGAGGTCCTCGACGCGCTGCTGCCGAAGTACGTCCAGAGCCGGGTCTACTTCGCGCTCCTGCAGGCGGCGGCCTCCGAGCTCGCCGCCCGTCAGCGGGCGATGAAGTCCGCGACGGACAACGCCGAGGAGCTCATCAAGAAGTACACCCGGATCGCCAACCAGGCCCGTCAGGCCGGCATCACCCAAGAGATCAGCGAGATCGTCGGTGGCGTCAACGCGCTCGCCGACGCCAACGCCGCCAACGAATGACCACCAGCGAGACGACTGTGAGTGAGAGATGACTGCCACGATGAGCGAGAACCAGGCCACCGAGTCCGCCCGTGAGGCCGCCGGCCGCGTCGCACGGGTCATCGGCCCGGTCGTCGACGTCGAGTTCCCGGTCGACGCGATCCCCGAGATGTACAACGCCCTCACCGTCGACATCACCCTCGGCGAGGTGACCACCACGATCATCCTCGAGGTGTCCCTGCACATCGGCGAGGGCATGGTCCGCGCGATCTCCATGCGCCCCACCGACGGTCTGGTGCGCGGGTCGGCGGTGACCGACACCGGCAAGCCGATCAGCGTGCCGGTCGGGGACTCCACCCTGGGCCACGTCTTCAACGCGACCGGCGACTGCCTCAACCTGCGCGAGGGCGAGACCCTCGAGGTCAAGGAACGCTGGGGCATCCACCGCAAGGCGCCGGCGTTCGACCAGCTCGAGGCCAAGACCGAGATGTTCGAGACCGGCATCAAGGTCATCGACCTGCTCACGCCGTACGTCGAGGGCGGCAAGATCGGCCTGTTCGGCGGGGCCGGGGTCGGCAAGACCGTGCTGATCCAGGAGATGATCGCCCGGGTCGCCAAGGACCACGGCGGCGTGTCGGTGTTCGCCGGCGTCGGCGAGCGCACCCGTGAGGGCAACGACCTGATCGCCGAGATGGAGGAGGCCGGCGTGATCGGCCAGACCGCGCTGGTCTTCGGCCAGATGGACGAGCCGCCGGGCACCCGGCTGCGGGTCGCGCTGTCCGCGCTGACGATGGCGGAGTACTTCCGCGACGTGCAGGAGCAGGACGTGCTGCTGTTCATCGACAACATCTTCCGGTTCACCCAGGCCGGCTCCGAGGTGTCCACGCTGCTCGGCCGGATGCCGTCCGCAGTGGGCTACCAGCCGAACCTCGCCGACGAGATGGGTACGCTCCAGGAGCGGATCACCTCCACCCGTGGTCACTCGATCACCTCGATGCAGGCGATCTACGTGCCGGCCGACGACTACACCGACCCGGCCCCGGCGACCACGTTCGCGCACCTGGACGCCACCACGGAGCTCTCCCGCGAGATCGCGTCGCTGGGCATCTACCCCGCCGTGGACCCGCTGTCCTCGACGTCGCGGATCCTTGACCCGCAGTACATCGGCCAGGAGCACTACGACGCGGCGGTCCGCGTCAAGCAGATCCTGCAGCGCAACAAGGAGCTGCAGGACATCATCGCGATCCTCGGCGTCGACGAGCTCTCCGAGGAGGACAAGATCATCGTGTCCCGGGCTCGCCGCATCCAGCGGTTCCTGTCCCAGAACACCTATGTCGCCAAGCAGTTCACCGGCATCGAGGGCTCCACGGTCTCGGTGGCGGACACGATCGAGGGGTTCAACAAGATCTCCGACGGCGAGTACGACCACGTGGCCGAGCAGGCGTTCTTCATGTGCGGTGGGCTCGACGACGTCGAGCGCAAGTGGGACGAGATCCAGAAGGGCCTCTGAGGTGGCGAACACCATGAACGTGGCCCTCGTCGCGGCCGACCGGATGCTCTGGTCCGGGCAGGCGACGGTGGTCAACACCCGCACGCTCGCCGGGGACATCGGCATCATGGCCAACCACACGCCGATCCTCTCGGTGCTCGAGCCGGGCAAGGTCGACGTGCGGACCGTCGACGACGGGCACTGGGTGGCGGCCATCGACGGCGGCTTCATCTCCGTGGCGAAGAACCAGGTGTCGATCCTCTGCGACCGCGCCGAGATCTCCCACGAGAGCGACTTCGAGGAGGCCAAGCGCAAGCTCGACGAGGCGGTGGCCAAGGAGTCCGGCGGGGGCGCGCGTCCGGACAACAGGCAGGGCTGAGGGGTCGATGCCGTTCTGGGAGTGGCTCGTCGACTCCTCGGGCAGCATCCTGCTCCTGCTCCTGCTCTACGGCCTCGCCCTGGTGGTCCGCCGGCGGGTCATCGCCCGCCACGGCGGCACCTTCGAGTTCAGCGTCCGCGTCCGGTCCGGGAGGGCCGGGCGCGGCTGGGTTCTGGGCGTCGGCCGCTACACCGGTGGCCACCTCGAGTGGTTCCGGATCTTCTCGCTCTCGCCGCGGCCCCGCTTCGTCTACGAGCGGCGGACCCTGGAGTTCGTCGCCCGCCGGGAGCCGGAGGGCGTCGAGGGCTACTCCCTCTACTCGGGCCACATCGTGGTGACCTGCCGGACGCCGGCGGGGCTGCTCGAGGTGGCGATGAGCCCCGAGGCACTCACCGGGTTCCTGGCCTGGCTGGAGGCCGGACCGCCCGGTCAGCGGGTGGCCGGGCGCTGAGCGGCTACCGCTCCCCTCCCGGACGCCACAGCACGTCCCCCACCGACCGGTTCGCGTGCCGGGCCAGGATGAACACCAGGTCCGAGAGCCGGTTGAGGTACTTCAGTGCCAGCACGTTCATCGTCTCGCCGTGCACCTCGAAGGCCGCCCAGCCCGACCGCTCCGCGCGCCGTACGACGGTCCGGGCGACGTGCAGGTGCGCGGCGCCCGGCGTGCCGCCGTTGAGGATGAAGGACCGCAGCTTGGGCAGGTCGGCGTTGAACTCGTCGCACCAGGCCTCCAGCCGGTCGACGTAGGACTGCTCGATGCGCAGCGGCGGGTACTCCGGCTCCGCGACCACGGGGGTGCAGAAGTCCGCGCCCACGTCGAACAGGTCGTTCTGCACGACGGTCAGGATGCCCACCACCTCGGCGTCGAGGCCGCCGCCGGCCAGCGCGACACCGAGGTGCGCGTTGGCCTCGTCCACGTCGGCGTAGGCCCGCAGCCGCAGGTCGTTCTTCGTGGTGAGGCTCATGTCGCCGAGGCGGGTCTCGCCGCCGTCGCCGGTGCGCGTGTAGATGCGGGTGAGGTTGACCATGTGGACACCCTAGGGGCACTACAGTCGTGCCCGATGCAGGGATTCCAGGTCCGCTCCGACGGGCCGCTCTCGCACCCGCTGCACGGCACGGCCCACGTCGGCGGGGCCAAGAACAGCGCGCTGAAGCTCATGGCCGCCGCGCTCCTGGCCCCCGGACGCACGGAGCTGGCCAACGTCCCCGACATCCTCGACGTGCACGTGATGGCACGGCTGCTGGAGGAGCTCGGCTGCGCGGTGAAGGTCAGCCATCCCGGCTTCTCGTCGGGCGCACCGGGCCCGTCGACCGGCGCGGCCGGGTCCGGCAGCGGCCTGGTGAGCATCGAGGTCCCCGAGCGGCTGCGGCACGAGGCGCCCTACGACCTGGTCCGCCGGCTGCGCGCCTCAATCTGCGTGCTGGGCCCCCTCGTGGCCCGCTGCGGGCGGGCGAGGGTGGCGCTCCCGGGCGGGGACAACATCGGCTCGCGCGGTCTGGACATGCACTTCACCGGGCTCACCGAGCTGGGCGCGCGCGTGCGCATCGAGCACGGCTTCGTGGTCGCGGACGTGCCCGACCGGCTGCGCGGGGCGAACCTCTGGCTGGACTTCCCGAGCGTCGGCGCCACCGAGAACCTCCTGATGGCCGCGGTCCTGGCCGAGGGCACGACGGTGATCGACAACGTGGCGCGGGAGCCGGAGATCGTCGACCTCTGCCAGATGCTGTGCGAGATGGGCGCCGAGATCGAGGGCCTCGGCGGCTCCACCCTGACCGTGTACGGCGTGCCGCAGCTGCGACCGGTCGAGCACGCGACCGTCCCGGACCGGATCGTGGCGGGCACCTGGGCGTTCGCGGCGGCCGTCGCGGGCGGGGACCTCGTCGTCCGGGGCGGGCAGGCCCGGCACCTCGACATCGTCGTGGACAAGCTCGTCTCGGCCGGCGCCGACGTGCAGCACGCCGAGGACGGGTTCCGGGTGGCGGTGGACCGGCGGCTGCGGGCCTTCGACGTGGTCACGCTGCCCTACCCGGGGTTCCCCACCGACCTGCAGCCGTTCGCCATGGCCCTCGCAGCGGTCTGCAACGGCACCGCGATGGTCACCGAGAACGTGTTCGAGTCCCGGTTCATGTTCGCCCAGGAGCTCGCCCGGCTCGGGGCCGACCTGCGCACCGACGGCCACCACGCGGTGGTGCGCGGGCGGCCGCTCCTCTCCGGCGCGCCGGTCGTCGCCCACGACATCCGGGCGGGGGCCGCGCTCGTGCTGGCGGGGCTGGCCGCCGAGGGCACCACGACCGTCGCCCAGTCCCAGCACGTCGACCGGGGGTACCCGTTCTTCGTGGAGATCCTGCGGGACCTGGGCGCCGACATCGAGCGCGTGGAGCTGCCCGACCTCGACGAGTGATCCGGCCGGCCGCCGGCGATGCGTCGCCCCTCCCTCGGCCCTCCCTCGGCCCGCCTGGGTCCCGCCCTGGGCCCGCCCCCGCCGCCCGGTCGGCGGGGACACGCCGCGGCCGTCCCTGGCCGATCCGCGCCCGGTGAGGGATAGTGAGTAAAGGATCCGGTTACGGGTACCGACACGGGTCCAGCCCAGGGGGAGTGATGCACCCGCAGCCTCAGTCCAGGATGTCGGTCACCGTCGACGGCTCGACGGTCCTCCTGCGTGGCCTGTTCGACGGGCGCTCGACCGGTGCGGTCCGCGACGTGCTGCGCGAGCAGACCGAGCGCCACCGCAACCTGGTGGTGGACATGAGCGGCGTCGAGGCGGTGGACGCCACGGCGCTTCGGCTGCTGGCCGCAGCCAGTGCCATGCTCGAGCGCGACGGGCGGACCCTGACCGTGCGCGGCTGCACGCCCGCCGTACGCCGGGTCATCGCGTTCGCCCGGCTGCGGCGCTGGCTGCCGCTGGAGCGCGTCGAGACCTCGATGGACCGGCGCCGAGTGGAGTAGTTCACAACCGGTTACCGGCGGGTCGCCGGAGCCGTAGCCTCGGCCCCATGACGATGCCGCCGGCGCCGGCCGCGGGCACCCGCAAGGACGCCCCCTGGCTGATGCGGACCTACGCCGGGCACAGCTCCGCCGGCGAGTCCAACGCCTTGTTCCGCCGCAACCTGGCCAAGGGCCAGACCGGGCTCTCGGTGGCGTTCGACCTGCCCACCCAGACCGGCTACGACCCCGACCACCCGCTGGCGCGCGGCGAGGTCGGCAGGGTCGGCGTGCCGGTCGCGCACCTCGGGGACATGCGCCGGCTCTTCGCGGACCTGCCGCTGAGCGGGCTGAACACGTCGATGACGATCAACGCGACCGCGATGTGGCTGCTGGCGCTCTACCAGGTGGTCGCCGAGGAGCAGGCGGGGATCACGCCCGCCTCGAGCCGGAAGCAGGTCGCGGCCGTCCACGCGGGGCTGACCGGCACCACCCAGAACGACATCATCAAGGAGTACCTCTCCCGCGGCACCCACGTCTTCCCGCCGGCCCCGTCCCTGCGGCTGACCGCCGACCTGGTCGCCTACGCGGTCCGGGAGCTGCCCGCCTGGAACCCGGTCAACGTCTGCAGCTACCACCTCCAGGAGGCGGGGGCCACGCCGACGCAGGAGCTCGCCTACGCGCTGTGCACGGCGGTCACGGTCCTCGACACCGTCCGGGACTCGGGGCAGGTGGCGCCCGAGGACTTCGAGAGGGTCGTGGGCAGGATGTCGTTCTTCGTCAACTCCGGCGTCCGGTTCGTCGAGGAGCTGTGCAAGATGCGCGCGTTCGTGGCGCTGTGGGACGAGATCACCCGCGAGCGGTACGGCGTCCGCGACGAGGCGATGCGCCGCTTCCGGTACGGCGTGCAGGTCAACTCCCTGGGCCTGACGGAGGCGCAGCCCGAGAACAACGTGCAGCGCATCGTGCTGGAGATGCTCGGGGTCACGCTCTCGCGCGACGCCCGCGCCCGCGCCGTACAGCTGCCGGCGTGGAACGAGGCGCTGGGGCTGCCGCGGCCCTGGGACCA
Organism: Nocardioidaceae bacterium; assembly: GCA_025927955.1. Taxonomy (GTDB): domain Bacteria; phylum Actinomycetota; class Actinomycetes; order Propionibacteriales; family Nocardioidaceae; genus Nocardioides_B. The sequence continues at coordinate 23,612 of JAICKK010000003.1, forward strand.
GCAGTGGTCCCTGCGCATGCAGCAGGTGCTCGCCTTCGAGTCCGACCTGCTCGAGCACGACGACCTGTTCGAGGGGTCCGTGGTCGTCGAGGCCAGGGTCGCGGCGCTCGTGGAGGGGGCGCGCGCGGAGATGGACCGCGTGCAGGCCATGGGCGGGGCCGTGGCGGCCGTCGAGTCCGGCTACCTCAAGCAGGCCCTGGTCTCCGCCCACGCCGCCCGCCGCGCCCGCATCGAGTCCGGGCAGGACCCGGTGGTCGGGGTCAACTGCTTCCGCGAGACCGAGACCTCACCGCTCACCGCGGACCCGGACACCACGGTGCAGGCGTCCGACGAGGGCGCCGAGCGGGAGGCGGTGGCCCGGCTGCGGCAGTGGCGCGAGCAGCGCGACGCCGCCGCGGTGGCCGCCGCGCTCGAGCGGCTCACCGCAGCCGCGACCTCCGGCGCCAACCTGATGGACGCCACGCTGCTCGCCGCCCGCGCCGGGGTCACCACGGGGGAGTGGGCCGGTGCGCTGCGGGAGGTCTTCGGCGAGTTCCGCGCGCCGACGGGTGTCGCCGGCGCCGTCGGCGGGCCGGACTGCGGCGGCGCGCTGGCCGCGGTCCGCGAGGAGGTGCGCCGCACCGGCGAGGAGCTCGGCGGCCGGCTGCGGCTGCTGGTGGCCAAGCCGGGGCTCGACGGACACTCCAACGGCGCCGAGCAGGTCGCGGTCCGCGCCCGCGACGCGGGCTTCGAGGTCGTCTACCAGGGGATCCGGCTCACCCCCGCCGAGATCGTCGCCGCGGCGGTGGCCGAGGACGTGCACTGCGTGGGGATCTCCATCCTGTCCGGCTCCCACCTGCAGCTCGTGCCGGAGGTCGTGCGCGGCCTGCGCGAGCAGGGCCTCGAGGACGTGCCGGTGGTGGTCGGCGGCATCGTCCCGCCGGCGGACGCCGCACGGCTCGCCGAGCTGGGCGTGGCCGCGGTCTTCACTCCCAGGGACTTCGAGCTGAGCGAGATCCTCGGTGGCGTCGTCGCCGTCATCAGGCGGGCGCACGGGCTCCCGAGCCGGCCCCGGGAGGGCTCGTGAGCGCCGGGTGACGTGGCCGGTTCGAACACCTGCGTGACTCCGGGCCCCAGGAGGGGCGAGAATGCCTGCACGGCCGGCGAGTCCTCCGTCGCGGCCGCCACCAACCGGGGGAGCGGGAGTCTGAGCAGGTGGGTCCGACATCGGGAACGGCGGAGCATCTCGACGAGGCCCATCTGCGGCTGGCGCCGCAACCCCTCAGCGTCGCCCGGGCACGCAGCGCGGTGCGCGGCCTGCTCGAGCGCGGCGGCCGGGCCGACCTGGTGGAGACGGCCGTCCTGCTGGTCAGCGAGCTGGTCACCAACGCGCTGCTGCACGCCGGCACCCACATCGACCTCACCGCCCGGCTGGGCGCCGACGGCGTGCGCGTGGAGGTGGGGGACGGCAGCGCGCACCTGCCCTCACGGCGTCGGTACGCCGCCACCGCCGGCACCGGGCGCGGGCTGATGATGCTCGACTCGATGGCCGCCGACTGGGGTGTCGACCGGCGCTACCACGGCAAGGTCGTCTGGTTCGAGCTCGTGGGCGGGGGCGACGACGCGCCCACCACGATGCGCAGGAGCCGCGACGTGGGCTCGCCCGGGGCGGCCGGCACCGGCGCGGGCCGGGCTCGGGGCACCGTGCGCGTGGAGCTGCGCAACGTGCCTCTGCTGCTCCACGTCGCGTGGCAGGAGCACGCCGAGGCGCTGCTGCGCGAGTACCTGCTGGCAGGCCTCGACGAGGACAGCGACCGCTCCATCCAGGTGCACGCCGACGCCACCGAGGCCATCGCCGTCCTCGAGGAGCACGTGCCGCGCAGCATCGTCGCGATGGAGCCCGAGCAGCTGATGCGCGACGCCGTGGAGCCGAACGTGTCGGCCGCACGCGTCGAGGTGCCGGTGCCGCACGCCTCGCTGAGCCACTTCGAGACGCTGGACCGGGCCATCGAGTCGGCGCTCGACCTCGCGGAGGTCGGCCTGGTGATGTCGCCGGCCACCCAGCCGGAGGTCCAGGCGTTCCGCCGCTGGCTGTGCGGGCAGGTCCGTGAGCAGGCCGTCGGCGGGGCGCCCGAGCCGTGGGCGGTGCCGGCCGAGGGCCGGCTGCCGGACGTGCAGGGGCGACGCGACGTGCTGCCGGCCGGGCTCGGCCCGGGGACGGCCCTGGTCGTCGCCGACCAGTCCAGCTCGATAGTGGCCGTCACCGCGGAGACCGCGGAGCTGCTCGGGTACGCCGACCCCGCCGAGCTGGTCGGCAGGAGGATCGTCACGATCATCCCGGAGCGCTACCGGCAGGCCCACGTCGCCGGCTTCACGATGTACCTCCTCGTCGGGCGACGGCCGCTGCTCGACCAGGTCGTGAGGGTGCCGGCCCTGCGCAAGGACGGCAGCGAGGTCACCGTCGGGCTGCTCGTGCGCGAGCACCAGGACGCGCAGGGGGAGGCGCTCCTGCTCGCCGAGCTCCAGCCGGTCCGCTGAGCCCGGCTATCGTCGTCGCAGGCGACCAGCGAGCGGGAGGTGACGTGCGCACTTCTCCGGCGCCCCCCGTTCCCGCTGCCGTGCTCGCCGCCCTGCTCGCCGCCGTGCTGCTGCTGCTGGGCGGCTGCACCCACGACCCGGCAGCCCGGCCGCGGGCGCCGGCAACCCCGGCGCCCCGGCTCGGCGGCCCGCACCTGCAGCCGCACCGTCCCCCGCACGCCCGGATGAACCGGCTCGAGCGGCCCGTCGCCCGCCAGCTCGCCCGCAAGGTGGCTCACGAGGGGCTCTCGCTGAACTACCTGGACTGTCCCGACTGGAACGGCGCCATGCCGCGGACGCTGACCTGCCGCGGGTTCGTGGACGGGGTGGTGGGCCGCGTGGAGGTGTCGCTGCGGGCGCCGGTGCGCGGCACGGCGGTCAGCTTCGACGCGTGGCTGGCGGGCGGGGTGATCGCCACCCGGACGCTCGAGGACACCCTGCGCCGCCAGCACCTCGGGCATCCCGACTGCGGCCGGACCCCCGCGTACCCGGCTCGGGTGGGGCTGCGGGTGGTGTGCCGCGGCCTTCGGGGCGGCGAGCCCCGCTACGTCGTGGCCACCGTGCGGAACCGCCGGGGCGGCGTGACGATCTCCTCCTACCCAGGCGCGAGCGGCGAGCGGTGAGGCAGACTCGGCGCGTGGCCAGGGTGATCGTGGTGGGCGCCGGTGTGGTGGGCCTGTCGTGCGCGGTGCGGCTCCTGGAGGCCGGCCACCAGGTGGACGTGGTCGCCCGGGACCTGCCCCTGGAGACCACCTCGGCGGTCGCGGCGGCGCTGTGGTACCCCTACCGCGCCCTTCCGTTCGCGCGGGTGACCGCGTGGTCGCGGCGCACCTACGTCGCCCTCGAGGCGCTGGCGGCCGACGACGCCGACACGGGTGTCCGGATGCTCCCCGGCACGGAGCTGCACCGCAGCAGGACGCCGGACCCCTGGTGGCGCGAGGCGGTCCCGCACCTGACGCGCGTCGGCGCCGTCGCCCCGCCGTACGTCGACGGCTGGAGCTTCACCGCGCCCGTTCTCGACATGCCCGTCTACCTGCGATGGCTGGTCGCACGGCTGGCGTCGCTGGGCGGCACGCTGACGCGGATGGCGCTCCCCGCGCTGCCCGACCGGGCCGACGTGGTGGTCAACGCGACCGGGCTGGGCGCCCGCAGGATGGCCGAGGACCCCTCCCTCTTCCCGGTCCGCGGCCAGGTGGTCGTGGTCGAGCAGGCGGGCATCGACAGGTGGTGGCTGGACTCGAGCGGCCCCGTCTACGTGGTTCCGCGCCTGCGCGAGGTGGTGGTCGGCGGCACGGACGACGAGGGCGACTGGAGCCGGCGCCCGGACGCCGCCGTCGCCCGCGACGTCCTGGCCCGCGCCACCCGGCTCGTTCCCCAGCTCGCGGGGGCCCGGGTCCTCCGGCACGCCGTCGGCCTGCGCCCGGGCCGCCCGGAGGTGCGCCTGGAGGCCGAGACGGTCGGGGGCACCCGGGTGGTGCACTGCTACGGCCACGGCGGTGCCGGGGTCACGCTGTCGTGGGGCTGCGCCGACGAGGTCGTGGACCTGGCCCAGGGGTGAGGCGCCCGCACCGGATCGAGCCCCGCGTCTCACGTCCGGATGCTCGGCGCGCGCGGGTGTCGGACGTGCATCGCGCCGGCCCGCGCGGGGCCGCTCAGAACAGGCGCTCGGAGGGGTCGTCCATGCCGCGCAGCGCGTCGTAGTCGACGACCGCGCAGCTGATGCCGCGGTCGGTGGCCAGCACCCGGGCCTGCGGCCTGATCTCCTGGGCGGCGAAGATGCCGCGGACCGGGCGCAGCTGCGGGTCCCGGTTGAGCAGCTCGAGGTAGCGGGTCAGCTGCTCGACGCCGTCGATCTCCCCGCGCCGCTTGATCTCCACCGCGACCGACCGGCCGTCCCGGTCGCGACACATCAGGTCGACCGGGCCGATGGCGGTCGGGTACTCGCGACGTACCAGCGTCAGGCCCTCGGCCAGCGTCGCGGGGTGGTCGGCCAGCAGCTCCTGCAGGTGCCTCTCGACACCGTCCTTGCGCAGCCCCGGGTCCACGCCGAGCTCGTGCGCGCTGTCGTGGAGCACCTCCTCGAGCAGGATCCGCAGCGTGTCGTCCTCCTTGCCGGTGACCAGCCACTCGGCGACGCCGTGCTCGGTGACGCCCTCGACGACCCGGCACGGCGGTGACATCCAGTTCAGCGGCTTGTAGGAGCCGCCGTCGGAGTGCACCAGCACCGACCCGTCGTTCTTGACCATGATCAGCCGGGTGGCCATCGGCAGGTGCGCGGTGAGCCGGCCGGCGTAGTCGACCTGGCAGCGGGCGATGACGAGACGCACGGGCCGCACCCTATCCGGCGCATGCCATGATCGCCCGCATGAGTACCCCGGGACGTGACTTCTCGACCATCGGCGTGATCGGGCTGGGCACGATGGGTGCCGGCATCGCGGAGGTCTTCGCCCGGCACGGCCACGCGGTCGTCGGGGTGGAGGCCGGCGCCGAGGCGCTCGAGCGCGGCCGCGGGCACGTCGAGCACTCCACCGCCAGGGCGGTACGGCGCGGCAAGCTGAGCGAGCAGGAGGCGGCCGAGCTCACCGGCCGGATCGCGTTCACCACCGAGATGGCGGACGTCAAGGGCTGCGGCCTGGTCGTCGAGGCAGTCGTCGAGCGGCTCTCGGTCAAGACCGACATCTTCCGCGCCCTCGACGACGTGGTCGGCGACGACGCGGTGCTGGCCACCAACACCTCGTCGCTGTCGGTCACCGAGATCGCCGCCGCGACCTCGCACCCGGGCCGGGTCGTCGGCCTGCACTTCTTCAACCCCGCTCCCGTGCAGCGGCTGGTGGAGGTGGTGCGCACCGTGGTCAGCGACCCGGACGTGGTCGAGGACGTCGCGTCGCTGGCGCGCTCACTGGGCAAGACGCCGGTGGTGTGCGGCGACAAGGCGGGCTTCATCGCCAACGCGCTGCTGTTCGGCTACCTCAACCACGCCGCGTCGATGTTCGAGGCCCGCTACGCCACCCGCGAGGACCTCGACGCCGCGATGAAACTGGGCTGTCGCTACCCGATGGGCCCTCTGGCCCTGCTGGACCTGATCGGGCTGGACACGGCGTACGAGATCCTCGACACGATGTACCGCCAGGGCCGCGACCGCCTGCACGCGCCGGCCCCGGTCCTCAAGCAGATGGTCACCGCGGGCATGCTCGGGCGCAAGTCGGGCCGCGGCTTCTACACCTACGAGGCTCCGGACAGCCCGGTCGTGGTGGACGACGCGCTGACGCCGCCGGCGGACGCCACCCCGCGGCTGCTCCGCGACGTCCGCCGGGTCGGCGTGGTGGGCACCGGCACGATGGCCACGGGCATCGCCCAGGTCTTCGCCCAGGCCGGTCTGCCCGTGCTGTGCGTCGGGCGCACGCAGGACAAGGTCGACGCCGTACGGGCGAGCCTCGAGCGGTCCCTGGACAAGGCGATCGAGCGGGGGAGGGCCGAGGCGTCGAGCCGTGGGGAGGTGCTCGGCCGGCTGACCGGGTCGACCGCGCTGGAGGACCTGGCCCAGGTGGACCTCGTGGTCGAGGCGGTCTCCGAGGACATCGACGCCAAGAAGGCGCTGTTCGGGCAGCTGGGGAGGATCTGCAGGCCCGGCGCCGTCCTGGCGACCAGCACCTCCTCCCTCCCGGTGATCGCGCTGGCCCGGGAGTCCGGGCGCCCGCAGGACGTCGTGGGCATGCACTTCTTCAACCCCGCGCCGGCGATGAGCCTGGTCGAGGTGGTGAGCACGGTCAGCACCGACGACGAGGTCGCCGAGACGACACGGGCGCTGTGCGCGGCGGTGGGCAAGGTCGCCGTGTCCTGCCGCGACCGTGCCGGGTTCGTCGTGAACGCCCTGCTCTTCCCCTACCTCAACGACGCCGTGAAGATGCTGGAGGCGCACTACGCGACCGCCGACGACATCGACACCGCGATGAAGTTCGGCTGCGCGCTCCCGATGGGTCCCTTCGAGCTGCTCGACGTGGTCGGCAACGACGTGTCGCTGGCCATCCAGCGCGAGCTCTACCTCGAGTACCGCGAGCCGGGCTTCGCGCCCGCCCCGCTCCTCGAGCACCTGGTCACCGCCGGCTACCTGGGCCTCAAGACCGGCCGGGGCTTCCGCGACCACACGCCCCACTGAGATCCGGCTGGAAGACTGGGCCGGTGCGAACCAGCAGACTCGAGGCGTTCAGCGACGGCGTGCTCGCGATCATCATCACGATCATGGTGCTCGAGCTGCGCGCCCCCGACGAGCCGACGCTGCGCGCGCTCGGGCACTCGGCGACCGGCTTCCTGACCTACCTGCTGAGCTTCGTCTACGTGGGGATCTACTGGAACAACCACCACCACATGTTCCACGTCGTCGAGTCGGTGTCCGGCAGCGTGCTGTGGGCCAACCTCCACCTGCTGTTCTGGCTCTCGCTGTTCCCCTTCTCCACCGGCTGGATGGACGAGTCCGGCTTCGAGCGGACGCCCACCATGGTGTACGGCGTGAACCTGCTCCTCGCCGCCGTCGCGTACTACGTGCTGCAGCTCTCGATCTTCCGCCGCCCGGGCGGCCAGGGGCTGCGCCGGGCGCTCGGACGCGACCTCAAGGGCAAGGCGTCGCCGCTCGTCTACGCCGCGGGTCTGGCGGCCTGCTTCGCCAACCCCGTGCTCGGCGTCGCGGTGTACACCGTGGTCGCGCTGATGTGGCTGGTGCCGGACCGACGGGTGGAGCGTTTCGTGCTTGCCGGTGCGAGCACCGGGACCGACCACGACGACGGGAGGGCGAGATGAGCGCCGAGCGCGTCGAGACCTACCGCGGCGAGGACTACCTCGTGCGCCGGGTCACCGGGTCGGCGGCCACCAAGCCCTACCGCTGCCCCGGCTGCCACCAGGTGATCCGGCCGGTCACCCCGCACACCGTCGCCTGGCCCGTGGTGCCCTCGTCGTTCGCCTCCGACGCGGAGGGCATCGACGAGCGCCGGCACTGGCACAACGGCTGCTGGAGCGCCCGCGACACCCGCCACTGACCGATCCTCGGCGGCCCCTCGCCGAGGCGCCTCGTTCCGTTGTCGGCAGGTCGCCGAGGCGCCTTGTTCCGTTGTCACGTTCCAACGGAACGCGACGCCTCGGCGTCGTACGGGGCACGGAACGCGACGCCTCGGCGTCGTACGGGGCACGGAACGCGACGCCTCGGCGTCGTACGGGGCACGGAACGCGACGCCTCGGCGAACGTCGGGGAGAATGGGCGGCATGCCGCCGATCCGCGCGAACTCGGTCCTGCCAGCCCGCCGTGAGCCGGTCACCCTGCACACCGCCGACGGCCTGTCACTGGTCGGCGAGCTGGCCCTGCCACCGGACCGGGACCCGGTGGCGACACTGGTGTGCCTGCACCCGCTGCCCACCCACGGCGGGATGATGGACAGCCACGTGATCCGCAAGGCGGCGTTCCGGCTCCCGGCGCTCGCCGGCATCGCGGTTCTCCGCTTCAACACCCGCGGCACCCGCAGCCAGCAGGGCACCAGCGAGGGCGCCTTCGACAACGCCGTCGGGGAGCGGTACGACGTGGCCGCCGCCATCGAGTACGCCGAGTTCCACGAGTCGCCGAGGCTGCCGAGGGTGTGGGTCCTGGGGTGGTCGTTCGGCACCGACCTCGCGCTGATGTACGGCCTGGACCCGGCGGTCGAGGGGGCCGTGCTGCTCTCGCCGCCGCTGCGGTTCAGCGGGCCCGAGCAGCTCGCGGCCTGGGCGGAGTCGGGCAAGGCGCTCACGGCCCTGGTGCCCGAGCACGACGACTACCTGCGCCCGGCGCAGGCGCGGGAGCGCTTCGCGGCGGTCCCGCAGGCCGAGGTCGTCGGCGTGGACGGCGCCAAGCACCTGTGGGTCGGCGACGCCGAGAAGGTGCTCGACCTGGTGGTGCAACGGGTGGCTCCCGAGGTCGACGTACCCCTGCCCCGGCAGTGGGACGGGCCGATGGAGACCGCGGACACCTCGGCCTACGCGGGCTAGCGGAGCGCCTGCCGGGGTACGACGACCTCCCGCACGATCAGCAGCAGCGCGGCCGCGGTCGGGATCGCGAGCAGGGCACCGACGACGCCGAGCAGGCTCGCGCCGATCAGCGCCGCGATGACGATCAGCCAGCCCGGGATGTCGACCGAGCGGGACATCACCCTCGGGTAGACGACGTAGTTCTCCACCTGCTGGTAGAGCACGAAGAACACCACGCAGAACAGGCCTGTCCTGGGGTCGGTCGCGAAGGCGATGGCGGTGACGACCACGGCGCCCAGCGTGGCACCGATCATCGGGATCACGTCGAGGATCGTCACCACGACGGCCAGCGCAACGGCGTACTCGCTGAGCCCCACGATGAACAGGAAGACCAGCGTGCTGATCCCCGCGCACATCGCCACGACGAAGGCGCCGAGCACATAGGCGCCCACGTTGTGCAGGATGCGGTCGCCGAGGTCGGCCACCCGCTCCCGGCGGCTGGCCGGTGCGAACCGGTACGCGCCCCGCCTCATCGCCGGGAGGGAGGCCAGGAAGTACAGCGTCAAGACGATGACCACGAACACGTTCACGAGGGCGGACAGCACCGCCAGTCCCACTCCCACGATGCCGCCGAACACCTTCTTGGGCAGCGTTCCGCCGGTCACCAGGTCCTGGAGGTGGCTCAGGATGTGGTACTTCTGGTCGTAGTGCTGGATGGTCTTGTTGTGCCGCAGGTCGTGGATCCATGTCGGCACCTGGTCGACCAGCCTGGTGACCTGCTCGCTGACCACGGGGACGATCGCGAACACGAAGAGCGCGACGGCGCCGAGGACGATCGCGATCACGAGCAGGACGGCGATGCCCCGCCTGAGGTGCCGGCGCTCGAAGAGCTCGACGAGCGGGTTCAGGCCGACCGCGATGAACATCGCCACCACGACCAGGACCAGGATCGACCCGATGGCGAGGACGCGCTCGGCCACCCAGAAGGCGAGCAGCGCCCCCACCGCACCGAAGAACCCGAGAACGAACGGCGACTGACGGTTCAGCGGCGGGCTGCTGCCCGACGGGATCTGGTCGAAGTCTCCACGGGCGGTGCGGGTCACCCGACCGGGACGCTTGCTGGGACGGTCCTTGGGCGTGGGTCGGCTCACCGCTCGGCCGCGGCCGCGCCCTTCGGGTCGTCGTCGCCGAAGCCCGAGATCACGTCACGCAGCGCGCCGAGCTGGGCAACGATCGCGTCCCGGCGCTTCTGGTAGCGGTCGACCTCCGCGCGCAGCCGAGCCAGGTCGCGCTCGGCCTCGGCCTGGCCGGCCGCCACGAACGTCGCGGCCTGGGTCTGGGCCGAGGACACGATCTGCTCGGCCTCCCGCCGGGCATGGCTCACCAGCCGCTCGGACTCCTCCTGGGCCGCGCGGCGGTGCTCGCCCGCGGTGGCGGTGGCCTCCCGGGCCCGCTCCTCGGCGGCGTTCGCGCGCTGCTCGGCCTCCGCCACGAGCCGCTGGGTCTCCTCGGTGGCGTTGGAGTGGTGCTCGGCGGCCTCGCGGGTCAGCTGCTCCTTCTCGACGGCGAGGGTGCGGCGGGCCTCCTGGACCTCGCGCTCGGCGACCGCTCGGGCCTGCTCGGCCTCGCGCCGGGCGCTGGTGCGCAGCGCGTTGGTCTCCTGCTCGGCGGCCAGCCGCAGCTGCTCGCTCTCGCGCCGGGCGGCCGCGAGCAGGTCCTCGGACTCCGCCTCGGCGCGGCCGCGCTCCTGCTCCACCTGCGCGAGGATCCGCGAGCGCGTCTCGTCGAGCTCCTTGAGCTGCACCATCCGCATGTCCTCGGAGTCGCGGGCCGCCTGCGAGCGCAGCACCTCGGCGTCCTTGGTGGCCTGCCGGCGCATCTCCTCGGCCTGGGCCTTGGCCTGCACGAGGACGTCGTCGGCCTGCTCCTCGGCCAGCCTCAGCATCTCGCTGGCGCGGCCGCCGAGACCCGCGTAGGTGGGGTGCTCGTTCTCGGTGACCTTCTGCTCGAGGGCCGCGATGGTGGCCTTGGCCTCCTGCAGGCTGGCGATCAGACCGGCCTTCTCGCCCGCGAGCGCGTGCATCTGCCGGTCGACGGCCGAGGTGTCGTAGCCGCCCTTGCGCACGACCGGGAACCCGGGCCTCGACGGTGCGCTCGGCCGCTGGGCCGACCGCTGGGGTGCCTGCTGGGAGGCGACGGGGCTCGCGCCGCCGGTGGGCCCGGACGCAGCCGGGACGGGTCCGCTCTGGCGCTGCTCGGGCGGCTTCACGGCGGCCATCACCTGGGTCGCGTCGTCCGCACCACTGCCGGTGTCGGCACCGCCGGTCTGGCCGCCGGTCTGGCCGGTGCCTGCGTTGTCCTTGGCCTGGTCGAAGATGGACAGTCCGGGTCGGTCGCTCATGGTTCCTCCGTTAGTACGGCGTCGGGCATCGCCGGCTCGCTCAGTGCGCGAGCGTGCGCCCAGTCTCGCCGATGCCCCAGCGTAATTCCGTCAGGCGCGAGGGCCCGACCCGCGACGTGTCGTGAGAATCCGGTCTCGCCAGGCACTCGAGCCCCACGGGCCTCAGAAGCCCCGGAAGCGGTTGATGTCGTCGAGGTGCCGCGCCCGCATCTCCCGGTCCCGGACGCCGAGCCCCGGCTCGGGGGCCAGGCACAGCACGCCGACCTTGCCCTGGTGCAGGTTGCGGTGTACGTCGTACGCCGCCTGTCCGACCTCGTCCATCGGGTACGTGCGCGAGAGCGTCGGGTGGATCCGGCCCTTGGCCACCAGCCGGTTGGCCTCCCACGCCTCCCGGTAGTTGGCGAAGTGGGAGCCGACGATCCGCTTGAGGCTCATCCACAGGTAGCGGTTGTCGTACTCGTGGAGGAAGCCACTGGTCGACGCGCAGGTGACGATCGTGCCGCCCTTGCGGGCGGCGTAGACGGAGGCCCCGAACGTCTCCCGGCCGGGGTGCTCGAAGACGATGTCGACGTCCTCACCGCCGGTGAGCTCGCGGATCCGGCTGCCGAAGCGCCGCCACTCCGCGGGGTCCTGGGAGTGCTCGTCCCTCCAGAAGGAGAACCCCTCTGCTCGCCGGTCGATGACGAGCTCGGCACCCATCCGGCGGCAGATCTCGGCCTTGTCACCGCTGGAGACCACGCACACGGGGGTCGCGCCGCCGTTGAGCGCGAACTGCGTGGCGTAGCCGCCGAGACCGCCGCTCGCGCCCCAGATCAGCACGTTGTCGCCCTGCTTCATGCCGGCCCCGTTGCGGCTGACCAGCTGGCGGTAGGCGGTCGAGTTGACCAGCCCCGGGCTGGCCGCCTCCTCCCAGGTCAGGTGCGCCGCCTTGGGCATCAGCTGGTTGGACTTGACCAGCGCCACCTGCGCCAGCCCGCCGAAGTTCGTCTCGAATCCCCAGATCCGCTGCTCGGGGTCGAGCATGGTGTCGTCGTGGCCCTCGAAGCTCTCCAGCTCGACCGACAGGCAGTGAGCGACGACCTCCTGGCCGGGCTGCCAGGCGTTCACCCCCGGGCCGGTCCGCAGGACGACGCCCGCCAGGTCCGACCCGACCACGTGGTAGGGCAGGTCGTGCCGCTTGGCCAGCGGCGACGTGCGGCCGTAGCGCTCGAGGAAGCCGAACGTCGGCACGGGCTCGAAGATCGAGGTCCACACGGTGTTGTAGTTGATGGCGCTGGCCATCACGGCGACGTAGGCCTCGCCGGGCCCCAGGGCCGGCAGGGGGACGTCCTCGACGTGCAGCGAGCGGCGGGGGTCCTTGTCCGGTGAGGCGACCCCCTCGAACATGGCCACGTCGTCCCTGTGCACGGTGACGGCGCGGTAGGACTGGGGAAGGTCGAGGGCGGCGAAGTCCTCGCCGGCGGTGTCACCGGCGAGGATGGCGTCGAGGATCTCCTGCACGGTGGCCTCCTGCGTCGGCGCTGAGGGCTGCGAAGCCGGTCCGCGCACAGTAGCGAGGCGTGACCTCCGCTGTCAGTGACGTAGCCCATGCCGTCCATGGCCGGTGGCGTTGGTTTCAGGTGCGAGCCGCTGGGCGAGCCTCGAGACCATGGTCGGGTCAGCGCGCGGGTGCGGTGGTTTCGAGGCCCTCGCCCTTTGGGGCTCGGGCACCTCAACCAGCGTGGGGCTCGGGCACCTCAACCAGCGTGGGGGCGGGCACCTCAACCAGCGGGGGGCTCGACCAGCTCGATGAGCACGCCGCCGGCGTCCTTGGGGTGCACGAAGTTGATCCGGCTGCCCGCCGTACCCCGGCGGGGGGTGTCGTAGAGCAGCCGCAGCCCCCGCTCGCGCAGCACCGCGCACACGTGGTCGACGTCCTTGACGCGGTAGGCCAGCTGCTGCAGGCCGGGGCCGGAGCGGTCCAGGAACCTCGCGATCGCCGACGTCTCGTCGAGCGGCGCGAGCAGCTGGACGCAGGGTCCCGGGCCGTCGCCGACGCCGACCATGGCCTCCCGCACGCCCTGCTCGTCGTTCGTCTCCTCGTGCCGCACCCGCATCCCGAACGCCCGCTCGTAGAAGGCGAGCGCCTCGTCGAGGTCGGGCACCGCGACGCCGACGTGGTCGATGCCCTCGAACAGCTCCTGCGTGACCTGGCTCATGCCCTCATCATGTCGCGTGCGGGTATCGTCCACATCAGCCCCTTGCCAGCCCCTTGCCAGCCCCGTCCAGTCCAGCCCAGCCCAGCCCATGGAGGCCCGATGTCCTCATCCGTGATCGTCGCCGGTGCCCGCACCCCGATAGGCCGCCTGCTGGGAGGCCTCAAGGACCGGTCGGCCGCCGACCTCGGAGGTGTCGCGATCAAGGCGGCCCTGGAGAGGGCCGGCATCTCGGGCGAGCAGGTCGACTACGTCATCCTGGGCCAGGTCATCCAGGCCGGCGCCGGGCAGATCACCGCCCGGCAGGCCGCGCACAAGGGAGGCATCCCGCTCGACGTCCCCTCGATCACCATCAACAAGGTCTGCCTGTCCGGCCTCAACGCGATCGCGCTGGCCGACCAGCTGATCCGGGCCGGCGAGCACGAGGTCGTCGTCGCCGGCGGCATGGAGTCGATGACCAACGCACCCCACCTGCTGCCCAAGTCCCGGGAGGGGTTCAAGTACGGCGACGTGACGCTGGTCGACTCGATGGCGTACGACGCGCTGTGGGACATGTTCACCGAGCAGGCGATGGGCGCCCTCACCGAGCAGTGCAACGTCGACGGCGTGCAGCTCTCCCGCGAGGAGCAGGACGAGTTCGCGGCGCGCTCGCACCAGCGGGCGGCGCTGGCGTGGAAGAACGGCGTCTTCGACGACGAGGTCGTGCCGGTCGAGATCCCGCAGCGCAAGGGCGACCCGGTGGTCGTCTCCCAGGACGAGGGCATCCGCGGCGACACCACCGCCGAGGGGCTGGCCAAGCTGCGCCCCGCGTTCTCCAAGGACGGCACCATCACCGCCGGGTCGGCATCCCAGATCTCCGACGGCGCCTGCGCGGTGGTCGTGATGAGCAGGGCGAAGGCCGAGGAGCTCGGGCTGAGCTGGCTCGCCGAGATCGGCGCCTCGGGACAGGTCGCCGGGCCGGACTCGACGCTGCAGATGCAGCCGGCCAACGCCATCGCCAAGGCGTGCGCCAAGGAGGGCATCGACCCCGCCACCCTGGACCTCGTGGAGATCAACGAGGCGTTCGCCGCGGTCGGCATCGCCTCCTCGCGCGAGCTCGGCCTGGCCGACGACAAGGTCAACGTCAACGGCGGCGCGATCGCCCTCGGTCATCCGGTCGGCATGTCCGGAGCACGGATCGCGCTCCACCTGGCCCTGGAGCTCAAGCGGCGCGGCGGCGGCACCGGCGCGGCGGCGCTGTGCGGAGGCGGCGGGCAGGGCGACGCGCTCATCTTGCGGGTGCCGAGCAGCAGCGCGGACCACTGAGTGGCTGATCGGGCGGCCACCGGCCGGCGCTCGCGCCCGTCGGTGCCCGAGCTGGTCGAGCGTGCCCGCGAGGGCGACGCCCGGTCGGTGGCCCGGCTGATCTCCCTGGTCGAGGACGCCTCCCCGCTCCTGCGGGAGGTGATGGCCCGGCTCGCGCCGCACACCGGGCACGCCCAGATCGTCGGCGTCACCGGTGCTCCGGGGGTCGGGAAGTCCACCTCGACCAGCGCGCTGGTCACCGGTTTGCGGGCCGCCGACAAGCGGGTCGGGGTGCTCGCGGTCGACCCCTCCTCCCCGTTCTCGGGAGGCGCGCTGCTCGGCGACCGCGTGCGGATGCAGGACCACGCGCTGGACCGGCAGGTCTACATCCGGTCGATGGCCTCCCGCGGGCACCTCGGCGGGCTGGCGTGGTCCACGCCCCAGGCGCTGCGGGTGCTCGACGCGGCCGGATGTGACGTGGTCGTCATCGAGACCGTCGGGGTCGGGCAGAGCGAGGTCGACATCGCGGGTCTCGCCGACACCACGCTCGTCCTCGTCGCCCCCGGCATGGGCGACGGCATCCAGGCGGCCAAGGCCGGCATCCTCGAGATCGGCGACATCTACGTGGTCAACAAGGCCGACCGCGACGGTGCGGACCAGGTGCGCCGCGACCTGCGCAACATGATCGCCCTCGCCGAGCGCGGTGAGGAGAGCTGGCGGCCGCCCATCGTGAAGACCGTGGCCCAGACCGGCGAGGGCGTCGGCGAGGTGGTCGAGCGCATCGACGCCCACCGCGCCTGGCTGGAGGCCTCCGGAGAGCTCCGCCGGCGACGGGTACGGCGGGCGCGCGACGAGATCGAGGCGATCGCGGTGACCGCCCTGCGCGCGCGCTGGGGCGACGTCCACGCCCGGACCGAGCTGGACGTGCTCGCCGAGCAGGTGGCCGACGGCGGCTCGGACCCCTACACCGCGGCCGACTCGCTGCTGGAGACCTACACCGACACCACGGCCGGCACCGGCACCGTTCAGGGGTAGCCTCCCCGCGCGCCTCCACCACCTCCCGTCGCGGTTTTGCTACCAATGGAGCAGAGTGGCCTTCGGAGCCCTCACCTCGACGATGTCGGACGGAGCGCGGCATGAGAAAGCTGCTGAGCATCGCCGTGATCGCCTTCGTGCTGTTCTACCTCTTCTCGCAGCCGCAGGCAGCGGCGGACGCGGTGCGCGGCGCCGTCGGTGTCGTCAAGGACGCGTTCGACGCCCTCGTCACGTTCCTCAACGCGCTCGTCCGGTAGGTTCGCGGCCATGGGGGGCCTGCGCGGGGTCCGCGACCGCCGGGTGCGCCGCCGCCTGCTGCGCGAGGACGACGCCCGCGAGGACATCGTCGACGAGGTGCACCACCACTGGGTGGTGTACTCCGTGCAGGCGCTCGAGGCCGCCGCCGCGCTGGCCGTCCTCGTGCTGGTGCTCTACTCGCCCCTGGAGCTGGGCTGGGTGCTGTTCGCGGTCGCTGCCGCCCTCGCCCTGCACGCCGCCTGGAAGACGCTCGTGGAGTTCATGGACGTCTTCGTGATCACCAACATGCGGGTCTTCCGGGTCAGCGGCGTGCTGACGAGCAAGCACGCCACCACCCCGCTGATCCGGATCCTCGACATCACCGTCGAGCAGTCGTTCCTGGGCGTGCTGCTGGGCTACGGCCACTTCACGTTCGAGTCGGCGGCCCAGGAGCAGGGGCTGCACGACATCAGGTTCGTCCCCCGTCCGCTCGAGCGGGACCTGACCATCCAGCGGCACGTCCAGCTGTCGGGGTTCCGGAGTCCCCGGGGCCAGCGGCCGTCCTGAGCCCGGACAGCAGCAGCCCCGGGACGCCGATAGTGTCCGCACATGCCCAAGCCCGCCCGCAGGAAGCTGGCGTTCGACCCCATCGACGAGGCGGCGCGCCAGTGGGCGCTGCGCTGGGACGCCGTGGACCAGATGCACGCGGTGACCTCGCTGATGCGCGTCCAGCAGCTCGTGCTGGCCGAGCTCGACGAGATCCTCCGACCGCACGGCCTGAGCTTCGCGCGCTACGAGGCCCTGGTCCTCCTGGTGTTCTCGCGCAAGGGGTCGCTGCCCCTGGGCAAGATGGGCGAGCGGCTCCAGGTGCACCCCACCTCGGTGACCTCGATCGTCGACCGGCTCGAGGCGGCGGGGCTCGTCGTGCGCCGGCGGCACCCCGAGGACGGCCGGGCGGTCCTGGCGGAGATCACCGACGCGGGCCGGGCCGTGGTGGAGCGTGCCACAGGCGACCTCGTCGACGCCCGGTTCGCGCTCGGCGCCGTCCCCGCCGGCGACCTCCGCTCCATCTCTGCGCTGCTGCGCCCGGTCCGCGAGGCCGCCGGCGACTTCTGAGCGTCGGCGCTCGCTCGACCAATTTAGTTGGACGTCCTACTATCGGGGTATGGCAGATGACGTGGTCTCGACAGGCTCGGCCGACCGTGAGGGCTCGAACGCGAGGGAGCGCTGGCAGCAGCGCTACGACAGGTCCCGGGTGCGCCAGGCGGACTTCACGACGCTCTCGGGCATGGAGGTCGACCCGGCCTACGGCACGGACGACTCCGAGTGGCCGGGGGAGTTCCCCTTCACCCGGGGGCTCTACGCCACCGGCTACCGGGGACGGGCCTGGACCATCCGCCAGTTCGCCGGGTTCGGCAACGCGCAGCAGACCAACGAGCGCTACAAGATGATCCTCAACCGCGGCGGCGGCGGGCTCTCGGTGGCCTTCGACATGCCGACGCTGATGGGCCGTGACTCCGACGACCCCAAGAGCCTGGGCGAGGTCGGCCACTGCGGCGTGGCGGTCGACACCGCCGCCGACCTGGACGCCCTCTTCGAGGGGATCCCGCTCGACGAGGTCACCACGTCGATGACGATCTCGGGGCCCGCCGTACCCGTCTTCTGCATGATGCTGGCGTCCGCGGAGCGGCACGGGGTCGACCCGGCGCGGCTCAACGGCACGCTGCAGACCGACATCTTCAAGGAGTACATCGCGCAGAAGGAGTGGCTGTTCCCCCCGAAGCCGCACCTGCGGCTGATCGGCGACCTGATGGAGTACTGCGCCGAGTCGATCCCCGACTACAAGCCGCTCTCGGTCTCCGGCTACCACATCCGTGAGGCCGGCTCGACCGCCGCGCAGGAGCTGGCGTTCACGCTCGCCGACGGCTTCGGGTACGTCGAGCTCGGGCTCTCCCGCGGCCTGGACGTCGACACGTTCGCGCCGGGCCTGTCGTTCTTCTTCGACAGCCACGTCGACTTCTTCGAGGAGATCGCGAAGTTCCGGGCCGCCCGCCGCATCTGGGCGCGATGGCTGCGTGACGTGTACGGCGCCACCAGCGAGAAGGCGCAGTGGCTGCGGTTCCACACCCAGACCGCCGGCGTCTCGCTGACCGCCCAGCAGCCCTACAACAACGTCGTGCGCACCGGCATCGAGGCGCTCGCCGCGGTGCTCGGCGGCACCAACTCCCTGCACACCAACGCGCTGGACGAGACGCTCGCGCTGCCCTCGGAGCAGGCCGCCGAGATCGCGCTGCGCACCCAGCAGGTCGTCATGGAGGAGACGGGCGTCGTCAACGTCGCCGACCCGCTCGGCGGCTCCTGGTACGTCGAGGCACTGACCGACAAGATCGAGGCGGAGGCCTACGCGGTCTTCGACAAGGTGCTGGCGATGGGTGGCTCGACGCTGTCGGCCCATGACCACGACGGCCTCGCCGACGCCGTCCGCGACAGCGCCGGACGAGACGTGGAGTCGTGGCCGATGACCCGCGGCATCCTGCGCGGCATCGAGGACGGCTGGTTCATGTCGGAGATCGCCGAGGCCGCGTTCCAGTACCAGACGGCGCTCGAGAAAGGCGACAAGCGGGTCGTCGGGGTCAACTGCCACGAGGAGTCCGTCACGCACGACCTCGAGATCCTGCGCGTCTCCCACGAGGTCGAGGTCGAGCAGGTGCGTGCGCTCGCCCAGCGCAGGGTCGAGCGCGACCAGGCGGCCGTCGACGCGGCGCTGAGCAGGATGCTGGAGGTGGCCCGCACGCAGGACAACATGGTGCCCGCCATGCTCGAGGCCTGCCGCGCCGAGGCGACGCTCGGCGAGATCTGCGACGCCCTGCGCGCCGAGTGGGGCGAGTACCGCGAGCCGGCCCGCTTCTGACCCCTGGGCCGGACGCGCCAGCGCGATCGGTGAAGATAGACCCCATGACCCAGCAGCCGTTCTCGCGCCCCGGCGCCGTCGACCTGTCCGGACTGAAGCGACCCGCGCAGCCCGCCCCGGCGGGACCGGCCGGAGGTGCCGCCGGCTCGGGGGCCTACTCGGTCGACCTGGACGAGCAGAACATCCAGGCCCACCTCGAGACGTCGATGAACGCGCCCGTCGTGCTGGTCGTCTACTCCCCGTCACGGTCGCCCGAGAGCGCACGCCTCGCGAGCGACCTGGACACGGTCGCCGACGAGCTCGAGGGCCGGATCCTCGTCGGCAGGGTGGACGTCGACCGCTCGCCGCAGCTGGCCCAGGCGCTGCAGATCCCCTCCGTGCCGCTCGTCGCGCTCGTCGTGCAGGGGCGGATGATGCCGCTGCTGCAGGACGCGCCGCCGTTGGAGGAGCTGCGCGGCCTCGTCGACCAGGTCCTCCAGCAGATGGCCACCCAGGGCGTGACCGGGCGGCACCAGCCGCTGACCGCGGCGCCACCGGCCGGAGAGGACGAGGAGTACGTCGACCCGCGCTACGCCCCGGCGCAGGACGCCCTCGCCGCGGGGGACGTGGACCGCGCCGTGGCCGAGTACCAGCGGCTCGTCGACGCCAACCCGGCCGACGTCGAGGCGGCCGGCGGCCTCGCGATGGCCACGCTGCTCCAGCGCACCAAGGGGGTCGACGCGACCGCGGCCCGGGCGGCGGCCGCCGAGCGCCGCGACGACGTCGACGCCCAGACGCTGGTCGCCGACCTGGACATGCTCGGGGGGCACGTCGACGACGCGTTCGACCGGCTCGTCGAGCTGGTCCGTCGTACCAGCGGAGCGGAGCGGGACCGGGCACGCACCCACCTGCTCGGGCTGTTCGCCGCGGTCGGCAACGGCGACCCGAGGGTCCTCCGCGGACGGCAGCAGCTCGCCTCCGCGCTGTTCTGAGGCCGGCCCGGACGAGGGCAGGGTCGCACCGCTCCCGGCGCTGTCGGCCCGGGCCTCAGCGGCTCCTCGCGCAGAGCGCGAACTGGCGGTAGGTGAACGTCTCTGCGCTTCTGTTCGCCACCTCGGAGGCCCACGACTGCTCCTCCCCGGCGAGGATGCTCCCCACCGGACCGTTCGTGTACACGACGGGGGCGTCCGCCGGCCGCAGGGGCTCGCCGATCAGCGAGGTCCCTCCGCCGGTCAGCCTCGTCCGCGCCGGGCACGCGAGCAGCTGGTTCGTCGCCAGGCTGTGCGGCGCGACGGTGAAGTCCCGCTCGACACGGACGACTCCGCGCAGCGCCGGGCCACCCCGAGCCGGCGACCGCGTCAGCGTGTCGAGCATGTCCGCCTCCGTCTCGACAGCCGCATGTCGGCTCCGGGCGGGGACTCGGCGGGGGGCCGGCAGCGGATGGATCCCAGGAACGATCCGCCTGTCGGTAAAGCGATGTCAACGAACTCGGTCCGCTACCGCGCGCGGGTCCATACCGGTCCGGCGGGCATTCGGGAGGAACCTCCACGGATCGCCGCGGCGGGGCTTCCGGCCGGCCCCGGCCACCCTCGTCGCCTCCCCGGTGGCTCTGCGAGGATCCGCCCGTGAGAGCCGACTCCATCGTGGGGACCGTCCGCGGCCTGCACCGCTACCCGGTCAAGTCACTGGCCGGTGAGAGCCTGCGCACGGTGAGCGTCGACCAGCGCGGTGTGGCCGGCGACCGTCTGTGGGCGGTCCTCGACCACGACGGCAAGCTGGGCAGCGGCAAGTCGAGCCGGCGGTTCCGCAGGATGGACGGCCTGCTGCGGCTCACCGCGACCCTCGACGGCGAGGTCCCGGTGGTGGGGTTCCCCGACGGCCGGCGGCGGCGCGTCGACGAGGGCGCGACCGCGGGCGCGATCTCGGCCCACGTCGGGCGCCCCGTGACCCTGGGCCGCGAGCGGAGCCTTCCCCACCACGACGAGGGGCCGGTGCACCTGGTCACCACCTCGAGCCTCGCCGCCGCGCGGGACGCACTCGGCCGCGACGTCCCGCCACCGCGGATGCGGCCCAACCTGGTCCTCGACACCGGCTCCGAGCCGGTCCTGCTCGAGGACGGCTGGGTCGGGCGGCGGCTCGCGGTCGGCGCCGAGGTGGTGCTCGACGTCCGCGGGCCGATGCAGCGGTGCGTCATGGTCAGTCTCGACCAGGTCGACCTGCCGCCCGAGCCGGGTCTGCTCGGCACGCTGGCGGCGCTCAACGACACGTGCCTGGGCGTCGTCCTCGACGTCGTGCACGGCGGCACGGTCGCGGTCGGCGACGCGGTGCGGCTGGCCTGAGGCTCAGGCCCGCCCCGACTCGGTGTACGACGTCCCGCCACCGTCGAGGTTGGCCAGCGCGGACTCGAGCCGCCGAGCGGTGAAGTCGGCGCACCGCTCCCGCGCCTGCTCGACCGTGCAGAACTCCACCGAGCGGATCTCTCGGGCCTGGAGCGCGGCGGCGTCGAGCAGCGAGGGGTCGTGGACGCCGCCGTCGAAGACCAGGCACAGCGCGTCGTCCCATCCGCTCCAGGCGGGCAGCCAGTCGGTCAGCACGAGGCCGCCCGCGGCGATGTCCAGGTCGAGCTCCTCCTTGACCTCACGCGCGACCGCGTCGCGGGGGGACTCGCCGACCTCGACCA
Source organism: Nocardioidaceae bacterium (assembly GCA_025927955.1). Lineage (GTDB taxonomy): Bacteria > Actinomycetota > Actinomycetes > Propionibacteriales > Nocardioidaceae > Nocardioides_B. The sequence goes on from JAICKK010000003.1 coordinate 44,878, forward strand.
CGCCACCGGGCAGGTCCCAGTCGCTCTTGTAGGTCAGCCGGCACAGCAGCACGCGACCGGTCGGGTCGCGCACCAGCATCTGGGCGATCGCCCGCTTGCGCGGCAGGAACGAGTTCAGCAGCGTGCGGAAGCCCCGCGGGTCGTCCACCGGTGGGTCCGAGCGCAGCCGCGCGAGCAGCACGTACTCCGTCGCGTCGGGATGCTCGCCCTGCCCGCGCTCGACGCGCAGGATCCCCTCGCGGAGCAGGCCGGCCCGGGTGGCCACCCGCACCGCCCGCACGTCCCCGGGGCGGACCCGTGCCTGGACCCGGCTCAGGCCCAGGTCGTCGAGCGCGTGCGCGACCAGCAGCCGCAGCGCGCGGGTGGCGTAGCCCCGGCCGCGCTGGTCCTCGTGCAGGGACCAGCGCAGCTCGCCGGCGCCGGCGCCGACGTCCTCGACCGAGACGCTCCCGACGGGCTCACCGGCGTGCTCGACGAGGAAGCTGCCCTCGTCGCCGTGCGGCCGGAGGGCGACGACCCCGTCGCTCAGCGGGCGGGTCGCAGCCACAGCGTCGCCAGCGGCGGCACGGTGATCGTCGCGGACGCCGGCATGCCGTGCTGGGAGGAGTCGGTGGCGGTGACCACGCCCATGTTGCCGACACCCGAGCCGGAGTACGCGTCGGCGTCCGTGTTGAGCACCTCCGTCCAGGGGCCGGCGAACGGCAGCCCGAGACGGTAGTCGTGGTGCGGGACGGCGGCGAAGTTCGCCACGCACACCACCGGCCCGTCCTCGGCGTTGCGCGGCTTGCGGACGAAGCTGAAGACGTTGTTCGACGAGTCGTTCGCGTCGACCCACTCGAAGCCCGAGCCCTCGGTGTCCAGGGACCAGAACGCCGGGGTCTCGCGGTAGATCCGGTTCATGTCGCGGACCAGCGTGTGCACGCCGCGGTGGTCGGCGTTGTCCAGCAGCCACCAGTCCAGCTCGCGGTTCTCGGCCCACTCCGACTCCTGGCCGAACTCGGAGCCCATGAACAGCAGCTGCTTGCCCGGGTGCGCCCACATGTAGGCCAGGAACGTGCGCAGGTTCGCCAGCTGTCGCCACCGGTCGCCGGGCATCTTGCGCAGCAGCGAGCCCTTGCCGTGGACCACCTCGTCATGGCTGATCGGCAGGACGTAGTTCTCGGAGTAGGCGTAGACCATCGCGAACGTCATCGTGCCGTGGTGGTACTGCCGGTGCACCGGGTCGTTCTGCACGTAGCTGAGGCTGTCGTGCATCCAGCCCATGTTCCACTTGAAGCCGAACCCCAGGCCTCCCAGATGGGTCGGTCGGGTGACACCGGGCCACGACGTCGACTCCTCGGCGATCGTGACGACGCCGGGCACCCGCCGGTAGGCGGTGGCGTTCATCTCCTGGAGGAACGCGACGGCCTCGAGGTTCTCGCGCCCGCCGTACACGTTGGGGGACCACTCGCCCTCTTCCCGGGAGTAGTCGAGGTAGAGCATCGACGCGACGCCGTCCACGCGCAGGCCGTCGGCGTGGAACTCCTCGAGCCAGAACAGCGCGTTGGCGTAGAGGAAGTTGCGGACCTCCTTGCGCCCGAAGTTGAAGATGTGGGAGCCCCACTCCTTGTGCCAGCCCCGCTGCGGGTTGGGGTCCTCGTAGAGCGGGGTGCCGTCGAAGCGCGCCAGCGCCCACTCGTCGGTCGCGAAGTGCCCGGGCACCCAGTCGAGGATGACGCCGATGCCGGCCTGGTGCAGGCGGTCGATGAGCAGGCGCAGCCCGTCAGGGTCGCCGAACCGGGAGTCGGCGGCGAAGTACGACGTGACGTGGTAGCCCCACGAGCCGCCGAAGGGGTGCTGCATCACCGGCATCAGCTCGACGTGGGTGAAGCCGGTCTCGGCGACGTAGTCGACCAGCTCGTCGGCGAGCTCGGTGTAGGAGCGGCCACGCCGCCACGAGGCGAGGTGGAGCTCGTAGGCCGACATCGGCTTCTCGTGCGCGCCACCGGACTTCCGCTGCTCCATCCACTCGTCGTCGCCCCAGGTGTGGTGGGACTCGAACACCTTCGAGGACTGCGCGGGCGGCACCTCGGCCGCGAACGCCATCGGGTCCGCCTTCTCGCGCCACTGGTCGTCGGCGCCCAGGACGATGAACTTGTAGAGGGACCCCGAGCCGACGCCGGGCACGAACAGCTCCCACACGCCCGAGACCCCGAGCTGTCGCATCGGGTGCTCCCGGCCGTCCCAGCTGTTGAAGTCGCCCTTGATCCGGATGCCCTTGGCGCTGGGGGCCCACACCGCGAACGACGTGCCGGTGACGGGTCCGGTGGGGGTGTCGTAGACGTGCAGGTGCGCACCGAGCACCGTCCAGAGCCTTTCGTGGCGGCCCTCGTTGATCAGGTGGAGGTCGACCTCGCCCAGCGTGGGCAGGTACCGGTAGGCGTCGTCGCTGAGCAGCGGCGGGCCACCGGCGTAGGTCACCTCGAGCCGGTAGTCGGGGACCTCGGGTACGTCGACGACACCGGCCCACACGCCCTCGTGCACGTGCTCCAGCGGCACCTTCTTGTCGCCGGACACGACGACGACGGAGTCCGCCAGCGGGCGGAACGCCCTGATGGTCACGGCCCCGTCGTGCGGGTGCGCGCCGAGGACCTCGTGGGGGTTGCCGTGCCGGCCCTGGGCGATCAGGTCGAGGACCGCGGTGTCGACGGGCTGCACGGTGCGGGCTCGGCTGGTGCGTCGGGTCATGTGTTCGCCTCCTGGTCGAGCTGCTGGGTGATCCGGGCCACGGCGCCGAGCGGGATCGGCAACCAGGTCGGTCGGTTGCGTGCCTCGTAGACGGCTTCGTAGACGGCCTTGTCCGCCATGTAGGCACGCAGGATGAGGTCCTGCTCGTCGGAGAGCCGGCCGTCGGACGTGCGCCCGCTGTTCTCGACGTAGCCGCGCAGGAACGCGGCGGTGTTGCGCTTGCCCCACTCGGCCGCTCGGAAGGCGATCTGCCGGTTCGCGTCCTCGTCGGCCTCGAAGTCGGCGATCACGGCATGCGCCGCGTAGTCGAACGAGCGCAGCATGCCGGCGACGTCGCGCCAGACCAGGTCGGGAAGGACCCGCTCGGCGAGGGGCTTGGCCGGCTCACCCTCGAAGTCGACGATCTTCCAGCCCTTCACGGTGCGCAGCGTCTGGCCGAGGTGGTAGTCGCCGTGCACCCTCTGGGCCGTCGCCGAGACGCCGGCGCGGCCGAGCTCGGCCACGGCCCGGAACGTCCGGCGCAGGCCGTCGGCGGACGCCGCCAGCTCGGGGACGACGCCCAGGGCCGCCTCGAGCCGCTGGAGCATGGCCTCGGACAGCCGGGTGAGGTCGTCGGCCCCCCAGCTCTGGGTCGGGAACTCCGCGGCCAGCACGTCGTGGACCTGGGCGGTGGCCAGGCCGAGCCGCTCCGCCTCGCCGGCGAAGTCCCCGCCGACCTCGTCGGCGTGCAGGTCGGCCTCCGCGAAGAGGTCGCGCACGCTCGCCAGGGCGATCTGCCAGCCGTCGCTGGCGGTCCGCAGGAACTGCTGCAGCATCGCCAGCTGCAGGGGCTCGTCGCTCTCCGCGGATCCCTCGAGCTCCAGCCAGCCGTAGAGCGCCGCGACGTGGTCGCTGCCCGACTCGGTGAGCGCCTTGTGGATCACGACGTCCGGGTTGCGGCCGGCGGTGACCTTGCGGAACACCTTCATCAGGCTGTCGTCACCGAAGGCCAGCGAGGAGTTGCTCTGCTCCCCGGAGAACAGCGTGGAGTGCGTCTCCAGGTCCAGCTCGTGCCCCGGCAGCCGGTAGAACGTCAGCGCGTCCACCCGCAGCACGCCGCCGTCCTCGCGTCCGGCCTCGTCGAACGCGCGCAGGTAGACCGCGGCGGCCTCCCGGTCGTGCACCGCGTCGTAGGCGTGCACCGCCCCGAGGTCGGCGTCGTCCCACGAGCCGACCAGCGCGTGCTCGAGCCGCTCCTGGTGCTCGTCGTAGTAGGCCAGTGGGACCTGGTAGGTCTCGCTGCCCCCGTCGGCGTAGTCGAGCGTGACCAGCTCCACCGCGACCCGGGGGGAGCCGTGCGACCGTCCGTCGAGGAGCCCGGCCCGGCGGACGCCGGCGACGGTGAAGTCACGGCCCTTGCCGCCGAACCAGCGGGCGGAGCCGACGTAGCCGTGCAGGGCGGCGGTGAGGTCCGGGTTCACGTCCGGGCCGGCGGGGGCGCTCACGCAGCGCTCCCTTCGACGGGAGCCGGTGCCGGGAGCCGGAACCAGTAGAACCCGTAGCCGCCCAGCGTCAGCAGGTAGGGCAGCTCGCCGATCTCCGGGAAGCGCACGCCGCCGAGCAGCTCGACAGGGGCGATGCCCTCGTAGCGGCGCAGGTCGAGCTCGACCGGCTGCGGGAACCGGGAGAGGTTGTTGACGCACAGCACCCGGTCGGTCACCGGGTGCCCCGTCGTGGGGTCCACCCCGACGTACTCGCGGACGTAGGACAGCACGCTCGGGTTCGACCCCCCGAGGTCGCTGAAGGTGCCCAGCCCGAAGGCGGCGTGCTTCTTGCGGGTGTGGATCATCCTCCGCGTCCAGTGCAGCAGCGAGGACGCGTTCTCGAGCTCCGCCTCCACGTTGACGGCCTGGTAGCCGTAGACGGGGTCCTGGATCGGCGGCAGGGCCAGGCGCCCCGGCGTGGCCACGGAGAAGCCGGCGTTGCGGTCCGGCGTCCACTGCATGGGCGTGCGGACGCCGTCGCGGTCGCCGAGCCAGATGTTGTCGCCCATGCCGATCTCGTCGCCGTAGTAGAGCACCGGCGACCCCGGCAGCGACAGCAGCAGCGCGGTGAACAGCTCCATGGTGTTCACGTCGTTGTCGAGCAGCGGTGCCAGCCGGCGCCGGATCCCGATGTTGGCCTTCATGCGGGGGTCCTTGGCGTACTCGGCCCACATGTAGTCGCGGTCCTCGTCGGTGACCATCTCGAGCGTGAGCTCGTCGTGGTTGCGCAGGAAGATGCCCCACTGGCAGTTGTCCGGGATCGGAGGCGTCTGCTCGAGGATCTCCGAGACCGGGAAGCGCGACTCCCGCCGGACCGCCATGAAGATGCGAGGCATGACCGGGAAGTGGAAGCACATGTGGCACTCGTCCCCGAGGGTGTGGAACTCACCGGTCTCCGGGTCCCGCTTGCCGCCGAAGTAGTCGACCACGTCCGCCGGCCACTGGTTGGCCTCGGCGAGCAGTACCCGCCCGGGGTAGTGCTCGTCGACGAACGCCCGCACCTTCTTGAGGAAGTCATGCGTCTCGGGGAGGTTCTCCCCGTTGGTGCCCGGGCGCTCGTAGAGGTACGGCACGGCGTCGAGGCGGAACCCGTCGAGCCCCATGTCCAGCCAGAAGCGCATGGCCTCGAGCATCGCGTCGTGGACCTTGGGGTTGTCGTAGTTCAAGTCCGGCTGGTGGGAGAAGAACCGGTGCCAGAAGTACTGCTGGCGCACGGGGTCCCACGTCCAGTTCGACGGCTCGGTGTCGACGAAGATGACCCGGGCCTCCTCGAAGAGCTCGTCGGTGTCGGACCACACGTAGAAGTCGCCGTAGGGGCCCTCGGGGTCCTCGCGGCTGGCCTGGAACCACGGGTGCGCGTCCGAGGTGTGGTTGACGACGAAGTCGATGATGACCCGGATGCCACGCTCGTGAGCCGCGTCGAGGAAGGCGTGGAAGTCCTCGACCGTGCCGACCTCCGGCTGGATGTTCGTGAAGTCGGCGACGTCGTAGCCGCCGTCGCGCAGCGGCGAGGACATGAACGGCGGCACCCACAGGCAGTCCACGCCGAGCCACTCGAGGTAGTCCAGCTTCTCGGTCAGGCCGCGGAAGTCGCCGACCCCGTCGCCGTTGCTGTCCTTGAAGGAGCGCACCAGCACCTCGTAGAACACGGCCCTCTTGAACCAGTCCGGCTGCGGACGCGCCTCCTCCGTCACGGCCTCCGGCATGGGCGTCTGCGGCGTCACTTCTGCGGCCTCCGGACGGTGAGGACGTGGGCGGGCTCGACGTACGGGTCGAGGCGGACGTAGCTGCGCTCGGACCAGGTCCAGGACTCCCCGGTGATCTCGTCGTGGACGACGAACTGGTCGTGCCAGTCCATGCCCAGCGCCGGCATGTCGAGGTGCACCATGGTCTCGCGGGTGCCGTGCGGGTCGACGTTGACGACCACGATGACGGTGTCCTCGACCCCGCCGCCGGCCCAGCCGTCCGCGGTCCCGGTGCTCTTGGAGAACACCAGGATGGCGTCGTCCTCGCTGGAGTGCACGACCAGGTTGCGCAGCAGCTGGAGGGCCGGGTGGCGGCGGCGGATCTCGTTGAGCCTGGTGAGGTACGGCGCGAGGGTGCGGCCCTCGCGGTCGGCGGACTCCCAGTCGCGGATGCGGATCTGGTACTTCTCCGAGTCGAGGTACTCCTCGCTGCCGGGCTTGACCGCCACGTGCTCGAAGAGCTCGTAGCCGGAGTAGACCCCCCACGTGGGTGAGCCGGTCGCCGCCAGCGCCGCGCGGATCTTGAACGCCGCCGGGCCGCCGTACTGGAGGAAGCCGTGCAGGATGTCGGGGGTGTTCACGAAGAAGTTCGGCCGCATGACGGGCGCGGTCTCGTCGGCGAGCTCGGTGAGGTACTGCTCGAGCTCCCACTTCGCCGTGCGCCAGGTGAAGTACGTGTAGGACTGGTGGAAGCCGACCGTGCCCAGGGCCCGCATCATCGCGGGCTTCGTGAAGGCCTCGGCCAGGAAGAGCACGTCGGGGTCGGTCTTGCGGACCTCGCCGAGCAGCCACTCCCAGAACTGCACCGGCTTGGTGTGCGGGTTGTCGACCCGGAAGATCCGCACACCGTGGGAGATCCACAGCCTCACGATCCGCAGCACCTCGGCGTAGATGCCCTCGGGGTCGTTGTCGAAGTTGATCGGGTAGATGTCCTGGTACTTCTTGGGCGGGTTCTCGGCATAGGCGATGGTGCCGTCGGCGCGGGTGGTGAACCACTCGGGGTGGGTGGTGGCCCAGGGGTGGTCCGGCGCGGCCTGCAGCGCCAGGTCGAGCGCGACCTCGAGACCCAGCTCGCGCGCCCTGGCCACGAACGCGTCGAAGTCCTCGAAGGTACCCAGGTCCGGGTGGATCGCGTCGTGGCCGCCCTCCGCGGAGCCGATCGCCCACGGGGACCCGGTGTCGTCGGGCCCAGGGTCGAGGGTGTTGTTGGGGCCCTTGCGGTTGACCCGTCCGATCGGGTGGATCGGGGGCAGGTAGATGACGTCGAACTTCATCGCGGCGACGGCGTCGAGCCGCTTCGCGGCGCTGCGCAGGGTGCCGGAGACCACCTTCCCGTCCTTGTCGGCGTGCGCGCCCTCCGAGCGCGGGAAGAACTCGTACCAGGAGCCGTACAGCGCCCGCTGGCGGTCCGCGAAGAACGCGTAGGGGCCCTCGGGGGTGACGAGGTCGCGCAGCGGATGCCCGGCCAGCACCCGGTCGACGACTGACGAGACGGCGGCGGCGTACCGGACGGTGTCGGGTCGCGAGGTGTCGCGGACCGCGGTGATCGCATCCTCGACCGCCGTGCGCTCCGGCGCCCCCTTGGGCAGGTCGCCGGCGAGCCGCTCGAGCAGCAGCGCGCCCTCGGTGAACATCAGCTCCACGTCGATGCCGGCCGGGATCTTGATCTCGGCGTTGTGCCGCCAGGTGGCCACCGGGTCGCTCCAGGCCTCGATGGAGAAGGTCCACGGTCCCTCCTCGTCGGGCGTCACCCAGGCGTGCCAGAGGTCAGGCTCGGTGGCGTCCTTGGTCATCCGCACCGACGGGCGGTCCTTGCCGTCGGGGCCGGTCAGCGCCACGTCGGCGTTCATCGCGTCGTGGCCCTCGCGGAAGGCGACCGCGCTGACCGGGAAGGGCTCGCCGACGGTCGCCTTGGCGGGGTAGCGGGCGTTCTCGATGACAGGGGTGACCCTCATGACGGGAATGCGTCCGACCATGGGGTCAACGTACCGTCTCCCCACCGGGCGCAAACCC
>JAICKK010000101.1 GCA_025927955.1 Nocardioidaceae bacterium
CGTGGGAGAGCACGATCGTGCCGGTGACCGCGATGCCGAGCGTCGCGCCGGTCACGACCGCGTCGACCTGGTCGAGGTCCGCGCTGGACAGCTGCTCGTCGCGCACGGCGCCGGTGACCTCCCACGGCAGTCCGTCGGGGACCACCACCCGGCGCCTCCCGCGCACCGCATCGTCGATGCGGTCGGCGACCTCGCCGGCCGAGCAGCGCACCACTGTCGCCTCGTAGTCGGCGACCCGGGCCGCGAACAGGTCGGCCAGCTCCCCCGGATCGGCCGCTGGAGTGTCGCGGTAGCCGCGCGGGACGGTCACCGGCGAGCGGTCGGCCGAGGCCAGCGCCCGTCGTACGTCGGCCAGGATGTGCTCTCGCGCGCTGCGGGCCTCACTCATCGCGGCCTCCCGTGCGGCGCCACCAGGCGCGGAACGACTCCGCCGGCGGTGTGGGCAGGTCGCGGGCATCGGTCCAGGCCGCTCCGGGGCCGGGCAGGCGACCGAGCAGCCGGCGACCTCCGGGGGCGCGGCGGCCGGGGAGCAGGCCCAGCAGCCGCCCCGCGAGCCCCGCAGCCCGCTCCGCGGCGCCGAGCCGGGCCCCGGAGCCGAACGCGAGCGCGGTCGCCCTCATCGCCAGCGCCTCGGGCTTGCGTGACGGGCGGTGCGCGTCGACCACCTGCGCGCGGAGGTCCACCAGCACCGACGGGATGTCGATGCGGACCGGGCAGGCCTCGAAGCAGGCGCCGCACAGCGACGAGGCGTAGGGCAGCGAGTCGGTCTGCGCGTCGACGCCGACGCCCTTGAGCAGCGGGTTGAGGATCGCCCCGATCGGGCCCGGGTAGACCGAGCCGTAGGCGTGACCGCCGGTGCGCTCGTACACCGGGCAGACGTTCAGGCACGCCGAGCACCGGATGCAGCGCAGCGCCTGGCGTCCCACCTCGTCGGCGAGCGCCCGGGTGCGGCCGTTGTCGAGGAGGACGACGTGCACCTCTCGAGGCCCGTCGCCATCAGCGACCCCCGCCCACGTCGAGGTGTAGGGGTTCATCCGCTCCCCCGTCGACGAGCGCGGCAGCAGCTGCAGGAACACGTCGAGGTCCGACCACGTGGGCACGACCTTCTCGATGCCCACGACCGAGACCAGTACGTCGGGCAGCGTCAGGCACATGCGGCCGTTGCCCTCGGACTCGACGACCACGAGCGTGCCGGAGTCGGCGACCGCGAAGTTCGCGCCCGAGACGCCGACCTTGGCGCGCAGGAACTTCTCGCGCAGGTGCAGCCGCGCCGCCTCCGCCAGCCGCGCCGGGTCGTCGGTCAGGTCCTCGGGAGCGGCGCGACCCGCCTCGCCCATGTGCCGCAGGAAGATCTCGCGGATCTCCGCGCGGTTGCGGTGGATCGCGGGCACCAGGATGTGGCTGGGCAGGTCGTCGCCGAGCTGGACGATCAGCTCGGCGAGGTCGGTCTCCCAGGCCGCGATGCCCTGCGCCGCCAGGGCCTCGTTGAGGCCGATCTCGACCGTCGCCATCGACTTGACCTTCACGACCTCGTCGACGTGGTGCGCGCGGGCCACCTCCGCGACGACCGCGCAGGCCTCCTCGGCGTCGCGGGCCCAGTGCACGGTCGCGCCGCGGGCGGTCAGGGACTCCTCGAGCCGCACGAGGTGCTCGTCGAGGTGCAGCAGGGTGTTGTCCTTGATGGCCGCGCCGGCCAGCCGCAGCTGCTCCCAGTCGTCGACCTCCCCGACCACGGCGGCCCGCTTGGTCCGGATCGTCGCTGTGGCGTGCGCGAGGTTGCTGCGCAGCTGGGAGTCGGCGAGTGCCGCCCGGGCGGCGACGGGGAAGGCCGGCATGCCGACGAACGTGGCGCTCATGCCGCTCGCGCCTCCGCGCTGTTGGAGCTCACCGGGCCTCCCCTGCTTGTCCGGTCATCCGTGACCCCCGCTGGTTGTGGCGCCCGAGAACCCCGCTGGTCGAGGCGCCCGAGAACCCCCGCTGGTCGAGGTGCCCGAAAACCCCCGCTGGTTGAGGTGCCCGAGCCCCCAGGGCGAGGGCCTCGAAACCACCCGCACCTGAGCGCGCACCCGACCATGGTTTCGAGGCTCGCCTAGCGGCTCGCACCTCAACCAACGCGACCGCTCGCACCTCAACCAACGACGCGACCCCCGCTGGTTGAGGTGCCCGAGCCCCCAGGGCGAGGGCCTCGAAACCACCCGCACCTGAGCGCGCACCCGCCCGCCACGAAGTCCCTGCCCCACGGCACCATGGTTTCGAGGCTCGCCTAGCGGCTCGCACCTCAACCAACGCGACGGCTCGCACCTCACCCCCCCCAGCCACCCCCGCTGGTTGAGGCGCCCGAGCCCCCAGGGCGAGGGCCTCGAAACCACCCGCACCTGAGCGCGCACCCGACCATGGTTTCGAGGCTCGCCTAGCGGCTCGCACCTCAACCAACGCGACGGATCGGAGCTCGGCAGACGCGTCATGCCGCCCCCTCCGTCGACGCCAGCACCTCGGCGAGGTGCATGACCCGCACCCCGGCCCGCTGCCGCGAGAGCATCCCGCCGATGTGCATCAGGCACGAGCTGTCCCCGGCGACCAGCACCTCGGCCCCGGTCTCGCGCACGTGCCGGGCCTTGTCGGCGCCCATCGCCACCGACGTGTCGGCGTTCTTCACCGCGAACGTCCCGCCGAACCCGCAGCACTGCTCGGCCTCGGGCAGGTCGAGCAGCCGCAGCCCGTGCACGGCGCGCAGCAGGCGGGTGGGCCGGTCGCCGACGCCGAGCATCCGCAGGGAGTGGCAGGTCGGGTGGTAGGTCACGGCGTGCGGGAACGACGCCCCCACGTCCTCGACGCCGAGCACGTCGACCAGGAACTCGGAGAGCTCGTAGACCCGGGGCGACGTCTCCTCGACGGCCGCCACCAGAGCCGGGTCGCCGGAGCGACGCGCGACCATCGCGTGCTGGTGCCGGGCCGATCCCGCGCAGGAGCCGGAGGGGGCCACCACCGCGTCGTACCCGGAGAACGCCTCGACGAAGGTGCGTACGACGGGCACGGCCTCGTCGAGGTAGCCGGTGTTCACCATCGGCTGCCCGCAGCACGTCTGCGCCTGCGGGAACTCGACGTCCACGCCGAGCCGCCGGAGCAGCCGGACCACCGCCTTGCCCGCGTCCGGGAACATGGCGTCGTTGATGCAGGTCACCATCAGCGCCACTCGCATACGCGTCACTCTGACACACCCGGACCAGCGGCCCCACCTCCACGAGCGCGACGTCGCTGAGCCGATCGGACGTGCAGTGAGCCGCGTCCGTCGTACGGCGTCAGGCGGGGATGGCCCGCCTCGGCAACGGCACTGCACGTCGGAGTGGCTCGGATCGCAGGCAGGCAAGGACATAGTCGGGTTGCAGGATGACGTGCTCCCACCCGAACCGCAGGACCGTCCAGCCGTGCAGCACCAGGGTGTTGTAGCGCTCGCAGTCCCGCAGCAGCGCCTTGCGGCTGCCGTGGAACTGGTAGGAGTCGGCCTCCAGCACGAGCCGGCGCCCCTCGTCGACCAGGTCGGGGCGCACCCGGAGGTCCCCTTCGGCGATGACCAGCTGGGGTACGACGTCGAGCCCGGCGACGATGGCCAGCGCACGGAGGACCGACTCGAAGGGGTTCGCCGCCCGACCGTCGGCGTGCTGGGCGACCCTCCGGCACCGCGGCCGGTACCTGCTCGGCACCAGCTCAGCGAGCTGGGTGAGGCGTGGCTTCGTGACGTTGCCGTGCCGCAGCGCCGAGTCGGCGACCGCGAGGGCCTCGTCGAAGGCAAGGTCGCGGGCGCAGTCCATCACCGTGCGCCCGGCCGTCGTCACCCGCCGGCTGCACTCGCCGGCTCGCAGGTCGCGCCACCTGAGGTCCACACCGGCACGCCGTTCCGGGTCGACCTTGCGGTTGCGGGGCACCATGACCTGTGGCCGCGCGGGCGGCGCCTTGACCTCCCACCCGTGTGCCATCGCCGCGGACAGGTGCGACGCGACGCCGCTCAGCTCGCTCGCCGCCCGGCGACCCTCGGCGGCGGCCGGCAGGGAGTACCTTCCGCGCGAGTCGCGCACGACCCGGCCCTCCTGCACGGCGCGGCGGACGGCTCCGCGCGAGCTGAGCCGCAGCAGCATCCCGGCGTCGGCGATGTCGCCGAGACGGTCGAGGGCATCCTCGGGACGCATGACGGCAGCCTTCAGCAGCCGGCGCCCGCCCGCGACTCGTCGTCCACAGCCCTCCGGACGTGCAGTCAGCGCCTCACGTCGTACGGGCGTCGGGCGCGACGCCCCACGAGGAAGGCGGCACTGCACGTCGGAGCGGTCCGTGGACTCGCTGGTCCGGAGAGGAGGAGGCTCGACCGCGCGGGCGTCACGTCACCGCGTCCTAGAGTGGCGAGCATGCCAGCTAGCCGCGTGATGCCCACCGACGAGGCCGCCGACCTCATCCGGCTGGTCCGGGACCTCGCCGACAAGGAGCTCGCCCCGCGCGCCGCGGAGGCGGAGGCCACCGAGACCTTCCCCCGCGACGTGTTCGCGATGCTCGGCCACACGGGGGTGCTGGGGCTGCCCTACCCCGAGGAGTACGGCGGGGGCGGCCAGCCGTACGAGGTGTACCTGCAGGTCCTCGAGGAGATCGCCCGGGTCTGGGCCAGCGTCGGCGTCGGCGTCTCGGTGCACGCGCTGAGCTGCTTCGGCCTGGTCACCCGCGGGACCGAGGAGCAGCGGCAGGCGTGGCTGCCGGACATGCTCGGCGGCGACCTGCTCGGGGCGTACTGCCTGTCCGAGCCGCACGCCGGCTCCGACCCGGCGGCGATGCGCACCACCGCCCGCCGCGAGGGCGACGACTACGTCCTCACCGGCGCCAAGGCCTGGGTCACCCACGGCGGGCACGCCGACTTCTACAAGGTGATGGCCCGGACGTCCGACCGGCGCAACGGCATCTCGTGTTTCCTGGTCCCCGCCGACGCCGCGGGCCTGAGCGCCGACCCGCCGGAGCGCAAGATGGGCCTGACCGGCAGCGCCACCGCGACGATGCGCTTCGACGGCGTCCGGGTGGCCGTCGACCGGCTCCTCGGCGACGAGGGCGACGGCCTGGGGATCGCACTGGCCGGGCTGGACGCCGGCCGCCTCGGCATCGCCGCGGTCGCGACCGGGCTGGCCCAGGGCGCGCTCGACGACGCCGTCGCCTACGCCAGGGACCGCGAGACCTTCGGCCGCCCGATCATCGACCACCAGGGCCTCGCGTTCCTGCTCGCCGACATGGCGGCCGCGGTCGAGTCGGCCCGTTCGACGTACCTCTCCGCGGCCCGGCTCAAGGACCAGGGCCTGCCCTACGGCACCCAGGCGTCGATCGCGAAGCTGGTCGCCACCGACAACGCCATGAAGGTGACCACCGACGCGGTGCAGGTCTTCGGCGGCTACGGCTACACCCGCGACTTCCCCGTGGAGCGCTACATGCGCGAGGCCAAGGTCATGCAGATCTTCGAGGGCACCAACCAGATCCAGCGGATGGTCATCGGCCGGGCGCTGGCCAAGGGGCAGCCCGCCACCGTGACCCGGGCGACCTGAGCGGCGCCGCGCCTCACCGACCCAGGTACCCGGCGATCTCGTCGTACGCCCGGTGCCCGAAGGCGACCAGCACGGCCGACTCCACCGACGTCGGCGTCTCCCGCAGCGTGTCGACCGCCGCCGCGATCGCGTCCTGGCGGGGCCACCCGTAGACCCCGGCCGAGACCAGCGGGAACGCCACCGAGCCGGCACCGACCTCGTCGGCGACGGCGAGCGCGTTGCGGTAGCAGGAGACCAGCAGCCCCCGGTCGGTCTCGCCCGCGTTGTGGTTCGGCCCGACGACGTGGATCACCCAGCGCGCGGCCAGCCGGTGCCCGGTGGTCCAGCCCGCCTGGCCGGTCGGCAGGCCGTGGGGGAACCGCTGCACGCACTCCTCGAGCAGGCCCGGTCCGGCAGCCGCGTGGATGGCCCCGTCGACGCCGCTCCCGCCGCGCATCCGCCGGTTGGCCGCGTTGACGACCGCGTCGACGCGCTGCTCGGTGATGTCGCCCTCGACGACGGAGAGGTCCATCAGCGGGGCCTCCGGCGGGCCGGTCCCGGGTCGGCGGGGTCCGCCGGCCCGCGCGTGCCCTCGTCCGCCCGCTGCCGCGGCACGGGCGAGCCCTCGCCGCTCGACGCGCGCCGGACGACGTCGTGCGCGACCTCGTCGAGCCTCTTGCGGTGGGTGCGGGCGTGCCCGCGCAGGGCCTCGAAGGCGGCGTCCGGGTCGGGGTAGCCCTGGGCCAGCAGCACACCCTTGGCCTGCTCGATCACCGCCCGGGTGGCCAGCGCCCCCTCGAGCTGGTCGGCCCGCTCGTTGGACGCCCGGACCGCCCGCGCCTGGGCCAGGCCGATGGCGGCCACCTGGGCCAGCGCTCCCAGGAGCTGGTGACCGGCGTCCTCCACGTCGTGGAAGTGGTGCCCGTAGAGCACGAGGACGCCCAGCGTCTCGCTGCGACGACGCAACGGGACCGCGTAGGCGTAGTGGTGCCCGAGCTCGTCGGCGAACGGCGCCAGCAGCGTCCACTGGCGGTCGCCCTCGCGCCGCTCGAGCAGCGCCGGCTCGCCGTTGCGCACCGCGTCGACGGCCGGCCCGCCGTCGACGTCGTTGAGCTGCAGGTCCGTCAGGTGCCGGATGTCCTCGCTGGAGAAGGCCATCACCTCCAGCGCGTCCCCGTCGCGCGCCTCGGCGACGGCGGCACCGTCGACGCCGTCCACCTCCAGCGAGAGCCGGACCAGGGTGCGCGAGAGCCGGTCCCGGCGTCTGGAGTCGACGAAGGTGTCGATCAGCGTCATCACCTGTCGCACGACGTACGCGGTGCTGCCGACCGGCGGAGTCTCCTCCGCCCGGCCCCTCGGTCGCGGCATGGTGCCTGCTTCCCCCGTTCCATCGTCGTCCCCTGGCCCGAGCCGGTCCCTTGAGCATTCAATGCCCAACACCCCGGTTTTGAAAAGCCGGCTCGCCACCTGTCTTGTCATCCCGTCGCGCCGGACCCGAGTAGTCCATCTTGGCCATTGCCAGCCGGCCTTCAGCGGTGTGACATGAGGTACGCCCTGGGGGGATGACCGTCACGGACCTTTACAAACTGCGACCTAGACCCCGTCGCAGCCGTCCTGGTGGTCGCATGGTGTAGGGGATGGACATGGGGACTACACAAACTTTTGATGGGACGACCCCTGAGCTGAACCAGCTCAGGCACGACCTCAGGCAGTACGTCGCGGCGGGGATGCTCCTCAGCCACCCGAGCGGGGGGACCCCGGACGACCCGCAGACGCAGGAGCGGCTGCAGCGCATCCTGGAGATCTTCATGCGGATGGACGAGCTCGTCCGCGCCCCCGCGGCTGCGCAGGCGCCGGACTGGGTCGTCGACCTCGTGCAGCTCGTCGACGACTGCGTGTCGTACATGCGGCTCACGCACGGGGTGCCGCTCGACCTCGTGGGGGCCGAGGAGCCCGTCGAGGCGTTCGGCGACCCGGTGATGCTGCGCCGGGCGCTGATCAACGTGCTCGACAACGCCACGCGCGCGGCCGGCGACGCCGGCCGGGTCCGGGTGCGGGTCAGCAGCATGGCCGGCGAGGCGCTCGTCGAGGTCGCCGACGACGGTGACGGCTTCGGCCGGATCCCGTCGGTGTCCGGACTGGGCATGTCGATCGTGGACCAGGCGCTGCGGGCCTGCCGCGGCCGGCTCGAGATCAGCAGCGGGCCCGGTCCGGGGACCACGGTCCGGATGCGCATCCCGGCCCAGCGCGGACAGGTGGGCGCGTGATGAGCCTCGTCGTGTGCGACGACCACGAGATGTTCCTGCGGGCCCTCGTGGAGGCCCTCGATGCCGTGGGCCATCGGGTCCTGGCGTCCACCGCGGACCCGGAGGAGCTGCCGGTCCTGGTGGCGCGGCACCGACCACGGCTGGTGTTGCTCGACGTGTCCATTCCGGGCTCGGACGGCATCGAGCTGGCGCACCGGCTGCGCGATCGGCACGCCGGCACCGCCATCGTGCTGCTCACCGGGAACACCGAGGAGCGGGTCCGGCAGGCGTACGACGCGGGAGGTGTCGACGGCCTGGTCAGCAAGGCAGCCGGCCTGCGTGCTCTCGACACCGCCCTGCAGCGCGTGCTCGCCGGCGAGCGCGTCGTGGTGGGGTGGACCAGCCATGCGGGCCCGCCCCGCCGTACCGCGCTCGACCAGCTGACCGACCGCGAGCGGCAGGTGCTCATGCTGCTGGCCGACGGCGCCTCGACCGCGGCGATGGCCGAGCGGCTGGGCGTGTCGGTCAACACCGTGCGCTCGCACGTGCGCAACGTGCTCCAGAAGCTGGGGGTCCACCACCGCGGCAAGGCGGCGCACGCCGCTGTCGAGCTGGGGCTCGCGGCGGGCTGATGCCGTGACGACGGCGCGACCACAGGATGCCGCTCGCCCCATCTCGCTGCTCATCGTCGACGACCACCGCGTCTTCGCGGAGGTGCTCGCGATGCGCCTGGAGCAGGAGCCTCGGGTGGCCGACGTGGAGCTGGCCCACGGTCTCGACGAGGCGAGGACGCTGGCCCGCAAGGGAACTCACGACGTCGTCGTCCTGGACTACCACCTCGAGGGCCACGTGGGTACCGAGCTGATCGCGGGCCTGCGCGAGCTGCCGAAGGCGCCGCAGGTGGTGATGCTCTCCGCGAGCGAGAAGACCGAGGAGATCATCGCCTCCCTGGACTCGGGGGCGTCCGCGTGGGTGGTGAAGGGCGCACCCGTCGGCCTGCTCATGCAGGCCACCGAGGAGGTGCTCGCGGGCCGGATGTACCTGCATCCCTCCACCGTCCGCGGCGTGGTCGAGCACCTGCTCGCCGACCTCCGGGGCCGGCGGGAGACCACGTTCGTGGACGACCTGTCGGAGCGTCAGCTCGAGGTGCTGCGCTGCATGGTGGCCGGCCTCGACCGTGCGGAGATCGCCCAGCGCCTGTACATCAGCCCGAACACCGTGCGCACGCACGCCCAGCACCTGCTGCGCGTCGCCGAGGTGCACTCGACCCTCGCCCTGGTGGCACGGGCCCGCGAGCTCGGTGTCCGCGGCATCGACGACGAGGATGCGTCATCTCGTTGACGTAGCCCGGTTCACCCCCGCGAACGGTTCGCCGGTCCCTCGAAGTCCCTAGTTTCAAAGAGTCGAGGACCTCTGGGGGACCATGTGAGCAGCACGAGCACCATGACGACGACCGGGACGACGACCGGCACGACGACCGGCACTGCGCCCACCGTGGCCGTCCCGTTCGCGGACTGCTGGATCGGCGAGGAGGCCCGGGACGCGGCCCAGCGGGTGCTCATGTCCGGGTGGGTGACCACCGGCACCGAGTGCCTGGCCTTCGAGCGCGAGCTCGCGGCCTACGTCGGGGCCGACCACGCGGTCGCCGTCTCCTCGTGCACCGCCGCCATCGAGCTCTCGCTCCGCTCGCTGCGGCTGGCGGCCGGCACGCCGGTGCTCACCTCCACGATGACCTTCTGCGGCGCCGTCCACGCCATCGAGCACGCCGGGCTTCGGCCCGTCCTCGTCGACGTCGACCCGCTCACCGGCATGCCCACACCCGAGACGGTCGCCCGGGCGGCGCGGTCGTGCGCGCCGCGGGCCGGCGCGATGGTGCTGGTGCACTGGGCCGGCGACCCGTTCGACCGCACGGCACTCGCCGAGGCGGCCGGCCTGGGGACCGACCGGCTGGTGGAGGACGCCGCCCACGCGCTCGGCTCGACCTGGGCCGGGGAGCGCGTCGGCTCGGGTGCCGCGGTCTGCTTCAGCTTCTACGCGACCAAGAACCTCCCGATCGGCGAGGGCGGCATGGTCACCACCGACGACCCCGACCGCGCGGACTGGATCCGGCGCGCACGCCTGCACGGCATGTCGCAGGACGCCTGGCGCCGCTACCTGCCGGGAGGCAGCTGGCGCTACGACGTCGCCGAGTCCGGCCTGAAGGCCAACATGTCCGACCTGCAGGCCGCCATCGGCCGGGGGCAGCTCGCCGCCCTGCCCGCCTGGCAGCACCGGCGCTCGCTCATCGCCGCCGAGTACGACGCACGGCTGGGCCCGCTGACGGCCGTGCAGCTGCCCCATCGACCTTCCCAGGCCCACAGCACTCACGCCTGGCACCTGTACGCCGTCCAGCTGCTGGGCGACGCGCCGCGCGACCTGGTCGCACTGCGTCTCGCCGACCGAGGGGTCGGGACCTCCGTGCACTTCATCCCGGTGCACACGCTCACGCACTTCGCCGCGCTCACCCCGCCGGGCGGCCTGCCCGGCGCGGACCTCATGTTCGAGCGCCTGCTCTCGCTGCCCATCTACCCCCGGATGACACCGGGGGATGTCGACCACGTCGCGACGGCGCTGGGCGACGTCCTGGAAGGAACCGACCGATGACCCACACGATGATCCCCCGGCAGCGGGCTGTCGGCGTGTCCACCCTGATCGTCGGTGCCGGGCAGGCGGGCACCTCGCTCGCCCGCGACCTTCACCGCGTGAGGTCCTTCGGGCTGCTGCCCGTCGGCTACCTCGACGACGACCCGCTCAAGCAGGGCCGCCGCTTCCGGTCGACGCCGGTGCTCGGCACCATCGACGACCTCGAGGAGGTGCTCCACCTCACCGGCGCCGAGGTGGTCGTGATCGCCATCCCCTCGATGGGCAGCGCCGACATCCACGCCCTGGGCCGACGCGCCGCGGCACATGGGGCCCGGGTGCGCCACCTGCCGCCGTTCCTGGCCGCGCTGCAGCGCGAGATCGCCGGCACGGACATGCGCGACCTGCAGGTCGGTCGCCTCATCGGCCGCGACGAGCTGCGCGTGGTGGGCCCGGGCGCCGGCTCGGCGCTGACCGGCAAGCGGGTGCTGGTCACCGGCGCGGGCGGCTCCATCGGCAGCGAGCTGTGCCGTCAGGTCTACGCGTTCGAGCCGGCGCAGCTGGTGCTGCTCGACCACGACGAGTCCAACCTGCACCGGCTGCACCTCGACCTGTGGGGCGAGGCCGCCCTGGACGCCGACACCGTCGTCGTCGCCGACATCCGCGACCGTGAGCGGATCCACCAGATCTTCCGGGAGTACCGCCCCCAGGTCGTGTTCCACGCCGCGGCCCTCAAGCACCTGCCGGTGCTGGAGCGGCACCCGTGCGAGGGCGTGAAGTCCAACGTGATGGGGACGGAGAACCTCGTCGAGGCGGCGATCGCCTACGACAGCGAGCGGTTCGTGCTGATCTCCACCGACAAGGCGGCCAACCCCACGTCGGTGCTGGGCGCGACCAAGCGGCTCGCCGAGCTCGTCCTCCAGGCGCACGCCGGCTCGCCGACCGTGCTGTCCGCGGTGCGGTTCGGCAACGTCCTGGGCTCGCGCGGCTCGCTGCTGCACGTGATTCGCGAGCAGCTGGCCAGCGGCTCGGAGGTCACCGTCACCGACCCCGAGGTCACCCGGTTCTTCATGACGATCGAGGAGGCCGTCGGGCTGGTGCTGGAGACCGCCAGGATGGCCGAGGACACCGCGACGTACGTCCTCGACATGGGGGAGCCGGTCAAGATCGTCGACCTCGTGGAGAACTTCGCGCGGCTGCTGAGCGTGCCCACGATCAGCTTCCGGTTCACCGGCCTGCGCCCCGGCGAGAAGCTCAACGAGGAGCTGTTCGGCGACGGAGAGATCCGCATCCCGACCAGCCACGCCCGGATCACCATGGCGCGTCCCCCGATGCGCACCCAGGGCTTCCGCGCGCGGCTGCAGGACCTGTACGACGCCGCCTCCCACAACCGCCCCGACGAGGTGTTCGCGCACCTGCACGACCTCGTCCCGGAGTACGCCGCCAAGCCGGTCGAGGTACCCGTCCTGGCCAGCGCCTCCCTCTACCCCGACGACTACTGAGCACCGCCTCGCACCCACCGACCACCGCACAGCCGACCCAGGCAGGGGCCCTTCCGCACATGACCACCACCTCGGCCACCCCGGCCACCACATTCGTCCGCGTCCTCGACCACACCGTTACCCCCCAGGCGGTGTTCGACGACCCCCAGCAGCTGCCGGCAGACCGCGAGGCCCTGTCGGCACTGAACCGTCGGGTCGGGGACGCGGACCTTGCCGCACCACCGGTCGTGCTCCCGGACTTCCACCACAAGTCCAAGATGGAGCTGCCCTCGAGCGTCGCGGTCGCGACCAGCTCGACGGTCCGGCCGGACCTCACCGGCTCGTCGGTCAACTGCGGCATGGCGCTGATCGCCGTCGACAGCGAGGTCCCCGACGACCGGGCCGTCGACCGGTTCATGCGGGCGGTCCGCGAGCGGTACCCCTACCCCACCAGGGGCGCCAAGGAGCTGACCACCAAGGAGGTGGTGAGGGCGGCCGCCGAGGGGGCGGAGTTCGCGGTCGACCGCTGGGACGCACCGGCCGAGGACCTCGAGCGCATCGAGGAGGGCGGCCGGCTCGACCTGGGCCGGTACGGCGGCATCGACCGGCTGACCGCCGAGCTTCCCGGGCTCGCCTGGCAGCTGGCCCGGTTCCGCTTCGGCACGGTCGGGCCCTCGAACCACTTCGTCGAGCTGCAACGGGTCGAGGAGGTCCTCGACCCCGAGCGGGCCGCCGCCCTCGGCGTCCGCGAGGGCCAGCTCACCATCCAGTACCACGGCGGGGGCGGGGTGCTGACCGGCGAGATCGGGCGGCTGTTCTTCCGCCGCAAGGACTACCCGCGTCAGATCAAGGCCGTGAACCTGGCCCTCAAGCCGTGGTTCCACCTGCGCTCGGCCCGGTCCTTCGCCGAGCTGAGGCAGAGGCTCGCCCTCTACTTCACCGACGGGTGCGCCCCGGTGGAGCTCGCCAGCACCGAGGGGCAGCGGCTGATGCTCGCGAACGCGGCCGCCATGAACTACGGCTTCGCGTTCCGCGTCTCGACGTACGCGTCGCTTCGGCGGCTCGCAGCGGAGACGTTCGGCGGGGCGACCGGCCGCCTGGTGGTCGACTCCCCGCACAACTCGATCTACGAGGAGCCCGTCGACGGCACGAGCGCGGTCGTGCACCGGCACAACTCGTGCCGGGCCTACCCGGCGGAGATGATGCCGGAGGGCACCACCTTCGCCCGGACGGGGCAGGCCGTGCTGCTGCCCGGCACGCACCGCACGTCGAGCTACCTCGCGGTGTCGGGTCCGACGTCGAGCCGCAGCCTGCACTCGGCGTGCCACGGTGCCGGGACGGTCGTCTCGGACCACGTGCGCCGCGGCCTGTCCGACCTCGACCCGCAGGGCCGGAGCACCCGCCGCTACCGCTACACCGACCAGGCCCCCACCGACGCGGCGCACTTCGACGACAACGGCGTGAACGCCGCGCTCGACGTGCTGGTCCGCAACGGGCTGGTCAGCCCGGTCGCGCGGATGCGTCCCCTGGCCGTCCTGCACTGAGCCTGGCCCCACCCGTCCGGCCCACCGCCGGTCCCACGCCGCACCCACATCGCACCCGCACAGCAGCAGCAGCAGCAGCAAGGAGAAGCGCACCCCATGACGATCGACGAGATCATGCGGCGGATCATCCGCGCGCACCTGAACACCATCCTGGTGTGCACGCTGCTGCCGCTGGCGCTGGTCTTCCTCATCGAGCTGAAGACC
>JAICKK010000225.1 GCA_025927955.1 Nocardioidaceae bacterium
CCCAGGCGGTCGCCGACTGCAACGTGCTGCTCTCACCGTTCCTGCCGCACAGCGCCAACGCGGTCGACCGGGTGCTCGGGGGCCGTGGCGACGTCGCACCCATGCCGGAGATCCGCGAGGTCGACGACCTCGACGGCGGCCCGTCGTACCCGGTCATCATGGGCGAGTACTCCTCCGCGCCGCCGTGGCGACGCCGTCCCGTCCGGGTCGGGACGACGGTCGACAAGCCGTCCCCGGTGTTCACCAAGCTCGACCCGTCGGTCGTCGACGAGGAGCTCGCCCGGCTGCGGGGCCAGGAGTGAGCCTGCACCCGCAGTCGGTGGCGGCTCTCGCGCTGTGGGCGCAGGGTCCCCACGTCACCGATGCGGGGTTCGGCCCAGTCGAGGTCGAGCGGATGCGCGACGAGGCCCGCGCGCAGGCGGCCGGCGAGACCAGGGAGCCGGTGGAGCGGGTCGAGGACGTCGACGCGGACGGCGTGCCCTGCCGGCTGTTCGTGCCCGCCGGCGCGCGGGCCACGCTGCTCTTCCTCCACGGTGGGGGGTTCGTCTTCGGCGACCTCGACACGCACGACGGCCAGGCCCGGCGGCTCGCGCTGCGCACCGGCTCCGCGGTGCTCGCGGTCGGCTACCGCCGGCCGCCGGAGCACCGCTTCCCGGCAGCACCGGACGACGTGGACACGGCGCTGCGCTGGCTGCGGGCCCGTGCGGACGGGCTCGGCCTGGACCCGGGCCGGGTCGCGGCGGTCGGCGACAGCGCCGGCGGGAACCTGGCCCTGGTCGCCGCCCTGCGCAACCCCGGCGTGCTGTCGGCGCTCGTGCTGGTCTACCCGTTCCTGGACCCGACGACGAGCGCGTCGTCGTACGGGCGCGACGACGGCGGCCTCACCAGGGCCGAAGCGGCCTGGTACTGGCAGCAGTACGCCTCCGGGCCAGAGGACCTCACCAGCCCGGACCTCGCCCCCGCGCGGTCCGCGCGCCTCGGCACCGTCCCGGCCACGCTCGTGCAGGTCGCCGGGGAGGACACGCTCGTCGACGAGGGCCTGGACCTCGTACGGCGGCTCGAGGCGGCCGGCGCGAGGGTCGAGGCGCGGGCGTACGCGGGCATGGTCCACGGCTTCTGGCGGCACCCGGAGCTCTTCGACGCCTCCGAGCAGGCGCTGGCCGACGCGGCGGACTTCCTGCACCGGCACGTCTGAGAGACTCTGCGCCATGCGCGTGCATCTCGGCTCCGACCATGCGGGCCTCGAGCTCAAGGAGCATCTGCTGAACCGGCTCGCCGACCGCGGGTACGACGTCGTCGACCACGGCCCGTTCGTGTACGACGCGGAGGACGACTACCCCGTGTTCTGCCTGCGTGCGGCCGAGGGCGCGGTCGCGGACGCCGGGGACGGCGTGCCCGCGGTCGGCGTGGTCATCGGCGGCTCCGGGAACGGCGAGGCGATCGCCGCGAACAAGGTCAGGGGAGTGCGGGCCGCGCTGGCCTGGAGCGACGAGACCGCCCGGCTGGCCCGCCAGCACAACGACGCCAACGTGCTGTCCGTGGGCGGTCGGATGCACACCATCGAGGACATGACCCGGTTCGTCGAGGTCTTCTTGACCACACCCTTCAGCGACGAGGAGCGCCACGCGCGCCGGATCGCGCTGCTCGCCGACTACGAGAAGACCGGCAACCTGCCGCCGCTTCCCCCGTCGGCGGTGGGCCGGCAGCCGGGCCGGGACGATGCCTGAGGGACACACCCTCTTCCGGCTCGCCCGGACGCTCAACGAGCACTTCGCCGAGCGGGTGGTGTCCGTCTCGAGCCCCCAGGGCCGGTTCGCCGACGCGGCCGCCCTGCTCGACGGCACCCGGCTGGAGGTCGCCGAGTCCTACGGCAAGCACCTGTTCGTCGACTTCGAGCAGGAGCGCCGCGTCCACGTGCACCTCGGCCTGTACGGGAAGCTCGCGGTCCACCGCGGAGCGGCGCTGCCCCCTGTCGGGCAGGTGCGGCTGCGCCTGGTCGCCGACGGCACGGACGGCCGCTCCCCGTCGTACGCCGACCTGCGAGGAGCCCCGGCGTGCGAGCTGATGACGGCCGCCGAGCAGCGGGCGCTGCTCGCGCGTCTGGGTCCCGACCCCCTGCGACCCGATGCGGACTGGACGCGCGCCTGGGAGCGGATCAGCACCAGCCGGGCCCCGGTCGGCGCGCTGCTCATGGACCAGTCCGTGCTGGCCGGGGTCGGCAACGTCTACCGCGCCGAGGTGCTGTTCCGGCACCGGGTCGATCCCCTGCGGCCCGGCCGGACGCTGCGCCGCTCGCAGGTCGAGCGGATGTGGAAGGACCTCGTCGAGCTGATGGCCGACGGGGTGCGGACCGGGCGCATCGAGACCATCCACCCACCGCATGACGAGGTGGGCGTGGGGAGGGTGCTCACCGCCGACACGGCGGACAGCCCCGTCTTCGTCTACCGGCGCACCGGCCTGCCCTGCTTCGTGTGCGGTGCGACGGTGCGCACCGAGGTCCTGGCGGCGCGCAACCTCTTCTGGTGCCCGCGCTGCCAGCCAAGGTTCCGCTCCCGGGCTCGTGCCGGGTGACCCCTCGGCTAGGCGGCCGGCCTCGCTGAACCGCCCCCGCGGGCGCGCGCGGGCCACTAGGGTCGGGGCACCATGGACAACGCACCCCGCGAGGGACGGCCGCGGCGCTGGAGCGTCCGAAGGGTCCGTAGCGCGGTGAGGCGTCGGTGGAACCGTCTGGTGCGGCGGGTCCGGGAGGCGGGGCTCGCCTGGACGGTGGTGCTGTGCGCGGCCAGCGTGGTGATCGCGCTCACCCAGCACTTCGCACCCTGGCTGCCACTGGTGGCGCTCCTGGTACCCGTGGTGATCGGCAGCCAGGTCCTCGGCCCCCGGGTGCTGCCCTGGTGCGTGGTGTTCATCCTCGCCCTGCTCACCCTCGTGATCGCCGCCGACCCGAGCCAGCTGGAGAGCCGGCGCATCGGCGGCGTGGTGGTGATGTTCGCCATCGGGCTGGTGATCCTCGTCTCGTCGTTCCGCCGGACCGACCTCGGCGTCGCCGGTGTCCGCGGCGAGTCGATGCTGGTCGACCTGCGCGACCGGATCCAGAAGCAGGCCAAGGTGCCCGCGCTGCCCCCCGCCTGGTACGCCGAGGCGGTGCTGCGCTCGGCCGGTGGCTCCTCGTTCGCCGGCGACTTCATCGTGGCCTCCCGCGGGCGGGACGGACGGACCCTCCAGGTCGCGGTCGTGGACGTGTCCGGCAAGGGCGAGCAGGCCGGCTCCCGCTCGCTGCTCCTCTCCGGGGCGTTCGGTGGGCTGCTCGGTGCGCTGCCGGCCGAGCGGTTCCTTCCGGCGGCCAACGACTACCTGATGCGCCAGGACTGGAGCGAGGGGTTCGCGACGGCCGTGCACGTCTCGCTGGACCTGGAGACGGGCGCCTTCACGCTGCGGTCGGCCGGGCACCCGCCGGGGGTGCAGATGCGCGCGGGGTCGGGGCGCTGGCTGGTGCACCACGGCGAGGGACCGGTCCTCGGCCTGGTGGCCGACGCGGAGTTCACCGCCGTCTGCGGGACGCTGCAGCGCGGCGACACGCTGCTGCTGTTCACCGACGGCCTGGTCGAGACGCCCTCGCGCGACATCTCGCTCGGCATCGACAAGCTGCTCGGGCAGGGCGAGCGGGTGCTCCAGGCCGGCTTCGAGTCGGCGGCCGCGAGGCTGGTCGACGGCATCGACGCCGCCCACGACGACCGGGCGCTGCTGCTGCTGCACCGCCGCTGACCCCCGACCTCTCGCCGAGGCGTCCCGTTCTGTGGTGGGAGGCGCGCCGAGGCGTCCCGTTCTGTGGTGGGAAGCGCGCCGAGGCGTCTGGTCCTGTGGTGGGTGGAGCGGATGACGGGAATCGAACCCGCGTAGCTAGTTTGGAAGACTAGGGCTCTACCATTGAGCTACATCCGCGTGCCGTGGCGTCGGGCCAGTGGGTCCTGGCTGCACTCGGTCTGGACCGCTGACCCGGGGCGGCTCCATGGTGCCACAGGCGGCCGGCAGCGACGATTACGGGTCCGCCGCCCCTCTCCCGTAGACTCCCGAGGGCTCCGGAGGGAGCCACGGTCCGGATGTGCACGGGACCGGGGCGTAGCGTAGTGGCTAGCGCGCCTGCTTTGGGAGCAGGAGATCGCAGGTTCGAGTCCTGTCGCCCCGACCATCACGCACCGGTCGACCCAGCGGGCCCCCGACCTGAACGCACATGTCACTCACGTGACCCCATAGCGACTGAGGAGAACCACCTGTGAAGAGCGCCGTCGAGACTTTGAGCCCCACGCGGGCCAAGCTCACCGTCGAGGTGCCCTTCGAGGAGCTCAAGCCGAGCCTCGACGCGGCGTACAAGAAGATCGCCCAGCAGATCAACGTGCCGGGCTTCCGGCGGGGCAAGGTCCCCCCGATGGTCATCGACCGCCAGGTCGGCCGCGGTGCCGTGCTGGACGAGGCGATCAACGAGGCGCTGCCGCGGCTGTACGTCGAGGCGCTGCAGAGCAACGACCTCGAGCCGCTGGCCCAGCCGGAGATCGACATCACGAAGTTCGAGGACCACGAGGCGCTGGAGTTCACCGCCGAGGTGGACGTCCGCCCGGACGTCGAGCTCCCGGACTACCACGGCCTCGAGGTGAGCGTCGAGGACCTGACGGTCAGCGACGAGGACGTGGAGGAACAGCTGCAGGTGCTCCGCGAGCGGTTCGGCACGCTCAGCGAGGTCGACCGTCCGGCCGCCGACGGCGACTTCGTCGTGATGGACCTCGTCGCCCGCAAGGACGGTGACGTCGTCGAGGGCGCCGAGGTCAGCGACATGAGCTACCAGGTCGGCAAGGGCGGCATGCTCGACGGCCTCGACGAGACCCTCGTCGGCATGTCGGCCGGCGACTCACGCACCTTCTCCTCCACGCTCGTGGGCGGTGACCAGCTGGGCGAGGGCGTCGAGGTGGAGGTGCTGGTCAGCTCGGTCAAGGAGCAGGAGCTGCCCGAGCTGGACGACGACTTCGCCGAGACGGCCTCCGAGTTCGACACCGTCGAGGAGCTCACCGAGGACGTGCGCACCCGGCTGTCGCGGGGCAAGCGCCTCGAGCAGGCCGCGGCGGCGCGCGACGCCGTGCTGGAGAAGCTGCTCGACCTCGTCGACGTACCCCTGCCGGACGCCGTGGTGGCCTCCGAGCTGGCCGCTCGCAAGGAGCAGATCCAGCAGCAGCTGGCCTACGCCGGCATGTCGATGGAGGACTACCTCGACTCCGAGGAGCAGACCGTCGACGAGTTCGAGGCCGACCTCGAGAAGCGGGTCCGCGACGCCGTCGCCGCCCAGTTCGTGCTCGACCAGGTGGCCAAGGCCGAGGAGATCTCGGTCAACGAGGGCGAGCTCCAGGCGCACCTCCTGCAGCGCGCACAGCAGTCGGGGGAGAACCCACAGGACTTCGTCAAGCACATGGTGGAGCACAACCACATCCCCGAGATGGTCTCCGAGGTGGTGCGCGGCAAGGCGCTCGCCGCGATCGTGGAGTCGGCGATCGTCACCGACGAGTCCGGCCACCACGTCGAGCTCAAGAACCTGCGGCCCGACGGCACGGTCGGCGAGCCGGGTGACGAGGCGGGCTCGAGCGAGCCCTCCACCGACACC
>JAICKK010000273.1 GCA_025927955.1 Nocardioidaceae bacterium
AGGCACAGGTTCGACTGGCACCTCGGCGACTGGCACCTCGGATTCCGGCACCTCGTCGACGGGGTCCACGAGGTCCAGGGGCGCACCGGTCTGCGCGGGCTCGTGCGGCCACGTGGTCGCGTACAACGGATCCCCCGACGGTACGGCGCGCAGGTGCGCGCCGGTCTCCTGCGCCTCCGGCGAGACGTCGAGGCCGAGCCGCACCATGAGCTGCTCGACGTCCTCGATCACCTCGCCCGGTGCGCCGAGCACCGCCAGCGGGCTCCCCGGCGCGACCAGGTCCCCGGGCTCGACCAGCGACTTGAGCAACACTCCCGGCTCGGCCACCTCGATGCTCAGCAGCGAGGTGTCGGTCTCTACGGTGGCGATGCTCTGGGCGCCGACGAAGTCGCCGGACTCTCCCACCAACCAGGCCGTGAGCGTGGCAGAGGTCGGGTCGTCAGCCACTTCAGGCATTCGCAACACCCGCGCCACGCCGTCCCCCCAAGGACAAATCACTCGGAGCACCCTGTCTGGCTGCCCACCCGCAGCGAGGTCCCGGGCCCCTCGTCGACGATCGCACCGTAACGCACCGGGGTACCCCTCACCAGGCACCAACGGGACTAGACATCGCACGTGTCGCGGCCAGGGGCCCGACCTGCCAGGATTCCTCGGTGAGCTCCGGACCGGCCCAGGACGAGGTACGCCGATCGCTCGGGCTGGTCGAGGAGGTCGACCCGAGGATCCGCTCCGTGATCGCGGTGAACCCGCATGCGCTGGCCGAGGCCGAGACGCTCGACCGGGAGACGGCCGGCGGGCGGCGCAGGTCCGCTCTGCACGGACGGTCGGTGCTGGTCAAGGACAACGTCGACACCGCCGGGCTGGCCTCGACGGCCGGGTCGCTCGCCCTCGCCGACTCACCTCCGACACGGGACGCCACGGTGGTACGCCGGCTGCGCGAGGCGGGCCTGGTCGTGCTCGGCAAGACCAACCTCAGCGAGTGGGCGAACATCCGTGACCCGCACTCCACGTCCGGCTGGAGCGCCCTCGGCGGGCTCACCCGCAACCCCTACGCGCTGAACCGGACCGCCTGGGGTTCCAGCTCCGGCAGCGGTGCGGCCGTTGCAGCCCGTCTGGCCGGCTTCGCCGTCGGCACCGAGACCGACGGCTCGATCACGGCGCCCGCGGCGGCGTGCGGGGTCGTCGGGCTCAAGCCGACGGTCGGGCTGGTGCCCACCGAGGGCGTGGTGCCGATCTCGTGGACCCAGGACGCTCCGGGGCCGATGGCGCTGACCGTCTCCGACACCGCCGCGCTGCTCGACGTGATGGCCGGGACCAGCACCGCCGACCAACTCGAGGCGGGCGTGCGCGGCCGGCGCATCGGCGTACCCCGCGACCTGTGGGGGTACAGCACAGCGGCCGATGCCGCCGCCGAGCGCGCCTTGACGCTGCTGTCGGCGGCCGGAGCTGAGCTCGTCGAGGACCTCGCGCTGCCTGCGGTGAAGGACCTCGACGACGACATGGAGCTCACCGTCCTGCTCGTCGAGCTCAAGGTCGGGCTGGCTGCCTACCTCGCCACCCGCGACGCCGAGGTCAAGACCCTGGCCGACGTGATCGCGTTCAACCGGTCGCATGCCGAGGAGGAGCTGCCGTGGTTCGGCCAGAGCTTCTTCGAGCGTGCGGAGGAGACCGAGGGCGTGGCCTCCCCGGCGTACCTCGAGGCCATCGACGCCTGCACCGCGGCCGGCCTGGCCGAGCTCGACCGCACTCTCGGCGAGCACGAGCTGGACGCCCTGCTCGCGCCGGCGATGGCTCCGGCCACTCCCATCGACCTGGTCAACGGGGACGTGTACTCGGGTGGCGCCGCGACGGGCTCCAGCGCGCTGGCCGGCGCACCCATCCTGACCGTCCCGGTCGAGCTGGCGCGCGGGCTGCCGGTCGCGGTGTCGCTGTGGGGCGCGCGGGGCAGTGAGACCACGCTGCTCCAGCTTGGCCGGGCCCTGGAGTCCGGACGTGACGCGAGCACCGGCCCGCTCCCGGAGCCGACGTTCGCCGAGTGGGTGTGAGGGGTCTCTGCCGGCGCGAGTTCCCCGCCTGAGCGGGGAACTCGCGGAGCGCCTCAGCCTCAGGCAGCGGCGGCCAGTGCCCGGCGGTGCTCCTGGAGCATCCGCGCCTGGAGAGCGCGACGGACCTTGGGGCCACCGGAGGTCATCTCGTAGAGCCGCTTGAGCTGCGACGGCAGGTTGCGGAGGTTGGTGGTGTCGAGCCACCCGTTGGGCAGCGAGAGCCGGACGACCTTGTGCCAGGCGGAGTACACCTGCAGGGGCAGCGGCCGGGCGCAGTAGGCGAGGTCGTACCGCTCGAAGAGCGCCTTCACCTTCGGCGCGATCTCGCCGTACCGGTTGGACGGCAGATCGGGGAACAGGTGGTGCTCGATCTGGTGCGACAGGTTGCCGGACATGATGTGCATCAGCTTCGAGCCGGAGATGTTGGCCGAGCCCAGCATCTGCCGCAGGTACCACTGCGGCTTGGTCTCGCCCTCGATCGACCGGGTCTCGAAGGTCTCGACCCCTTCCGGGAAGTGGCCGCACATGATCACCGAGTGCGACCACACGTTGCGCACCGTGTTGGCGGTGAAGTTGGCCAGGATGGTGGTCAGGAACGACGGCCCCGACAGCAGCGGATGGACGACGTAGTCCTTGGTGACCTGCTTGCGGATGTTGTTCAGCACCGCCTTGGCGTCCCGCTTGAACTTCTCGGTGTGCTGCTTGCCGCGCCGGAGCTGACCGCGCAGCTCGAGGTCGTAGGCGGCGATGCCGTACTCGAAGAAGAGCGCGTTGAGCAGGTTCCACAACGGCTGACCGAGGTGCATCGGGTGCCACGGCTGGTCCTCGTCGACGCGCATGATGCCGTAGCCGAGGTCGTTGTCCTTGCCGATCACGTTCGTGTAGGTGTGGTGGAGCTCGTTGTGGCTGTGCTTCCACTGCTCGGCCGGGGTGGCGGTGTCCCAGTGCCACGTCGTGGAGTGGATCTTCGGGTCGCGCATCCAGTCCCACTG